>JAOACZ010000096.1 GCA_026417575.1 bacterium | reverse complement strand
CGTGGGCTCGGAGATGTGTATAAGAGACAGGTGGAGTTATTCCACGCGGATTTCGCTGATATCGAATTCTAGTCCTGGTTGGGGATCTACCTGAGTAAAGACAGACTTATGGATGACAGTGAGGAGGCCATCGTTTTCGCGGAACTCAGGTTTTATTTCGATGGGAACGCGCAGAGTTTGCCATGAGGGGGATGGTTTGATGTCGAAACGGTACATTGGCCAAGCTTCGAGCAAGGTGTCAGATTTTGCACGCTTAGCAGTTTCGTGGTGATGGAGTTCGACAGTGATGCGTTTATAGTTGCGAGCGCGGCAGGTGATGAGGAAGGTGTGTTTACCGACAGGGAATTTGATTTGGAAGGGCCAGATGATTTTTTGCATGAAGCCGGCGTAGTTATTAAAGAGTGTGTAGCGGATGAAGGAGCGGGAAGAGCCATCTTCGGAGGTTTCGGAGGACATGGAGAGGTAGGCGCCACTATTCCAGCGGGGGGTAACGAGGTAGTGCATGTAATCGACGTTGACGCCTTCGGGGGCGCGGTAGGGTTTAAGGATGTCGGGGGAGGTGAGGGGTTGAGGGCGGAGGAAGAGATGTTCGGTGGGGGAGCCGTTATTCAAGGCGAGGTAGACGCGGCCATCGCCGGCGCCGAGGAGCAGGTCGAGGTCGCCATCGCCATCCCAGTCAGTTAATTCTGGGCGGACGAGGGGGCCGACGGGGGAGCGGTTTCCTTCGAAGTCGAGGGGGTATTGGTAGGTCATGAGGTAGCGTTCTTTTGGGTCAGAGGAGTTGAGGGGCTGATTAAGGTAGAGATGGACATTGCCGAGGCGGTCGCCGACGAGGAGGTCAAGGTCGCCATCGGCATCGAGGTCACCGAGGGCGGGCACGAGCTGTTCACGGCCGGAGCCATAGGCGAGCCAGTAGCGTTCGGGTGAAGAGAAGGCTGGGAGACCTGGTGATCCGGTATTGCGGAAGAGGTAGACGGAGTTTGCGGAGTAGGAGCCATCACCGACGAGGAGGTGGAGGCGGCCATCGCGGAGGAGCTGAGCGGCGTAGGGGGCGGAGAAGCGGCCGACATTAAGGGGCTCGCGGCCGAGGAGGACGAGGGGGAAAGCTTCGCGTTTTTCCCAGGGGAAAGCATTGGTGACGAGGAAGTACGCGGGGACGCCGTCGGCGGTGGTGAACTGGCCGCCGCCGAGGTTTTTGCACCAGCTGACGTAGCCGCCTACGTCGCCGCAGATGAGGTCAAGGAGTTTGTCATTATTCCAATCAGCGAGAGCGACGGTGAGGCAATCACCGAAGTAAGAGGGGATGAAGCGGCCGTTAGTGACTGTGCGATGAGGGCTGGCGGGAGTTAGGTCGAAGATCCAGACGAAGCCGGCGGCGTCGCCGATAACGAGCTCGGGCTTACCATCGCCAGTGATGTCGCCAACGCGTGGACAGGCGCCGAAGCGGTAGGGGGTTTCGTTAGGACCCTCGACGGGGACCCACTGAGTGCGAGAGAAGACCTGGATCTGGCCTTGACGATTGACGCCGTCCCAGAGGTTATCCGTATCGACTGTTTTGACGGAGGATGCGCTGTAGGAGAAGATCTGCGCGGCCAGGGTGGAGAAGCTGAGGAGCGTTATGAGCAGTGCGATGCGAGGGAAGTGGAGCAGCATAAGGGATCCTTTAGAGATTACGTTGGTTATGATAGCAAAAAGGGTGTTGGAGTGCAAGGGAAGGGGAAAAGTGGTGGTAGGGAAAAGGATGTGGTAGGGCAAGTGCGGAGATTGCGGGCGTAGGTGTGGCGGGGGTGTTTAGTGGGGAGTGGGGAAGTTGGCAGAACAGCAATAATGGAGCTATAATACTTTTTTGACATTTGTGCGACGGCTGTAGTACAATGGAGTAGCGATGGATGTTGAGCGCTTACGCATTTCACACGCGGTGGGGCCGCGGACACGGCCGGTCAGGTGGGGGTGGGTAATTGTTACGGCGGTGGGGTGTGTAGGAGTGGGTTTTGTGTTAGGGCGGGTGACGGCACGTGGGTCCGAGGGAGAGGCGGTATCTGTAGCGAGTGCAGTTGCGTTGCCGCGCGAGGGGTCGGTGGCCGGGCAATTCATGGCGAGCGGTTGGGTTGAGGTGCCGACTCCGCGTTATCCGATTGTGGTGACGGCGCGGGTGACGGAGCGGTTGGCGGCGCTGTATGTGCATGAGGGTGAGATTGTGACGAGCGGGATGGTAGTGGCGCAGCTGTACGATCAAGATTTGCGCAAACAGAGTGAGGCTGCGCTTGCGACGTTTCTTGCGGCGAGCAATCGTGCGGCGCGGTTAGAGAGTGGGTATCGGGACGAAGACATAGCAGCAGCGCGGGCAGGGTTGAGTGAGGCAGCGGAGCGTTTACGGAGTACGAGTGCGCGGTACGAGCGGGTGCGAGCGATGCTGCGGGCGCAGGTAGTGTCAACGGACGAGTATGAAGGGGTGTACACAGCGTATCGGCAAGCGGAGGCGGGGTATGCGTTAGCGGAGGCGCAGTGGCGGAAGCGAGCGGCGGGGTATCGAGCAGAGGAGGTGGCACAGGCGCGCGCGGAGGCTGCGGCAGCGGAGGCAGCGTGGCATTTAGCGCAGCGTGCGGTGGAGCAGTGTACGGTGCGCGTTCCGGCGCATCCGCGGCCGCTGAGGGTGCTGAGTGTGCGGCGGAGCGTGGGTGAGTGGATAACTGCCGGAGAGGATGGGGATCCGACGCTGATGACGCTGTATGACCCGCGGGAGCTGCACGTGCGGGTTGATGTAAGCCAAGCGAATATTGGCTCGGTGGAGACAGGGATGCCGGTATTAATTACGACAGAGACGGCTGGTCGTCGACGTTACCGGGGGAGGGTGTTACGGATCGAGCCGCGGGCGAATTTAGCGAAGAACACGATTACGGTACGGGTTACGATTGAAGAGCCGGACGAGTTATTATTTCCGGACATGCTATGCCAGGTGACGTTTTTAGAGCTGTCTCTTATACACATCTCCG
>JAOACZ010000186.1 GCA_026417575.1 bacterium | reverse complement strand
GGGGGAGGGTGGGGTGGCGCAAGCTGACCTTGAGGTGGTGGGCGGGCGAGGAGATGACGGCGTTGAAAGTGACTTCAGCGCCGGTGCCTGCGGTAGTGGGGACAGCGAGGGAAGGGAGGGGTGGGTTGGGGAGTGGGAGTGCTCGGCCGATTGTTTCCAGGTAGTCGAAGAGGTCGCCCGGGTTAGTGAGCATAGCGGCGATAGCTTTAGCGGCGTCGATGACACTGCCGCCACCGACAGCGACGATACAATCCACGTGTGCAGCGCGAGCGGAGGCGATGGCGTCGAGGATATCCTGGACGGAGGGTTCGGAGGAGAGGAAGAACTCGGCAGCGAGGAGGCGTACGTTGGCGAGTGCGGCAGCCGCGGCGGCGGCGTGGTGGTTGCGGGGGCTGCGGACGAGGAGAGCGCGGGAACCGAGTGCGGCAGCGTGATGAGGGAGGTGGCTGAAGCAGCCGGGGCCGAAGAAGATGCGCCCGGGCGGGACGAAGGTGAAGGGGTTAGTGGCGGTGAGCGTCATGGGGGAAGGCATTGAGGAATGTGGGGTCAGTGCGAGGAGAGGCGATCAAGGGTGCGACGGTATCGCGGCTTAGGGTGCCTTGAGGGCTTTGTTTGTGGCAGCGGGCATCCTGGGTAGTGCGGCAGGGTTGGATGAGAGCGAGGTTAGGGGGGTGGTCATGTTGTTGGATGAGGTGGAAGCGGGCGAACCCGGGCAGTTGCAAGTTAGTGCGCGTGTTGGAGTGCGTGGCCTTAATAAAGGTGTCGAAGTGTTGGTGTTTGACGGTTATATTGGCGTGGACAAGGAGCATAGGGGGAGGTCTGGGGTTAGTGTGGGTTTGAATTGTGGGGGCGGGCGTAGCAATAGAGGCAGGCATGTGGGCAAGCATGATAGGAGCCGATGTCGATGCTGAGCGAGCAACCGCAGGTGGGGCGAGTGGGGCGGCGGGGAACATTAGGTAAAGTAGTGGCAGCGAGTTCGCGGAAGCGCCAGATATCAACGCAGTGAGCTTTTTTGACGAGGCCGCCGACGAGTTCATCTTGGCAACAGACCTGGAGAGAGATGGCGTGGAAGCGTGCGATGGCGGCGAGCTGGCGAAGGAGTGCACGTTTAGTGTCGAGAGGCGGGTCTATGAGATCGATGTGGCGCTGAGAGAGGCGGCGGAGGACATGGGGGTATTGTTGGACGAAGGAGACGATGCAGTCGCGGGTGCACCTGGAGAGCAGGCGTGCGATGGTAGAGAAGCGCGCGACAGTGTCTTTTTGGGAAATATGGGGGGAGAGGACAATGGGATCGAAGCGCCATATGACACAGGCGGGGCCGAAGGTCTCAGCGAGTTTTTGGAAGTCACGGATGCGGTGATCGAGAGGGGATTGATGGTGTTCAAATGGCTCGGGGAGGCCGGTGATGGTGTAGAGGCAATAGAAGAGGAAGCCGCGGTCGCGGACTTCGGCGAGGACATCGTGGAAGGAGGAGAAATCTTTGGACCAGAAGACGAAGCCGATGACGTCAGGAGGAGCGAGAGAGACGGTGAGGCGCTGGTGGGAGAAGGGGTGGGTGAAGGAGGCGCGTCCGGCGCGGAGGGAACGGAGGAACCAAGTAGCGTGAGTGGCGGGGATGTCGCAGCGGCGGCTGGCGGAGATGATGCGGGGGCCGCTGGGGAGTGGGTAATGACGAGGCACGCGTGGCGCCGTAGTCATGGCAGTATTATAACAAAAGGGGGAGGTGATTGTCGGTGGGGTATGAGAAGAGTTTGAGGGGGGGAGATTAGCGCATGACGATGGGTGCTGGGGTGCCACATTTGGAGCAGCTGCCTTGGGCGTTCAAAGCGAGGAGGGAGACGTCGTAACCGTGGCGCTGGACGAGGCAGGCGCCACAGGTGCGGCAGAGGGTGTTTTGGGGGCTGGAGACATTTCCGAGGTAGACGTAGTGGAGTTTTTCGCGGAGGATGTGGGCGGCGCGCTCCAAGGTGGCGAGAGGGGTAGGAGGTAATTCGCATTTATACATGGGCATGTAGCGGGAGAGGTGGACTGGCACGTCAGGGCCGAGGTGTGCGAGGATCCATTCTTGCATGGCGGTGAAGAGGGCGGGGTCGTCGTTTAAGGTGGGGATGACAAGGGTGGTGAGCTCGACGTGAGCGTAGCGGGCGGCGGTGCGGATGGTAGAGAGGACATGAGCGAGTTCGCCGCGACAGTAGCGGCGGTAGAATTCGTCGTCGAAACTTTTCAAGTCGATATTAAGTGCGTCGACGAACTTTAGGAGGTCGTTGAGGGGCTCGGGAGAGATGTAGCCATTAGTGACGAGGACGTTTTTGAGGCCACGTTCACGCACGCGCGGGGCGCATGCCATGATAAACTCAAACCAGACTGTGGGCTCATTATAGGTATAGGAGACGCCACACATTTCATGGAGGTCGCGGCGTGCGAGTTTATCAAGCTCACGGAGGAGGAGATCTGGGGAGAGGTTAGGGCGGAGGGAGTGGGGCGAGAATTCCTTGGAGATGGTGAAATTTTGGCACCAGGGGCAAGCGAGGTTACAGCCGTAGGTACCGACACTGATAATGCGACTACCGGGGAAGAAATGATGGAGGGGCTTTTTTTCGATGGGATCGAGGTTGAGGCTGCAGGCGACACTGAAGTTAAGGGAAATGAGTGTGCCATCGCGATTTTCACGGACGCCGCAGAGGCCGCGATGACCGGGAGCGATAGTGCAGTGATGGGGGCAGAGGGTGCACTGGACGTAGTTACCAGTAGTGCGGTGCCAGTACTGAGCGACAGTGGGAGTCATTTGAGAAGAGTATAGCATGGCTAGAGCGGGGCGTCAAGGACGGTAAGGGCGGTAGATGGGGCGAGTTAGCGAGTGTGAGGGCGTCACGAGATGTGGATTGGCGGCAGGCATAGAGGCTGAGCTGCAGCATCTATCTGGTGGAGATGGACGGCCGTGAAGGCGACACGGGATTGATGGTAGTGTGGTAGTGGAAGCTGTGTGCTGCGAGTATTTTGGGGGAGTGAGCGGTGCGGAGATTGTGTTAGTAGAGGAGGGTGTTGCATTAGTGAAGCGGTGTTGGGAAGGAGGAAAGTTGGGCAAGCAGAGGGCAAGTTTGGTATTATAGGGGCGGTGTGGGCGGGCGACGGAGAGGGCAACGGAAAGCGGGAGGGTAACACAGTAAGATGAAGGAGACAGATGATTACGACGAGTGATTTTGGAAAGGTGCTGAGATGGTCTAACGGGGTAGCATGGGCATTAGCGATGTGGGCTGGGATGAGGGGAGGCGAGGTAGGAGCGGAGGAGGTGAAGTGGAGCGAGTGGGGTGCGTGGGCTGGGTGGGGGAGGGAGGTGGTGGAGGAGGAGAGTAGGACACGGGGGCGGGTGTGTTTGAATGGGGTCTGGCAGTTTATGCCGGCGGAAGGTGAGGCGCGGCAGTGGCCGCGTGGTGAGTGGGGAGGGATCCAGGTGCCGGGTTCCTGGAAGCGGAGTGGGGCGCCGGGGATAGTGAAGCGAGGGCGGGGAGGGGAGTGGGAGCGGATTGATGAAGTGAATCGGGGTTGGTATGCGCGGCGGGTGTTGGTGCCGGCGGGGTGGCAGGGGGGTGCGTTAGTTTTGGATTTTCGGCGTATCAGCACGGATGCAGATGTATACGTGGATGGGCGGTCATGCGGGCGAGTGAGCTGGCCTGGGGGCGAGGTGGAAATTACGGAAGCGGTGGGGGGAGCGACGAACGTGGAGTTAGTGGTCAAAGTAGTGGCTACAGCGGATGAAGGGCTTGTTGCGAATTATATGGGGCATGATCAAGTGACGTTCGAGAAAGCGCGGTTGGAGAGCAAGGGCATTATTGGGGATGTGTATTTGGTGAGACGGCCGCGCGGGGCGCGGATAAGCGATGTGTTTGTGCGACCCTCGGTCCGGAAGCGAGAACTTGCGGTAGATGTGGAGCTTGCGGAGGTAAGGGGAGGAGAGGAGGTAGAGTGTGAGGTGGTGTGTGTAGGGACGAACGGGGTGGAGGCGAAGAGGTTTTATTTTCGTGGGAAGACTGAGCGAGATGGGACGAACACAATGACGGTGGTGGGGGGGTGGGAGGATCCGATTTTATGGGAGGTTGGTGCGCCGTATTTATACAGAGCGCGGGTGAGGGTACGAGGTGCGGGATGGGAAGATGAGTACGTGCAGGAGTTTGGATTTCGGGAGTGTTGGATTGAGGGGCGGCAGATTTATTTGAATGGGAAGCCATTTCGGTTACGGCCGGTATTATTTGAGGACGAGTGGGTGAGGTTGGCGATGCCGGCGTTTGAGGGGAGGATACGGGGGTACATGGCGGCGGGGTTTAACATTGCGGAGTTATGGCCGTGGGATGCGTATCGGCGAGGGCGGCTCAGTTACCGGGAGAACATTTGTGAGTTAGCGAGCAAGCTGGGTTTTCCGTTGATGGGGCCGGGGCCGAGCATGAACGCGTATTTGGTTGATTCGCAATACCGGGTAGTGCCGTGGTCGGAGCAGCCGAAGAAGCGAGAGGAGTTTTTGAGGCGAGCGGAGGCGGAGCTACGGCGTTATCGAAATTACGCGGCGGTAGTGATGTGGAGCTGCAGTGCGAATTTTTTTGGGTATGACAATGATCAGGAGCCGCGAATGCTGGGGATGACGAACTTAAGTTCGGTGAATGAGTTCAAGCTACGAGCGGCGGAGGGGCTGAGGGGGATAGGGATGATGAAGCAGATAGATCCGACGCGGCCTTTTTTTACGCATCATGGGTCGTATGTTGGGGAGATGCACACGTGCAACATGTATTTGAACATGATACCGTTACAGGAGCGGGAGGAGTGGTTATCGGTGTGGGCGACGAACGGGGTTTTGCCGTTCTGTGGGATAGAGTTTGGGACGCCGCTGGACGCGACGATGATGCGAGGGCGGAACGGGTATGGGAAGGCGATGGCGACGGAGCCGTGGGTGACGGAGTTTTGTGCGATTTATCAGGGTGCGGAGGCGTACTGGAAGGAGTCGGCAGGGTATCGGCGTGCGATCGGGGAGCGGTTTATGAGCAATCAAGTATATCGGAGTTGGCAAGGTGAGGTGACGCACATTGAGACGCCGAACTTTCAGGCATTGGAGAGTTTGTTTATTCGGAACACATGGCGAGCGTGGCGGACGTGGGGTCTCACAGGGGGTATTCTGCCGTGGATGTTTGGGCATGGGTGGAGAGAGAGTGCGGAGTCACTGGAGCAGGTGTATGTGGGTGCGATTCAACCGGGGGCGCGTGGGCCGCAGGCGGAGTACGTGCGGCGTGGGGATTTGTATCGGTTGCGGTTGCCGTCGACGGTTTTAGAGGCAGGGCGGACGTTGATGGAGGTGAATGGGGCGGTGTTGGCGTGGATTGCGGGTTCGGAGAAGTGGTTTACGGAAAAGGGCCATAACTACCGTAGTGGGGAGGAGGTGGAGAAGACGCTTGTACTGATCAATGATGAACGGACAGCGCAAGCATACCGGGCGGCGTGGTGGATCGAAGTGGGAGGGGCGAGTGTATGTGCTGGGACGAATGTAGGGGAGTTGGGAGTGGGGGAGACAAAGATGATAGGGGTGAGGGGGGAAGTGCCTGGGGACGTGGGGACGGGGGGATGGGTGTGGGGGAGTATCGGATTGGAGGCGGTGATAGGGGAGCGAGTACTGACGGACAGTTTTCGTTTCAAGGTTTTTGGGCCGAGTGAGAGTGTGAGGG
>JAOACZ010000065.1 GCA_026417575.1 bacterium | reverse complement strand
AGATGTGTATAAGAGACAGCACATACGCCCGTAGCCTCCCTAAAATCAACCCTTCAGTCTCCGCGTCGACACTCGCGAACGCATCATCCAACACCAGGATCGGTGCACCCATCGCTAATGCCCGCGCAATCGCCACACGTTGCTTTTGCCCCCCTGATAACGTCACTCCCCGCTCCCCCACCACTGTATCATAACCCTGCGGGAATCCCGCTATTTCTTCATCTAACCCCACCCGCCACGCCAGCTCCTCCACCGCCTCTCGGCTCAACTCCGGCCGCCCAAAACGTATGTTCTCCGCTACACTCATCGAAAACACAAATGGTTCCTGCGGCACGTACGCAAAAAGCTCTCGCACCCTCTCTACTCCGATCTCGCAAACGTCCACACCCCCAACAAACACCGTCCCCCTCGGCGGCTCATAGATCCGCATCAGAAGCTCCACCAGAGTCGTCTTCCCTGACCCGGTCCGACCTACAATCCCCAACGTCCCTCCCGCCGGCACCTCAAACGTCACTTCCCGTAACGCCGGCTCACTTGCCCCCTCATACCAAAACGTTAAATTCCGACACGCTACGCACGGCTCTACTTCTCCCACATAGCACCCCCCCTCATGTCCCACCCGCGTCTCCAAAATCCGTTCGATCCGCCCCATGCTCGCCGCACCCCGTTGCATCATATTCACCACCACCCCCACCGCGATCATAGGCCACGCAAACATGCCAAGATAACTGCTAAATGCCACGAACTCCCCTAATGTCACCGCCCCTGCCAGCACACCTCGCCCACCCCACCACAACAATAACGCCATACTCACTGCCGCCAACGCACCAAATAACGGATCATAAAACGCCCACACTCGCGCTAAACGTATCGTCTCCTCCACGTACCGCCCCGCTTCCTCTCCAAAATACCGCTGCTCCATCTCTTCTCCCCCATACGCCTTCACTCCCCGTATCCCAGAAAACACCTCTTGCGCCCGCTCCGTCATCCCCGAAAACGCCGCCTGCACTCGCTCAAACCGATCATGCATCAACCGCCCAAACCGCAACATACACAACGCCAACAACGGCAACGGAGCCAACGTCACTAATGTCAGTGGCACACTCATCCATAACATCATCCCTAATACCGTCACACTCATAAACGCCCCATCAATCGCCGCCAAAGCTGCAAACCCCACCGCACGCCGCACCGCGTGCGTATCGTTCGTCGCATGCGACAGCAAATCCCCTACCTTCTGCCGATCATAATATCCCGCCGGCAACCTCAAAAGATGCGCAAATAGCCGCTCACGTAGATCCCGCTCAATCCGATGGCTCGCCCCAAGCAAAAAATATCGCCACACAAATCGACACACCCCCATCCCCACCGCCGCTGCACAAATCCCACCCCCGTACCACCACAACATCCCTAACGTCGCCTTCCCCTCGACCAGCCTATCTATACCCCGACGCACTACTTGCGGCACCAAAAGTTGCAGCACATCTACCCCAATGAGCCCCACCACGCCCACTGCAATCGCGCGCCAGTGCCCTCCCATCAGTCGCAATAACCGCCCCAGATCCGAACTCCTTCGTCCGCTCTCTTCCGCCATCCCCTCATTATACCAGATGCTTCTATCACCCTATAACGACCAGCACCCACTTCCAACCCCTCCATCACAGCCTCTTCACGTCCTTCCCTCCCCCTCAGCCTCTCTCTCACTAAGTCCGCCCTACCAAGCCACCCAACTTACCTAGCACTCACTCGTCACGCTCTCTCGCCTCCTCCTCTCCCCTTTGCTGCTCGCCTTTGCTGTGTGTCTCCCCCCTGCGTTGCCGTCATCCCACCCTTAGCCTTCCTCATTTCACCTTATCACCTCCCCCTCACTACTGCGCCGCAGCTTTCGTGCCCACTTCCCAGGCCATCCACCGCATTCCTGCCCACCTAACAAAATCCTTCCCCCTCCAGCAACTTCTTCCCGCTCCATCCCAGCCCACCTCCCGCCGCCCGCTCCTATTCCACTGACTCCCGTTCACTCCTTCTCAAAAAAAGTACCGCTTCGTGACGGGCTCTGGTGCGGTTTGTGGAACTCGGTTACTACTTCTTTCGCTCCGTCACGAAGCGTACTAGTCGGAGAGGGTCTTCCGTTCTCTTCGCCTTCACTATACCATCGCGCACATTGCAAGAAGATGAATTCCCTCCCCCCAAAAGAAACACACCGGGGGAGAGCCTCCCTGCGCTCAATCCCTCCGGCGTGTTTCCGCGCGCCTCGCGAGCTCCACACCTTCGCTTTTCCTCAGCCCCCTGCTCGCGATTCCTCAGCTGTTTTCAACAGGACTCGCGCTTCTCTTCTTACCCCGCGCTCTTACTGAGTCACCGGTTTCGCTTCTCCTTGCGGTACCGGCTTCGGTGTCACGCCCTCCACCTTCTCCTTCGCCTTCTCTACCTTTTCTTGTGCTTTTGCCTGCACGCGCGCCGCCCAGTTCGTTGCCTTCTCGTACTTCTCCTGTGCCTTCTCCTGCTCCTTTGCCTCTTTCTTCACTTCACGCACCTCCTTCCGTGCTTCTTTTGCCACCTTCCGCGCCGCTTCTCGCTTCGCCTTCGCTTCTTTGCGTCCTTTCTCCCGCACCTCCTTCGCCTGCTTCCGCGCCGCTTCGCTAATCGCCTTCGCTTCCTTCCGAGCCGCTTCATGCGCCTCTTTCGCTTGCTTAAGCGTCTCTTTCTTCACTTCCACAGCGCTCGGCACGTTCGTCACCGTCGTCGCCAGAGCACGTCCCCCTATCCCAAGAACCAATCCGCCTGCAAGTACAAATACTAACGCCTTCATCACCTAGCCTCCTCAATAAGGGTTATATGCTCGCGGCGCTCCGTGCGGGCCCTCCCCGCTTTCGCACCGCAATAAGCACCATGTTTTAGACGCCACTCCCGCAAACTTATTCATCCTACAACTCCCGCACCCGCTCAAAGCGCGCTTTCGCTAAACGACTCGCTTCTCCATGGTCACATATCGGCATAGGGTATCCGCGTCGCGCCCGCACCTCCGCACACCCAGGCGTGTGTATCTCTCGCAACGTCAGCCCAGCTAACTCCGGCACCCACCGCCTTATGTACTCCCCACCCCCATCAAATTTCCGTTGCTGCAACCATGGATTGAACACGCGAAAATACGGCTGCGCATCGCACCCCGTCGACGCCGCCCATTGCCAATTCCCATTGTTTACACAAGGATCATAATCCACTAATCGCTGCGCAAAATACCGCTCCCCCCACCGCCAGTCAATCCACAAATCTTTCACCAAAAACGAAGCCACAATCATCCGTACCCGATTGTGCATAAAACCCGTCGTGTTCAGCTCTCGCATCCCCGCATCTACTATCGGAAAACCTGTCCGCCCCTCGCACCATGCCTGAAACATGCCCTCGTCCTCTCGCCACCCCAACTTCTCATAACGACGTTGAAACGCATGCCCAAACACATGCGGAAAATGCCACCCGATCTGTGTAAAAAAATCGTGCCAGTACAGCTCCCTGATCAATACGTGCCCTCGCCCCAAGGCCGCGCATGCCGCCGCATACACCTCCCGTAACGACACCGTCCCAAATTTAATGTGCGCCGATAACCCTGTCGTCGGCCGCGCCGGAAAGTCCCGTGTCTTTGCATACTCTTTGAATCCTCCCAAATCACCTAAGATCCTCAGCGCCTCTCGGCGCCCCCCCCGTACACGCAACGCCGGATTCGCCCCCGGCCGCCACTCTTCTGGTATCCCCGTAATGCTCCCGCGCACCATCTCATTGCTGAACCGTATCCCGCCCGCCTCCCGCGGAGACGCCACTGCTATCTGCTCCGCCC
>JAOACZ010000045.1 GCA_026417575.1 bacterium | reverse complement strand
AGTATTGAGGCGGAGTTAATCACGCCGATAGCGATGGAGAGGGGTTTACGGTTTGCGATTCGGGAGGGAGGGCGGACGGTGGGAGCGGGACAGGTAACCGAGATAGTAGCGTAAGGGAGGGGACATGGCGCGGGAGCAGATTACCTTGGCGTGTACGGTGTGTGACCGGCGGAACTATAGCACGACGAAAAACAAAAAGAAAGGGAGTGGGCGGTTAGAGCTGAAGAAGTACTGCCCGTTTGATCGCAAACACACCGTGCACAAGGAGACGAGGTAGAGTAACGTGGCGAGACAGGGCAGTAGCTCTAACTGGTAGAGCGGCGGTTTCCAAAACCGCGGGTTGGGGGTTCGAATCCCTCCTGCCCTGCCAGGCTGGACGCAAGGTGACCATGGCGGAAGAACAGGCAAACATAGTGAGGCGCGGGCAACAATTTGTGAAGGACGTGTGGGAGGAGTTGAAGAAAGTGAACTGGACCACACGCGCACAGTTGGTGCAGGCGACGAAGGTGGTCATTATCAGTTCAGCGGTGCTGGGGGTGTATCTTGGTATTGTAGATGTCATTTTCTCGGCGATGTTAAAATGGTTTCTTGAGAAGCCGATGTAAGCGGGCGAGCGCACGAGCAAGTATGGCAAAATGGTACGTATTGCAGGCGTTTTCGGGTCAAGAGCAGAGGGTGAAAGAGCACCTGGAGGAGCGGGTCCGTTTGTATGAGATGAGTGAGCGGATCCGCCAGGTGCTGATCCCAACGCAGACGGTGCAAGACATACGTGGGGGCAAGAAAAAAATTTATACGCGTAAGTTTTACCCAGGGTATGTGCTTGTCGAGATGGATTTGGATGATGAGACGTGGCAATTGGTGAAGAAGACGCCGGGTGTGATTGGCTTTTTGGGGGGGGAGCAGCCGGCACCGTTGAGTGAAGAGGAAGTGGTAGAGATGTTCCGGCAGGTGGAAGCTGCGAAGGATCGTATTGCCCCGCGGGTGACGTACGCGAAAGGAGATCGGGTGAAGATCAACGATGGGCCGTTCATCAACTTTATCGGGATTGTGGAAGAGGTGGATGAGGAGCGTGGGAAGTTAGGGGTGTCGGTATCGGTGTTTGGGCGGACTACGCCGGTAGAGTTGGAATATTGGCAAGTAGAGAAGGATGAGAGTGCGTAGCGCAGCAGGGGAGATGAGCTGCGGACGCGGAACCGAGCAACGACGAGGGTAAAGAGCTATGCCTCCAAAACGCGTTACAGGATACATCAATCTGCAAATTCCGGCAGGCAAGGCGAACCCTGCGCCACCGATCGGGCCGGCGCTGGGGCAGCATGGTGTGAACATTATGGAATTCTGCAAGCAATTCAATGCGGCGACGAAGGGGATGGAGGAAGGGTTAGTGATTCCGGTGGTGATCACAGTATATCAGGACAAGTCGTTTACATTCATTATGAAGTCGCCACCGGCGGCGACCCTGATTAAGAAAGCAGCGAACATTGCGACCGGGTCGGGGCAACCGAATCGCGACAAAGTGGGGCGGATTACGCGGAAGCAAGCGGAGGAGATTTGCAAAATGAAGATGAAGGATTTAAACGCGCGGGACATGGAGGCGGCGATGAAGATGATAGAGGGGACCGCACGTAGCATGGGGGTGGAGATCGTTGGGTAACGGCAGGATAGATTGTGGTGGGCACTGCAGCGCCACCAGTAACCGACCCCGGATGGACGGGGGAGCGTAAAGGATACGCGATGAGAAGAATGAGCAAGCGCCACAAGGAGAATGTGGCAAAGGTCGAACCAGGGAAGCGCTACACGCTCAAGGAGGCAGTGGATTTAGCGCTTAGTTGTAAGCATGCGAAATTTCCGGAATCTGTGGACGTGCACGTTTTGTTGGGGGTAGACCCCAAGAAGGCCGACCAGGCGGTGCGCGGAACGGTGGTACTGCCGCATGGGACGGGAAAGAAGACACGCGTGTGTGTTTTCTGCACGGGTGCAGATGCCGAGGCAGCGAAGGAGGCGGGTGCGGACTATGTGGGAATGGATGATTTAGTGAAGAAAGTGCAAGAGGGGTGGACGGATTTTGACATAGCGATTGCGACGCCAGCGACGATGCGCGAGGTGGGGAAATTGGGGAAGGTGCTGGGGCCACGGGGGCTAATGCCGTCACCGAAAGCAGGGACAGTGACCACGGATGTGGCGACCGCGGTGAAAGAGTTTAAGGCGGGCAAAGTGGAGTTTCGGGTGGACAAGCAGGCGGGTGTCAACTGCTCGGTAGGGAAGACGACGTTTACGCGCGAGCAATTGGTGGAGAACATTCAGGCGTTTATGAGCGCGTTACTGAAGGCGAAGCCGGCGGCGGCGAAGGGAACGTACTTGGTGAGAGTTTCCCTATCAACCACGATGGGCCCGGGGGTACGCATCGACACGCGCGACATCGAGCGCATGGCAGCCACATAAGCGAAGGATAACAGACTGGAACAAGGTGAACACAGCCGAAGGATTCTTATGCGGATAGAGAAGACATACATTGCGAAAGAGATGGAGGAGCGCTATCGGGGGAGCACTCTGATGGTCGTGACAGGGTATCACGGATTGAACGCGAATGAGATGACGAAGTTACGGTCGCGTCTAGCGGAGCAGCAGGGGGTGTTGAATGTAGTGAAGAACCGGATTGTGAAGCGGGTCATGGAGGGTGCGGGTGAGGAATTTTTGCAGTTGCTACGCGGGCCGAATGCGATTGCGGCGACGCGTGGCGACGCGGTAGCGCTGGCGAAAGTGCTGACGCAGTTTGCGAAAGAGAACAATGCACTTGTGATCCGCGGGGGGTTGCTGGAGTTGAAGCGGTTTTTGAGCGCGGAAGAGATAGCGGGATTAGCGGCGCTGCCGCCGCGGGAAGTGCTGCTAGCGCGGTTGTTGGGGGGGCTGCAGGGACCGGCGCGCAACTTAGTAGGTTTGTTAAGCACTATGATGGGGAACTTGGTGCGGGTGTTGGATCAAGTTGGGAAAAAGAAAGGTGGGGAGTGAAGGGGGCCTGGGAGCGGTGAGCATGGATACTATTACGCACTCGACGTGCATAATGCCTCTAACTGTAGTTAACAATTGAGCAGCGAAGGAGAAGAACATGGCATCGGAGAAGATTCAGGCGTTGATTCGAGAGATTGATACGCTTACAATGTTAGAAGTAAGCGAGTTGGTGAAAGCATTAGAAGAGAAGTACGGGGTGAGCGCGGCGCCAGTTGCGGTGGCAGCCGTAGGGGGTGCGCCTGCGGGTGGTGGTGCTGCCGCGGCAGCGCCGGTGGAGGAGCAGACAGAGTTTACTGTGGTGCTTACGGACGCGGGGGCGAACAAGATCCAGGTGATTAAGGAAGTACGGGCGATAACGAACTTGGGCTTGAAGGAAGCGAAAGACTTAGTGGACAATCCGCCGAAGACGCTGAAGGAGAACGTGAGCAAGCAAGAAGCCGAGGAGATCAAGAAAAAGATCGAAGGTGCGGGTGGTAAAGTGGAGATTAAGTAAGGGTGGGGATGGAGTGGGGAAGCGCGGTCGAGGAATTAATGCAGTGATTCACCAAAGTGCCTCTAGCGCTGTCTGCGGTCCGACGAGAAGGATGCAGGCAGCGCTGGGGGTGGGTGGGGTTGTACGCCATGTCAAAGAGTACGCGGATTAGTTATGCGAAGTTGCCGGACGTGATACCGTTGCCGCCGTTGACGGAGGTGCAACGGAAGTCGTACGAAGAGTTTCTGCAAAAGGACGTGTTGCCGGAGCAGCGTGCGAATGTAGGGTTGCAGGCGCTGTTCAATGAAATTTTTCCGATTGTTAGCCAGACGCGGAAACTGGAGATGCATTTTGTTCATTACTCGTTTGGCGTACCGAAGTACGACATCGTGGAATGTCAGCGGCGGGGGATGACGTATCAGGTGCCGTTGAAGGTGACGCTCCGCATCAAGGGGCCGAACGATGTGATGAAGGAGCAGAGTGTGCACCTGGGGATGGTGCCGCTCATGACGCCGAATGGGACGTTCATCATTAACGGGGTGGAGCGAGTAATAGTGAGTCAGTTGCAGCGCTCGCCGGGGATCACGTATGATCGAGTTCAGCATCCGACGGGGAAGCAGCTGTACATGTTTACGATTATTCCGTACCGTGGGACGTGGCTTGAGGCGAGCTTTGATTTGCAGGACAACATTTACATTAGTGTGGATCGCCGACACAAGCGGCGGCGGATTTTGGTGACGACGTTGTTGCGGGCGCTGGGGTTTGAGACGGACGAGCAGATTATGGGGTTGTTCTACAAGAAGGTGAAGGTGGCGTTAAAGACGGGAGGAGGGGCACGCCGCGCAGTGGGGCGCATTCTTGCCGAGTATGTGAAGACGGCGGGTGGGCGGAAGGTTTTGGGAGAACCGTTGGAGGAGCTGACGAGTGAGATGATTGATGCGATGGTGGAGGCAGGGATTGAAGAGGTTGAGGTATTTCAGAATGCGAAAAAGGACTCACCGATATTGCAAATGTTGCAGCGGGAGGAGTACGCGAAGGATCGGGTGCGTGCTTTACGCGAAATTTATGCGCGCTTACAGCCGGGCGAACCGATCGTGTTGCAGAACGCGGAGAATCTGCTGCGGCGTTTATTCTTTGACATCAACACGTATGATTTAGGGGAAGTAGGGCGATACAAGCTGAACAAGAAGCTGGGGTTGGGGCTGGATCCGGAGAGTTTAGCGCGGCGAACCCTGAGCGAGCGAGATATCATTGCAGCGGTGAGTTATTTGCTGGACCTGCGGGCGGGGAACAAGAAATCGTCCCTGACAGGGGTGGACGTAGAGCGAGATGAGATAGACCACTTAGGCAACCGGCGTGTTCGCACAGTGGGCGAATTAGCGATGAATCAATGTCGGCAAGCCCTACTGCGGCTGGAACGCTACGTGAAGGATCGGATGGGGAGCCAGACGCAAGCCGGTGAGATTCCCATGCCGGAAAAGCTGGTGAACCCGCGGATTTTGACCAACTTACTGAAAGACTTTTTTGGTCGTTCGCAGTTGTCGCAGTTTATGGACCAGATCAACCCGCTGGCGGAACTGACCCACAAGCGGCGTTTGTCGGCGTTGGGGCCGGGTGGTCTAAATCGGGAACGTGCGGGGATTAACGTACGCGACGTGCACAGCAGCCATTACGGGCGGGTGTGTCCGATTGAGACGCCGGAAGGGGGCAATATTGGCTTGATTTCATCTATGGCGACGTACGCACGGGTCAACAAGTTGGGATTCCTTGAGACGCCGTACGTAAAGGTGATCAAGGGTAAGATTCATCCGGAGCTCGTGGAATATTTGACGGCGGACGAGGAAGAGAAGTACACCATAGCGCAAGCGAACGCGCCACGGGATGAGAACGGTGTGATCACGGCGAAGGAGGTGATGTGTTTACGCGGGGGGGAATTTATTGCGGCGCGGCCTGAAGACGTGGATTACATCGATGTGTCGCCGAAGCAGATTGTCTCCATAGCGGCGGGATTGATTCCGTTTTTAGAGCATGACGATGCGAACCGTGCGTTAATGGGCTCCAACATGCAGCGCCAGGCGGTACCGTTACTGATTACGGAGCAGCCGTATGTTGGGACAGGGCTTGAGGGCATTGTTGCGCGAGAGAGTGGGGCAGTAATAACTGCGCCGGTAGACGGGGTGGTGGAGTACGCGGATGCAGTACGAGTGGTACTGAGAGGCAATGACGGGAAAGTGTATGAGTACCGGTTACGCAAATTCGTGCGGTCGAATGCGGGGACGACGATCAATTACCGGCCGGTGGCGAAGACGGGAGATGTTGTCCAGGCGGGTGATGTGCTCGCTGACGGGCCGGCAACAAAGGATGGGGAATTGGCCTTGGGGCGCAATCTGATGGTGGCGTTCATGCCGTGGGAGGGGTACAACTTTGAGGATGCGATTTTAGTGAGCGAACGTCTGATCAAGGAGGACATGTACACTTCCATTCACGTTGAGTGTTTTGATGTGAGCGTGAATGAAACGAAGCTGGGAAAGGAGGAGACGACCCGGGACATACCGAACGTGTCAGAGGCAGCGCTTTCACGTTTGGATGCGGAGGGGATCGTACTGCCGGGGACAGAAGTGAAGCCAGGAGATATATTGGTCGGGAAGATTACGCCGAAGAGCGAGACGGAATTAAGTCCAGAGGAGCGCTTGCTGAGGGCTATTTTTGGGGAGAAGGCGCAGGACGTGCGGGATGCGAGTTTACGCGTGCCGGCGGGGACGGAAGGAATCGTGATGCACGTGGATGTGTTTCGGCGCCGGACGAATGAGACGGCACGAGAAAAAGCAGAGGAGAAGCGGCAAATTAAGGAAGCGCATGCGAAATTTGTAGCTGCGGAGAAAGAACTATTGGAGTGGCGGAAACGAGAGTTAGCAAAGGTGTTTGCAGAGCCACTGAAAGGGGACATTATCGATGAGAGCACGGGTGAGACGCTGGCAAGCGCTGGTCAGGTGATCACGCCGGAGCTTGGACTTCGGATTGAGCGGCAGCGGCTGTTAGGCTTGGTAGTAGAAGATCGTGAATTTGCTGCGAAGGTGAACGCGATCCATTATGAGTTTGAGTATCGGGCGGAGGTGATCAACAGCGAGTATCACAAGAGCGTTGATTACATTCGACGGGGCGACGAGCTGGATCATGGGGTATTGAAGAAGGTATACGTGTACGTAGCAGTGAAGCAGCGTCTCCAAGTTGGTGACAAGATGGCGGGGCGGCATGGGAACAAAGGCGTGATTGCGAAAATTCTGCCTGAGGAGGACATGCCGTACTTGGAGGACGGGACGCCGGTGGACATAGTGTTGAACCCGCTTGGGGTGCCGTCGCGCATGAACGTGGGGCAAGTAATGGAAACGCACGTGGGTTGGGCGGCGAAGTTGTTGGGGTTGAAGATAGCGTCGCCGGTGTTTGACGGGGTAAAGGAATCGGAGATGCACGCGTTAATGGAGAAGGCGGGTCTTCCGAAGGACGGGAAGGTGACCTTATATGACGGGCGGACAGGTGAGCCGTTCCGGCAGCAGGTGACGGTGGGGTGCATTTACATGATGAAGTTAGGGCACTTGGTGGCGAACAAGATTCACGCGCGCGCGACGGGACCGTATTCGCTGGTGACACAGCAGCCGCTGGGAGGCAAGGCGCAATCGGGTGGGCAGCGTCTGGGCGAGATGGAGGTTTGGGCGTTGGAAGCGTACGGGGCAGCGTACACACTGCAGGAATTACTGACGGTGAAATCGGATGACGTGAATGGGCGCGTACGGATTTACGAGTCGATCATCAAGGGTGATTGTTCGCTAACTGCGGACACGCCGGAGTCGTTCAACGTATTGATAAAGGAATTACGTGCAGCGGGGCTGGATATACGCACGGAAAAGGAGACGTAAGGTATGACAGCGAGCGAAACGAAAGTGCAGACAGTGGAGAATGCGGGGGAGGGAAGTGTAAGCGGCGCGGGGTGGGAGACCGTGGTGGCGGTAGCGGGGAGGGCGCCGAGCGAGGTGGTGAGCCCGATGAGCATGCCGTCGCGGCCGAAGTTAGAGTCGAAGTTCGACAAAGTCGTTATCCGTATTGCGTCACCGGATACGATTCGATCGTGGTCGAAGGGGGAGGTGAAGAATCCCGAGACGATCAATTATCGCACGTTCAAACCGGAGCCGGGCGGGTTGTTCTGCCAGCGGATTTTTGGCCCAGTAACGGATTGGGAATGTGCGTGTGGGAAGTACAAGCGGATCAAGTACCGGGGAATTGTATGTGATCGGTGCGGGGTGGAGGTGGCGCAGAAGAAGGTGCGGCGGGAACGGATGGGGCACATCGAGCTGGCGGCGCCGGTGGCGCACATTTGGTTTTTTAAGACGTTGCCGTCGCGGATTGGGAATTTGTTAGACTTGTCGGTGCGGTCGTTAGAGCGGGTGATATACTTTGAGGATTACATCGTTCTCAACCCGGGGGCGACGGACTTAAAGCGCGGGCAGTTGTTGAACGAGGGACAGTACGAAGAGTATGTGAAGAAGTATGGGAAGACATTTGAGGTGGGGATGGGGGCGGAAGCGATTCGGCGGATGTTGAGCGAGTTAAATCTGGATGAGGTCGCGGATGATTTGTATAACAAGATGATCAAGACGAAATCGAAGCAGATGCGTCGCAAGATTGCGAAGCGTCTAAAAATCGTAGAGGGGTTTCGTCAATCAGGGAACAAGCCGGAGCACATGATTTTGGAGGTGATACCGGTGCTTCCGCCGGATTTACGGCCATTAGTGCCACTAGAGGGGGGGCGTTTTGCAACGTCCGACCTGAACGATTTGTACCGGCGGGTAATCAATCGGAACAATCGTCTGAAGTTACTTTTAAGCCAACGGACGCCGGAAGTAATTATTCGGAACGAGAAGCGCATGCTGCAGGAGGCGGTGGATGCGCTGATTGACAATGGGCGACATGGGCGTGTCGTGACAGGGCCTTCGGGGCGACCGTTAAAGTCACTAAGCGATAATTTGAAAGGCAAACAGGGGCGTTTCCGGCAGAATTTGCTGGGAAAGCGCGTGGACTATTCGGGGCGTTCGGTGATTGTGATTGGGCCTGAGTTGCGGATTGATCAGTGTGGGCTGCCGAAGAAGATGGCGTTGCAGCTGTTTGAGCCGTTTATTATTCGGGAGCTAAAAGCGCGGAATCTGGCACACACGGTGAAAGCAGCGAAAAAGATGGTGGAGCGGGGTGGGACAGAGGTATGGGACATATTGGAGCAGGTGACCAAGGGGCATGCGGTGCTGCTCAACCGCGCGCCGACACTCCACCGGCTGGGGATTCAAGCGTTCGAACCGGTGCTGATCGAAGGGAATGCGATACGTATCCATCCGCTGGTGTGCACGGCGTTTAATGCCGATTTTGATGGCGATCAGATGGCGGTGCACGTGCCGTTGTCACGTGAAGCGTTGTGGGAGACGAAAAACATTATGATGGCGGCGAACAATCTGTTTTCGCCGGCGTCGGGCAAGCCCATCATGGTACCGACACAAGACATCGTGATCGGGCTACATTATTTAACGCTCGGGCCATGGCTTCCGTCGCACCGGCAGGCGAAGACAGGCGTACTGACGCCGGAAGAAGTGCATCGCGCGTTGGACCACAAGCACATCGATTTGCATACAGAGATCCGGGTTCAATTCCCTGACATGCCCGAGCCGATAGTAACGACGGCGGGGCGGGTACTGTTTAATGAAGCACTACCGAAGGGGGTACCGTTCGTTAACGAACCGATTACGAAGAAGAAGGTGGGTGAGGTGGTTCTAGACTGTTACCGGAGGTGTGGGTTGAAGGAGACAGTGAAGATGCTTGATCGGATCAAGGATTTGGGCTTTCACGAGGCAACCATGGCGGGGATCTCGATTGGGCTGGCGGATTTGACAGTGCCGCCGAAGAAGGCAGAGATGATTGCAGATGCGCAGAGAAAAGTGGAGAAGGTGCAGGAGGATTATCGCAAGGGCCTCATATCGACGCAAGAGCGGTATAACAACATAATTGACATATGGAGCCACACGATGGAGAATGTGGTGACGAATGCGCTGCGGGAGGAGTTAAAGAGGCCGAACTTTGAGAAAGGAGAGATGAATCCTGTTTACATGATGATAGACTCTGGTGCGCGGGGGAATATGACGCAGATTCGGCAATTAGCAGGCATGCGGGGTCTTATGTCGAAGCCATCGGGGGACATCATTGAGACGCCGATAACGTCGAACTTCAAAGAGGGACTGAGCGTGCTGGAGTACTTCATTTCGACGCACGGGGCACGAAAGGGGCTGGCGGACACAGCCTTAAAGACAGCGGATGCGGGGTATTTAACGCGGCGTCTGGTAGATGTGGCGCATGACTTGTTGGTGACGGAAGAGGATTGCGGAACGCCGAACGGGATTACGGTGACGGCGATAGAGGAAGGGAGCCAGGTCGTAGTACCATTATCGGAGCGAATCATTGGGCGGACAGCGTTGAACGACGTGTACGAACCAGGCACACGGAATTTGTTGGTAAAGGCAGGTGAGCTGATTGATGCGGAGGCGGCGAAAGCGATTGATAATTATGACATTGCGTCAGTGACGATTCGCTCGGTGCTGACGTGCGAGACGCGGTATGGAGTGTGTGCGAAGTGTTACGGGATGGATTTAGCACGCCACGCGTTGGTGGAGCTAGGTACGCCGGTGGGGATTATAGCTGCGCAGTCGATTGGGGAGCCGGGGACGCAATTAACAATGCGCACGTTTCACATTGGAGGGACGGCGAGCAGAGTGGTGCAGCAACCATTTCACACGGCAGGGGAGAGTGGGCGAGTGAAGTTAGTGAGCGTGCGGACGGTAGAGACGCGCGAAGGAACGCGGGTACTGAATAAAAACGGGTACATTGCGATTTATGATGAGAAGGGGAAAGAACTCAACCGTTATGGGCTGACGAATGGAGCTCTTGTGCAGGTAAAAGACGGTGAGATTGTGAAAAAGGGGCAGCAACTAGCGTCCTGGGACCCCTACAACATTCCGATTTATTCAGAGAGTCGGGGGAAGGTGGAGTATCACGAGATCATCGAAGGGGTGACGATGAGCCGGCAGCGCAACGAGGCGACGGGGATGATCGAGACAGTGATTATGGAGCCACGCGAGAACCTGCATCCGCAGATTATTCTCAAAGACCCGGAGACGCTAGAGACGCTGGGCTACTATCCGATCCCGGCGAATGCGCATGTGGTGGTAGAGAACGGGCAAATTGTGGAGCAGGGGGTGTTGATGGCAAAGACGCCGCGGCAGGTTACGAAGACAAAGGACATTACGGGTGGTTTACCGCGGGTAGAGGAGCTATTTGAGGCGCGCCGGCCGAAGGAGGTGTCTGAGATCGCGCGGATAGACGGGGTGGTAGAGTTTGCGGAGGGGCTATCGCGAGGGCACCGGAAGGTGATTGTACGAAACGAGGTGACAGGGGTGAAGCATGAGCACTTGGTTCCTGTGAATCGTCATCTGACGGTGATGCGCGGTGAGTACGTGCGCAAGGGGCAGCAGCTGACAGAGGGCTCGATTGATCCGCAGGATTTGCTAGAGATTTGCGGGGTGAAGGAACTGCAGCGGTATATGTTGGAGCAGATTCAGGAAGTGTACCGGATTCAAGGTGTAGACATTAATGACAAGCACATCGAGTGCATTATACGACAGATGTTGCGGAAGGTACGGATTGTGGATCCGGGGGATACGCGGTTTTTGTACGACGAAGAAGTAGCCCGGCAGGCGTTCGAGCAGGAAAAGGCGCGGGTGAGGCGACTGGACCCGCCTGGGCGACCGGCGCAAGCGAAGCCAGTATTGCAAGGGATTACGAAGGCTGGGTTGAGCACAGCGAGCTTTATTGCAGCGGCATCGTTCCAGGAGACGACGCGGGTGTTGACGGAGGCGGCCTGTACAGGCCGGGTGGACTATTTGTTAGGGTTCAAGGAAAACATCATTATGGGGCACCCGGTGCCGTCGGGGACAGGATTCTCGCCAGAGCGCTTGAAGCGTGGGTTTGAGGGGCTGGATGAATTGTACGTGGGGCGGGTGTCAGAGGCGGGTGGAGGAATTCTGGGTAGCGAGCTGCAGGAGGAGGAAGAGCTGGGTGCGATATCGGACATCGAGAGCATCATTCAGGACGTATCAGCGTATGGTGGGGAGCCGCCAGAGGCTGAAGAAGAGGAGGCGAGTGTATGATGAAGGGACGAGTAAGTAAGGAGTGATAAGCGCGAGAAGGAGAAGGACATGCCAACGATCAATCAGATGGTACGAAAGGGAAGAAGACCGGTGAAGAAGAAAAGCAAGACGCCTGCGTTGGAGGGGTGTCCGCAACGGCGCGGAGTGTGTTTACAAGTGACGACGCGGACGCCCAAGAAGCCGAACTCGGCATTACGGAAGATCGCGCGGGTGCGTTTGTCGAATGGGCACGAGGTGACGGCGTACATTCCGGGCGAGGGGCACAATCTACAGGAACACTCGATTGTGCTGGTGCGGGGTGGTCGAGTGAAGGATCTGCCGGGTGTACGCTATCATATTGTGCGTGGGGTATTGGATACCGCGGGTGTAGAGAACCGCCGGCAGGGGCGGTCGTTGTATGGTGCGAAGCGGCCGAAGGGCTAAGGCGGAGCAGAATCAGTTCGTATTGTAGCAGAGAGCGAGGGAGAAGATTTTATGGCACGACGGAGACGAGCACAGAGACGGGAGACTCCTCCGGATCCCAAGTTTAATAGTCCTTTAGTGCAGAAGTTTGTGAACAAAATTATGTGGGACGGGAAGAAGATTTTGGCACAGCGGATCTTCTATGAGGCGTTGGAGCAGGCGGCAAAGATGGTGAAGGTGGAGGATCAGATGGCAGTGTTTACGAAGGCGATGGAAAATGTGCGACCGGTGGTAGAGGTACGGTCGCGGCGTGTGGGTGGAGCAACGTATCAGGTGCCGGTTGAGGTGCCACCGTATCGACAGGACGCGTTGGCGATACGGTGGTTAGTGACGTTTGCGCGGGGGCGGAAGGGGGTACCGATGGCGAAGGCGTTAGCGCAGGAACTGGCGGATGCGTACAACAATCAAGGGAACGCGGTAAAGAAGCGCGAGGACACGCATCGGATGGCGGAAGCAAACCGGGCGTTCGCGCATTATCGCTGGTAACAATTAGGAACACACATAGAAGCCCGCTGGTGTGGGACGCCAGCGGGCATTTTATTGACACGGGAGAAGCTATGCCTCGGGACATCAGTATAGAGCGCATGAGGAACATTGGGATTATGGCGCACATTGATGCGGGAAAGACAACGACCACGGAACGAATTTTGTACTTTACGGGGGTGACGTACAAGATGGGCGAAGTGCACGAGGGGACGGCAGTAATGGACTGGATGATTCAAGAGCAGGAGCGGGGAATCACGATTACTTCTGCGGCGACCACCTGTTACTGGCGGGGTCATCGGATCAACATTATTGATACGCCGGGGCATGTCGATTTTACTATTGAGGTTGAGCGCTCGCTTCGGGTTCTGGACGGGGCGGTGGCGTTATTTTGCTCGGTGGGCGGGGTGGAGCCGCAGTCAGAGACGGTATGGCGGCAGGCGCAGAGGTACAAGGTGCCATGCATAGCGTTTGTGAACAAGATGGATCGCGTGGGAGCGGACTACTTTGGGACGATTCAGCAGATGCGGGAGCGGTTAAACACAAATCCAGTGGCTTTGCAAGTACCGCTTGGTGCAGAGGATATGTTTCACGGAGTGGTGGATGTAGTAAAAGAAGTAGCGTACATTTGGAGAGAGGGGAACAAGGACGATATGCCAGAGGAAGCGCCTATTCCGGCGACGATACGGAAGCAGGTAGAGGAAGCGCGGACTCAGCTGATTGAAGCGGTAGCAGAGTATGACGATGAATTAATGACTGTGTATTTAGAAGGGAAGGCGGTGCCGGGCGAATTAATCCGGCGTGCGCTGCGCACGGGGACACTGCGGGGTGCAGTATTGCCGGTATTGTGCGGGACGGCTTTTAAGAACAAGGGGATACGACTGCTTCTGGATGCGGTGGTGGATTACCTGCCGTCGCCGTTGGAGAGCAAGCCGATTGTGGGGATTACGAAGAAGGGGCAGGTAGAGCAGCGGCGGCCGGACGACAACGAGCCGTTCACTGCCTTAGCATTTAAGATTGCCACAGATCCGTATGTAGGCAAGCTGACGTATTTTCGGGTGTATGCCGGTCATTTGAAGAAGGGGCAGACTGTGTACAATGCCACTTCGCACTGTCGTGAACGGATTGGACGGATGTTCCAGATGCACGCGAATGATCGCCGGGAAATTGAGGAGGTGTTTGCGGGTGAGATTGCAGCAGTGGTGGGGCTGAAGAATACGCGGACTGGGGACACTCTGTGCAATGAGGCACATCAAATTGTGCTCGAATCGCTGAGCGTGCCGGAGCCAGTTATCTCGTTGGCGATTGAGCCGAAGACGAAGGCGGATCGTGACAGGATGACAGAAGCGCTGCAGCGACTTGCGGAGGAGGATCCAACGTTCCGGGTGACACACAACGAGGACACGGGGCAAACGATCATATCGGGGATGGGAGAGTTGCACTTGGAAATCATCAAGGACCGGATGATTCGTGAGTTCAAGGTGGAAGCGAATGTAGGTCGGCCGCAGGTGGCGTATCGCGAGACGGTGACCGGGGTAGGGGAAGCACGGCATAAGTTTGTCCGGCAGAGCGGTGGAAAGGGGCAATATGGCGACGTAGCGATTGTGATCGAGCCGTTGCCGCCGGGGAGCGGGATAGAATTCGTGGACGAGATCAAAGGGGGAGTCATTCCGCAGGAATACATCCCGGCCGTTGAGAAAGGCATCCGAGAGTCGGCGCTGGGGGGTGTACTGGCAGGCTATCCGTTAGTGGACTTTCGGGTGCGAGTGGTTGATGGCTCATATCACGAGGTTGACAGCTCGGAGTTAGCGTTCAAAATAGCGGCATCTATGGCGTTGCGGGAAGCGGCCCGCAAGGCGGGGCTCGTGCTGCTGGAACCGATCATGCGAGTAGAAGCGACGGTGCCGGAGACATTTTTGGGGGATGTGATCGGTGATTTAAACAGCCGGCGGGCACGGATTCGTGAGTTTGAGCCGCGGGGCAACTTACAGATCATTAAAGCGCATGTACCGTTGGCAGAGATGTTCGGGTATGCGACTGCAATTCGAACAATTACGAGCGGGCGGGGGAGCTTCTCGATGGAACCAGATCATTTCGAGCCGGTGCCGAAGGCGATACAGGATGAGATAGTGAAAGGGGGGTGAGGTGGGATGAGCGGGGATGGGAGGAGGGTGAGCCAGCGTAGGCACGGCGCGGGATGGGTATAGTGATCGAATTGGAGCTCGATTTAGGGAGGCAACGGTCGTGTGGGAGGGCAAGGTTGAGGGTGGTTGAGGCAGCTCGGGTGACGATGTGCAATTGAGGCGGATTCTTTACGGCCAAGATGAATGCGAGTGGAGGGACAAATCACAGCAGTGCCGTGCGGCGAAACATGATTCTGTTCATTATTGGGGAAGCGTTGTGGGGATTTCAAGCTGGGTTAGTTGGTTCAGCCACGGTACTGAGCGTGATGCTGCAAGAGTGTGGGGCAAGCAAGACAATGATTGGTGCGATTGGTGGGATCGAAGCGTTTGGGTTTCTGTTACCACAATTGATTGGCTTGTTTTTGTTTGGGACGGGAAAGGCGCAAAAGCGACGGATTCTGTGGTGGCATTTTGTTGGGATAATACCTTGGTTATACGTGATTGGTGTACTTGGGATGAACGTGGGACATGTACGGCCCAGGTTACTGGCGTTGGGTATTTTGGGGTGTTATGGATTATTTATCATGGGGATTGGTGTTGTGGCAGGTGTGTGGATGGACTGGATTGGGCATTTATTTCCGAGGAGCTGGCGGGGGCGGGTGATGGGAGCGAGCTGGGGGGCATCCTCTGCGGCAGGGATTATTGGTTCGCTTGTTGCTGGACAAGTCTTACGCCATTTTCACAGTTCTAGTGCTTATGGCTGGCTATTTATAAGTGCGGGCTGCATTGCGGCGCTTTCGATTACGACGTTTTGGTGGGTGAAGGAGATTGACGTGGGTGTGACGTGGGAGGAGCGACGGACAAATGTTGGCGATGTGCTGCGGGCTGCAGTCATGAGTTTGCGTCATGTGGGGTTTAGAATGTTCGTCGTGGGACGGGTAATGGCAGCTGCGGGATTCAGTATTGTGCCACTGATCGCAGTGTACTATGTCGGTAGTGCAGGGGGTAATGTGACGAAGAGTGAACTGGTGAGTGCGGGGGCGATGCTGGGGTTAGGGTTTGCTGTAGGGAACGTGGTTGGGGGTTACTTGGGAGATCGGTACGGCCACCGGTTGGGGATCGTGGTAGGTGTGATAACGCAACTGATGACGTTGGTAATGTTATTAACAACACAAGGGGTTTGGAGCTGCGCAGTCGTATATGGACTTGCGGGGACGAGTCAGGGACTCACTAATTTAGCGCATAGCAATCTATTGTTTGAAACGTGCCCGCACGATCGTCGATTGGTGCACATCACGTTTGGTAACATTATTTTAGGCGCATGTGTGAGCCCCTTGCCACTGGTGGCTGGGTGGGTGGCACAGCGACACGGCATGAAGGTGGTGATGCTGTTGAGTATCGTGTGCAGCGTGGCCGCGTTATTGTGGCTGGTGAGTATGGTACGGGAGCCGCGGAGGCAGGTAGCTCACGAGTGAAGTGAAAAGGTGGAGCGAGGGTGGGGGTGTGATAGAGGGGGAGTAGGAAGGAGTGTGGAGTAAAGTGAGAGGACAGCACGGACGTTGCGATCAGCGTCAAAAAAGTTTGCTGCGTGTTGGCGGGCGGCGGCGCCGAGCTGGTGGCGCAGAGCCGGGTGAGTGAGTAAGATTTCAAGTTTGTCAGCGAGATCGGTGGGACTGAACGGCTTGGCGAGAAGTCCTGTGACGCCGTCGATAATTTCCTCGCCGGGGCCATCAATGTTGAAGGCGACGACAGGCCGAGCAGCAAGGGCAGCTTCGCCGCAGAGACGTGAGAAATGAGGTTCGGTAAAGGGGACGACGAGAATGTCACATTGGGGAACGAGATCGGCTACGTCTGTGCGTTCTCCGGTGAAGGTAACATAATTGTGCAGCTGGAACTGGGCAATGAGTTGGCGGAGCAAGGCGAGATACGGTCGACGACCTAGGAGTCGCGCGATGTGAGAACTGAAAGAGGGAGGTGATTGAGGTGGAAGCGGTCCAACCAGGAGGCAATGGAAGGGGATTCCGCGAGCGCGAAGCAGGCCGAGTGCATGGAGCAAGAGGTGAACACCTTTTGCTTGGGTGAAGCGACCGAAATACGCGATGAGGGGAATGTTATCTGCGACGTGAAATTCACGACGAAGAGACGACTTTGGAGGGGTGGAAGGTGGCGGGGAGATGAAGTCGAAGAGACAGACGGCACGGGGGTGATGTTCCAGGTGCCAGCGCCGTGCCTCGCTAGGGAGCATGAAGATAAAAGCATCAGCACAGCGCTTCGAGAGCAGCTGTAGGAGGGCACGACGAAGGCCCAGATAGCCGGGGTGCACACATTCGAGGACGTTAAGGACGACGGGGCGGCGGGTGCGCGCGGCGGCGAGAAGGACGCCGGGCAAGACGACGGAATTTATGTGAATTAAGTCTGGGCTCACGTGATCAAAGAGGCGGCGAGCAGTGCGGTACGAGCGCCACTGCCCAGCGAGCATGAAAGCGACACGATGAGGATGTGCAAATCCGTAGAAGCCGTCGGAGATATGCAAGAAGGGGGTGACATTCGATTCATAAATAACAGGGATACCGTGCGACTCAAAGTAGGCGGAAGCGGAACTGCGGCGAATGCACCAGACGAGGGGATCGAAGCGGGAGCGGTCGAGGGCACGAATTAGTGTGAGGAGGAGCTGGGGTGCGCCACCCATGCCGCTGCCGTGATGGACGTAGAGGATTTTGAGAGGCAGCGCCGTCATTGAGGTAGTCCGTCGGGGGAAGATTCCTGGAGGTTGCGAGGGGAGGGCGCGTGAGCGAGGGCAAAGAGCTTGAAGTCTGATTTGCGAAGGATTCGCAGGGCAAAGAAAAGCACCGCACAGAGAGTGCAATAGAGCGGGCCATTGACATAGAAGGGAAGCCACGGGCGTGCGTACCACGCAAGAGGTGCGATCAGCAATGCGATGAGGAGAGGAGGCATGATACTGCGTCCTAAGGCGAGGAACGACAGCCATGGCAGCAAGGAAAGTGCGTATCCGAGAAACATCACGGATAAGCTGATAAGCATGGCGCAGCTAGCACCGACGATGCCATAACGAGGAACGAGGAGGAAGTTAGCTAGAATGTTTGTGATCACGCTCGTAGCGGTGATGGTCATCACGCGTCGTTGGCGGTTAAGGACGTAGAGGATATGGCCACTGAGGGGGTTGAAGAAATCGAGGCCGAGTCCCCAGAGGAGGATCTGCAAGGGAACAAGCCCAGCGACGAATTCCTTGCGGAAGACGGTGGTGATAATCCGTCCACCATCGAGGGTCATGTAGAGGATGACAGGGAAAGCCAACGCAGCGAGCCAGCGCATGGCGCGGGCGACTTTGTGCCAGAAGGCGGGATCTTGGCGTTGGTGGGCAGCCGAGAGAACCGGATACATAGACTGGACGAAGGCGTTAGCGAGGACAATTGGGACGAGTACGAGCATTGTGGCGGCGTTGTAATAGGCCAAATCACGGGTGGAACAAAAGCGCGCGACAAGCAAGTGAGCGAAGTTCAGGTGGAGCGTGGTAAAAAGGTTAATAGCGAAGAATAGCCGCGAGCGGGTGAACAAGTCGCGGATGCGAGCGATCGAGAGGCTGAAGCGGAGGGAGGGGTGGCGCCACAAGAGGACGAGGAGGGCAGTGGACCACTGCAGAGCTGCGCTTGCGGAGAACACGAGAGCAATCCAGCGTACGTCGTGCGTGAAGCGAAGAACAAGGAGGCCGGCACCCGTATATAGGAGTTTTCCAGCGAAGGAGAGGGTGCCATCCCAGTGATGTTCCTGAAACGCGCGAAAGAGTGCGGCGACAGAGAAGTACCAAGCGTAAAAGAGGATCCAGGGCGCGGCGAGGTATGCGGGGGGGTGAAGGGTGGGTTCGTAGATGCACACAAGGGCGAGCCAACCGAGGGCGAAGGCAACTACGGAGAGAAGCAATTTGAGCGCAAGGGAGTTCCAGAGATATTCGGCAGCAGATGAGGGTTCGCGGGCTACGTCGCGGACAAGCAAGGTCCAGAGGCCGAATTCACTTAGGACATTCAGGACAACCACAACACGAAAAGCGAATGCCAAACGGCCGTATTCGGCGTCTCCGACAATTTTAACGAGCAAGGCAACAAAGACGAAAGCGAGGAGCTGAGCTCCCAATTGACCGCTGAAGAGGGCCAGGGTATTGCGGAGCACGCGGTTGATTTGCATACTAGCACTTAGTATAGCGTATTAGGACCGAGGAGGCAAGGAGAGAGAACGCGGTGGTGGTGGGCGTGAAGTACATCAGAGGGGCTGGGTCAAAATGGTGGGAGGGCAACGCGGAGCAGAAACGGTGAGGAAGAAGCGGAAGTATGAGCCACGCCCGGTGCGGAGAAGCGGAGGTGAGGAGGACGTACGGTTGACGAAGTGGCGTAGTTTTGCTATATTAGGTCAACCTAAAAGGAAGGAGGAGTGAGAACGATGAGTGAGGAAAAGCGAGGGTTGGGGCAGCTATCACGGGCGCAAGAAGACTACTTGGAGGCACTTTTGGCCTTGGAGAAGGATGGGGGAGGTGGTGTGAGTTTAAGTGCATTAGCAGAGCGACTGGGAGTGAGCGCACCGAGTGCGAGCGAGGTGGTACAGCGGCTTCAAGAGGCGGGGCTGGTGGAGCGTGTGCCCCGAGGTGCAATAAGGTTTACGGAAGCGGGACGGGCACGCGCAGAGATGGTTGCGGCCCGTCACAAGACCATCAGACGCTTTTTTGCGGAGGTGTTGCGGGTATCGCCGGAGGTAGCGGAGGACGATGCGTGTCGTGCAGAGCATACATTGCACGCGGAGACGTGTGAGCGGATGGAGGATTTTTTAGCGCATGTTGCGGCAGACCGCTTGGAAAAGGACAACAGCGTACCGTTAACCCTCTTAGGAAAAGGGCAGGAAGGGAAGTTAGTACGTGTCGCTGGCGGGGAGAACGTGGAGATCAGGTTGGCTGTGCTCGGATTGCGGAGAGGAGCGAAGGTGCGAGTACTACAAAACAGCGGGCGTGGGCCTGTGATGGTGGGAGTTGGGAACGCTCGGGTAGCGATCGGGCGTGATTTGGCGACGCGTGTTCATATTGCGCTTAACAAAACAACAGTAAGGAAGTAGTGTGACGGGACGGGGCGTCATTCGCGTGGCGATTATAGGCAACCCGAACAGCGGGAAAACGTGCTTGTTTAACAATCTGACTGGAGCACACCAGCATGTGGGGAACTGGCCAGGGGTGACCGTAGAGAAAAAGACGGGCAATTACGTATATCAGGGACACATCTACGAGGTGATAGATTTGCCGGGGTGCTACCATTTAGTACCGTACTCGCTGGAAGAAGAGGTGGTGGAGCGATTTTTGTATGAGGAGCCTCCGGATGTATTAATCAACATTGTCGATGCAACTAACTTGGAACGGCATCTGCTGCTGACAGCGCAGTTGGTTGGGTTGGGGGTGCCGATGGTGTTAGCTCTCAACATGATGGACGAAGCTGGGCAGCGAGGGATCACAATAGACGTGGGGAAGCTTGAGCAGATGCTAGGGATACCGGTTGTGCCGATGGTGGCTCGGAGGAACAAAGGGACGATGGAGCTTTTAGAACGCATTGCGTCACTGGTGGAGAGGCCGCATGTGGGTGCGGCAGGGGTTGATTATGGAATACTTGTCGAGGGAGCACTGGAGAGGCTGGAGGGAGAGTTAGAAGCATGTAGCTGCCGGGTGCCTTTACGACAACGGGCGCTGAGTCTTTTGCGTGGGCGGGTGGTATGCGGGGAGGACCGTGAGAAGCTTACCCTGGCAACACGATTGCGTGAACAACTAGAGGAATCCTTACAGGATCGTCTAGAAAGTTACATTTTAGAGCGGTGCTATGGTTTTGCGCACGGGGTGGTGCGGATGTGTGTGGTACAGGGCTCGCACAAGCGACTGAGTCTGACAGACAGATTGGATAACTACCTTACGCATCCGGTGCTGGGGCTCATAGTATTTGCGGCAAGTATGTGGATAACATTCGAGGTGGTATTCGCCGCAGGAGAACCACTTACAACGCTATTGGAATCTGGGTTTGAGAGGGTACGAGAGGGGCTGATGGAGGTGATTCCGGCGGGGTTTTGGCGTTCGTTAGTTACGGATGGGGTAGTGAGGGGAGTGGGAGGAGTGCTGACGTTTTTACCGAATGTTCTTTTGCTATTCTTGGCGATTGGCATTTTAGAAGACAGTGGGTACATGGCCCGGGCGGCGTTTGTGATGGATGGGATAATGCATCGGTTAGGATTACATGGGAAATCATTCATTCCGATGTTGATCGGGTTTGGGTGCACGGTGCCGGCAGTGATGGCGACGCGAGCGTTAGACACGCGGCGTGACCGGCTGATCACGGCACTCATTCTTCCTTTTATGTCATGTGGGGCGCGGGTGCCGGTCTATGCGTTGTTTATCAGTGCGTTTTTTTCCGCGCGGTGGCACGCAACGGTTGTGATGTCGTTGTACCTTCTCGGGATTGTGGTGGCGATTGGGTCGGCGAACGTGCTTGGGCGGTTATTTTTCATGAGAGACTATACACCGCTGTTGATGGAACTGCCGCCATACCGATTGCCGTCACTGCGCAGTGTGGGGATGCTGATATGGCAGCGGGCGTGGATGTATTTAAAGAAAGCGGGTACATTGCTTTTGGCGGCATCGATCATGATGTGGTACTTATGTAGCTATCCGCGGCCAGCGCGAGGGGAGGAAGGCGTGGAGCGTGACGGGGCAAGGGTGGCATTTGAAGCCACGTATGCGGCTCGGTTAGGGCGGGCTCTGGAACCGCTCGTACGGCCATTAGGTTTTGATTGGAGGATTGCGGTAGGGTTGTTGAGTGGGGTGGCGGCAAAGGAGGCGGTGGTGGCGACTTTACTGGTGGTGTATGGTGTGAGTGATGAAGATGGTTCTAGCGCAGCACTTGAAGACAAGCTCCGCATGGACCCGCTGTTTTCGGGGAAGCCTTGGGTAGCTTATACGCTGCTGGTATTTGTTTTATTATATGTGCCATGTGTGGCAGTGATGGTAGTTTTTTTCCGCGAGTTTGGGATATGGTGGACGGTGTTTATGACTGTGTATACAACACTGGTGGCCTGGGTAGTTGCATGGTGTGTACGTGTTGTTGGTTGGCTTTGTGGTGCAAGCGTGTGAGGCACGCGCGCATTGGTGCGGGACCAGGTGCGCCCTTCGAGGTCAAGCGAGGCAAGTAGCGAGAAACGCTCATTGGGATGAGCGTACGCTTTTTGCCAAATGCGAGATGGCGTGGTGCGAGCGGGTGGTAGGGTGTCGCGGTAGCGAACGCTTAGGTAGTCAAATACACAGTGAAGAGCACGAGGCTATTTTGCTTTACTGCGGAGTGTACGGCGCTTGAAATGATGTGTTTTGGATGCTTTGAACGGGGTAAGTGAGGCGTGCGCGGGTGGATTTGGTGAAAGTGGCTGCGACCAGGAACTGGCTTGTAAAAACGAGGGGCGAGGTGAAGGGAAAGTGAGCACAGATAGGTGGCTGAGCAGGTATAAACATAGGAAGGGTAGTGAAGGATGATTTAGCGTAGATGGGAGGTGATAGCGAGTGGCACAGGTGGATAATTTCCTTTGTCCTGATTCCGTTGGGATTGATTGGGGGGGCCGGCGCCGGCAAAACACGTGTGGGGGTAGGAGCATGTGGCAGCGAGTGTTTGGAGCCGTTCGGGAGTAAGTGTTAGGACGGGGAGGGTCAGGTTGGCAATTTTGGAATGTTAGCGTGGGCGCGAGGATGAGAGTACGTATTTTTACTCGCATGCGCGCAGGTTTAGGCAAGCTTGTGAAATTCTTCTTCTCAACTTTACCTTTGTGTCGGTTTTTGTTATCATGGTACGGCCTAACCCGACGGAGTAGCAGATGATTGCACCAACCATCACAGAATTTCAGGTGTTTCCGCGTCTGCCTGAACGGTTGGCACCATTGCGAGAACTCGCATACAATTTACGGTGGTCGTGGGATCATGAGACCATAGCGTTGTTTCGGCGGATGGATTCAGACTTGTGGGAAGAGGTAATGCACAACCCGGTGTTGATGCTGGGGAGGATTAGTCAAGAGCGCGTGGCGGAGCTGGCGAGTGATGATAGTTTTTTGTCGCACATGGATCGGGCGTTAGCGGGGTTGCGCGGGTATCTTGGAGCAAAGCGATGGTATTCAAAGACGTACGATGGTGGGGAGACACCGTTTATTGCGTACTTTTCAATGGAATTTGGGCTAACTGAGTGCATTGCGAATTATTCTGGCGGTTTGGGAATATTGTCGGGCGACCACTTAAAGTCGGCGAGTGACATGGGTATACCTCTTGTTGGGGTGGGACTATTGTATCAGCAAGGGTATTTTCGGCAATACTTGAACGTAGATGGGTGGCAACAAGAGCGGTACCCGGACAATGATTTTTACAACCTGCCAATGACGTTGGAGCGGCGAGACGACGGTACGCCGGTGACGATCCGGGTGCCGATGGCGGGGCGGGAGGTACACGCGCAGATCTGGCGGATTCAGGTGGGGAGGACGCCGCTGTATTTGCTTGATGCGAACGTTGCGCAGAACAGCCCTGATGATCGAGCAGTGACGCAGACGTTGTATGGTGGAGACGCGGAGATGCGGATTAGGCAAGAGATTTTGCTGGGGATCGGAGGTATACGGGCGTTAGTGGCGATGGGAATCCGACCGAGTGTTTGCCATATGAACGAAGGGCACGCGGCGTTTTTGGCGCTGGAGAGGATTCGGATGGTAATTGCGGAGACAGGCTGCAGCTTTCAGGAGGCATTGGTGGCGACGCGCGCAGGGAACGTGTTTACGACACACACGCCGGTGCCAGCTGGGTTTGACTTATTTGACCAGAAGTTGATGGAGAAGTACTTAGGCAGCTATCTACCGGAGCTGAGAATTAGCATAGAGGAACTGATGCGGTTGGGACGCGCGGAGGGGGCGAAGGAGGGGGAACCGTTCAACATGGCGATCTGTGCGTTACATACGTCGCTATTTCGGAACGCGGTGAGCCGGTTGCACGGCAAGGTAGCACGGCGGATGTGGAAATACGACTGGCCGCAGGTGCCTGAGGAAGAGGTACCGATAGGGCACATTACGAACGGGGTGCATTTGGACTCGTTCGTATCGCGTGAGATGGCGGATTTGCTGGAGCGGTATTTGGGCTCGGACTGGCAGATGGAGATTGCGAACGAGGATTTGTGGAAACGGATTGACGAAATACCGGATGAGGAGCTGTGGCGGACACACGAGCGGAGGCGGGAGCGGTTGATTGCGTTTGCGCGAAAGTGCCTGGTGAGGCAGTATCAGCAGCGGGGGATGGCGAACGAGGCAATTCAGCAAGCTGGGGAGTGCTTGCTGCCTACGGCGCTGACGTTAGGCTTTGCGCGGCGCTTTGCAACGTACAAGCGAGCGACGCTGTTATTGCGGGACAAGGAGCGATTGCGCCGCTTACTCACGAACGACCAATGCCCGGTGCAGATTATTTTTGCGGGGAAGGCACATCCACACGACATGGGGGGGAAGAAGTTAATCAGGGAGATAGTGCATTTTGCGCAGGAACCAGATGTACGCAATCGGGTAGTGTTTATCGAGGACTACGACATTACGGTAGCGCGGGCACTTGTGCAGGGGGTAGATGTATGGCTAAACACGCCGCGTCGACCTTTGGAGGCGAGCGGGACGAGTGGGATGAAAGTGGTAATTAATGGCGGGTTGAATTTAAGTGTTTTGGATGGCTGGTGGGACGAGGGGTACTCACGCGAAGTAGGGTGGGCGATCGGGCACGGCGAGGAGTACAGGGATGAGGAGACGCAGGACACGGTGGAATCAGAGGAGTTATTCAACATTTTGGAGCGCGAGGTAGTGCCGATGTTCTATCAGCGGGGACGGGATCATCTTCCACGGGCGTGGATAGCGAAAATGAAGGCGTCGATGAAGAAACTGTGTCCGTTTTTTAACACAGATCGGATGGTACGAGAATACACGCAAAAGTACTACGAGCCGGCGCGGGCTCACTATCACGCATTGAGTGAGCACAATTTGGCGCGAGCGCGGGAGCTGACGGCCTGGAGTGATCGAGTTCGTGCGGAGTGGCACAAGGTGCACATCGAGCGAGTCGAGGCGCGTACGCCCGAAAAGGTGTACGTGCGGCAAAACGTGCCGGTGCAGGCCTGGGTACACTTGGGGGGACTGACGCCGGAGGATGTGACGGTGGAGGCATACTTAGGTCCGATGAATGCCGCGCGGGAAATAGTGCAGGGTCAAGCAATTCCTTTGGTGTTGCAGAAGCGTGTACGGGACAATGTATATTTGTACGAGGGTCAATTAAGCTGCACGAACAGCGGGCGGTATGGTTTTGCGGTGCGCGTGTTACCGCAGCATCCGGATTTAGTCGATCGGTATCTTTTGCGTTTGATTCATTGGAAGTAATCACAGAAGCAGGTGCTGATGATGCGACGGATTGCGGACGCGGTGGCTTTTAACCGGATGCTAGATAGCCTGGCGGTCAAGATAGACGAACAATGTCCAAAAGGTGGTGGGACGGCGATTGTAGGGATACAGCGGCGGGGGGTGCATTTAGCGGAACGGCTGGCGGTTCGTTTAGAGAGTCTTCGTGGGGTTCCGCTTTTGCGCGGGGATCTGGACATTACGTTTTATCGAGATGATCTTTCTATGGTAGCGCAGCAGCCGGTGGTGCATGGTTCACACCTACCGTTTGCTTTGGATGACAAGACGATCGTGCTGGTAGATGACGTGATTTACACAGGGCGGACGGCGCGAGCGGCGTTGGACGCGCTCACTGATTACGGGCGGCCGCGGGCGGTGCGGCTTTGCGCGTTGGTGGATAGGGGGTGGAGGGAGTTGCCGATCCAGCCAGACTTTACCGGGATTGTGGTGCCGACGCGAGCAAAGGATGTTGTGCATGTGCGGGTGAGGGAATTAGACGGCGAGGATGCGATTGACATTGCGGAAGGGGAGGAGGAGGTGTAAACGAGGCAGAGGAGCGAAGATGCCATGGGATAAGAAAGATCTGCTGGGGTTAGAGTATCTTACGGCGGAAGAGATAGTGACGATCCTGGACACGGCACGGGCGTTTTCGGAGATCAGTACGCGTACGATTAAGAAAGTGCCTGCGCTGCGTGGGAAGACGGTGGTGAATTTGTTTTACGAGCCGAGCACGCGAACGCGCGCGTCGTTTGAGCTGGCGGAGATGCGGCTCAGTGCAGATATCATCAATTTCAATGTGTCGGTGTCGAGTGTGTCAAAGGGCGAGACGTTACTGGATACCGTTCGGAATCTGTGTGCGTACAAGGTGGATGTTATTGTGATTCGGCATGCGATGTCGGGGGCGCCGATGTACTTAGCGCGGAAGGTGGATTGCAGTGTAGTGAACGCAGGGGACGGGACACACGAGCACCCGACGCAAGCGTTGTTAGACATTTACACCTTACGAGAGAAGTTGGGAGAGCTTAGGGGGCGGCACGTAGTGATTGTGGGCGATGTGGCGCACAGTCGTGTCGCGCGATCGAATATTTGGGGTCTGACGAAGTTAGGGGCGCGGGTTACGTTAGTGGGGCCACCGACGTTAATTCCGCGGGAGATAGAACAGCTAGGGGTACAGGTGACGAGTGATTTAGATGAGGCACTGCGGGATGCGGATGCGGTTAATATGCTGCGGATACAGCGCGAGCGAGAGAAGCAGGTATTGTTTCCTTCGTTACGGGAGTATGCGAAGCTATTTGGGTTAGGGCAAGAGCGGCTGAAGCGGCATTCGCGGTCACTAATTGTGATGCATCCTGGGCCGATCAATCGGGGAGTAGAGCTATCGGGGTCAGTAGCGGATGGGCCGAATAGTGTTATTTTGGAACAGGTAACCAACGGTCTGGCCGTTCGCATGGCAGTGTTGTTTCTTGTGACGGGCGGCACGACGCTACATCCAGAGCACTTGACGTCATGACGACGGTGATTCGCAACGGTCATTTAGTTGATGCGAGTCAGAAGCTTGACGGGCGAGGGTGGCTGCACTTGAGGGGTGGGGTGATTGCCGGGGTAGGGTTAGGAGAGCCTCCAGCGGGGCTGAATGCGGATGAGACGATTGATGCAGGTGGGATGCTGGTGACGCCGGGGTTTATCGATTTGCACGTGCATTTGCGCGAGCCAGGTGAGGAGAGCAAGGAGACGATCGAGACGGGGTGTCGAGCAGCAGTTCATGGCGGGTTTACGAGTGTGGTGGTGATGCCGACCACGGTGCCGGCAGTGG
>JAOACZ010000024.1 GCA_026417575.1 bacterium | reverse complement strand
ATTGTCATTGCGGAGTCATTATACTCCTTTGCCTCCCCCCTGTCAACCCGCGGCACTGGCCTCGCCCCCGCTTCGCGTACCTTCAACCGCGCCGCCGCCAAATACTCGTAAAACCACCCCACCGCCGAAACCGGTGCCCCTCGCCGCGGAAAAATACTCCCATGCTCCCTCCAGTCCAGCGGCTCCCGCACAAATAAATCCCGCAACGCCGGCTCCACCGTCCGCCGACTCACCGGATATCCTCCATACCGCGCCTTCCACGACCAGAACGGCACGTGCCTCCGCTTCGCCTCGTCCACGTAATACAAATTCAATTGCAACTGAATCTCTTCATACGTAAACGATTCCACATAACCCACCCCCACCAAAAACGTGTGCGGTATCAAACGTGGCTCCGCTATCAACTCTTCCCGCGTCACCCGAATATAACCGTTACTCCCCAAATACTCCTCCACTAATGCCCGCACAATCTGCGCCCGCTCATCCCGCGGATCCTCCATCGGTAACATACAATACCCTATGTAATTGCTCACCGGCCGCGCCGGATCGTCACTCGTCTGAAATAGCGCATAATCTGTGTGCAGAAAGTACGTACGCCCCGTACTCGGCTCCACATGCACGCAGCCCGTCACCACTACCGCACAAATCACCGCTGCTCCCCAAATGTGTCCTCGCTTCATATCCGCTCCCGTGCGTCCACTAACTCAACCTCCACACGCCCCTCTCCCCGATAATACCCTAAATGCGGATACACCACCATATCCATTTGCTGCCACAGCAACACCTCCTGCAGGCGCGGCGCCCAGTTGAACGCGATAATCTGACCAAATGCCCCATCCTGCATCACGCTCAATCGGACGTGCTTGTCTTTCAGTATGACCGGGTCCTCCACCAGCTTGACACCTTCCAGTAAGAACAACGGTCGCGGATTGCCTTGCCCAAATGGCGCACAACGCTCCAACTGCACACACAAATCCAGCGTGCATTCCCCAAGCTTCAACGGCGCATCAACCTGCAGCACCGGCGTGAACTCGTCCTCCGCCACCGTTTCTCGCGCGATCCGTTCCAACTCCCGACGTAACTCCTCTACTTTGTCCCGCGCAATCGTTAGCCCCGCCGCCACCATGTGCCCCCCATACGCCTCTAATAGATGACTACACTGCCGCAATGCATCAAATATGTGAAAATCTCGAATGCTTCGGCACGAACCGCGCCCAGTGTCATTCTGAAAGGCAATGATCACCGCCGGCAAGTAGTACCGCTCCACCATCCGCGACGCCACTATCCCCGCTACCCCAGGATTCCACTCGTCTGATGCAAGCACAATCACCCGCGGCCCCTCCGGCACATAGCGCACCAGACCCCCAGGCAGCTTCGGTACGTCCGGCAGTTCTACCCCTAACTCCCGCTCAAACATCGCACACGCACTCAAAAACGTCTCCCGCTCAATCCGCTGCCGCTCCCGATTCAAATCCTCTAACTCACGCGCCATCAACTCCGCTTCCGCACTGTTGTTCGTCAACAGTAACTCCACTGCAACGCGCGCATCCGTCATCCGCCCCGCCGCATTTAACCGCGGCGCTAACCCGAAAACTACACTCTCCACATCAATCGTTCGCAACTTCGCACTAGCAATCAGCGCCCGGATCCCCGCCTTGCGTGACTGCGCTAATTCACTTAACCCATGCTTCGCTAGAATGTGATTCTCATCTCGCAGCGGCACCGCATCCGCTATCGTCCCTAGCGCCACTAAGTCCAAGTGCTCCTTCAATGATAAATCGTGCGCCCGCGTCAGCCCCCGCTCCCGCGCATATTTCACAACCCCATGCGCTAACTTAAATGCCACCCCCACCCCCGCTAACTCCGAAAACGGATACCGCCCCAGTTTCGGATTGATCACCGCACACGCCGGCGGCAACACAACGTTGAACCGCCCTAAATGCTCTTCCGCACCGCCAAATTCCACCGCATAGTCAAATAGGCTGGCTTGCACCGCCAGCTCGTATTCGTCTACCTCTTCCCCTATCTGCGGCTCGTGATGATCAGTAATTATCAGATCAACCCCGTACTTCTGCGCCACCCGCGCCGGCTCAATCGCATTGATCCCACAATCTACCGTAATTATCACCTTCGCCCCATCGCACGCCATCGCCTTCACTGTATCTGCCCGCAGTCCGTACCCATGTGCAGCTCGCTGCGGAACAAAGTACGACACATGCGCCCCAAGCTCACGTAACACTCGCACTAACAACGCCGTCCCCGTAATCCCGTCTACATCGTAGTCCCCGTGCACCACAATGTGCTCTTGACGCTCGATCGCCTCCAAGATCCGCGCTGATGCGCTCCCCACCCCGCCCAAACTTAAAGGATCATACAATGACTTTAACGCTCCCGTACAGTGCCGTTCCACCGCGTCAAGATCAAAAAATCCCCGATTCACCAACACTCGCGCCACTGGCTCGGCAAAATGCCCCGCCTCACACAAGTGCCGCACTATAGCTGGATCAGGTTCCCGGAGACGCCAACGTACGCCGTCGTGAATTCGCTCTCGTGTCCGCACACGAAAATTATACCATCTTGCCACCCACTGGTCAACTGCTTCTGCTCTGCCCTCACTCGAATGATCCACCTCTCATCGCCCAAAAGACGCCCTCCTCGCCTCATTCCTTGTCCCCATTCCAATCCTCTTTTCCGCTGTCTCTCGTTCTCCTTCACGTGTTCCCCCTCCTTGTGTCCTACCTCTTTCACCTCACAAGCGAAAAGGAACCCGCCGCGATCAAGCCCATCATCCCAAGCAACAGAACCGTCATTAACCCTACCAACACACCAAATCCCAACGCCGGAGGAACAACCACACTGAATAAAACTGCCCCCACCACCGCTCCGCTCAAATCAGCCGCATAAACAACTGCTCCACCGCCACGCCTACTGCGTGCGTCCCACGCCGCCAGCGCTACAAACGCTCCCAACGCCCCGCCAGCTACCATATTTAACACCATCGCCTGGAGAGTAGCCAACGCCGTGCCCCCCGGCCAAATACCATACACCGTCCACCACATCCCTCCCACCATCACGCCAAGCGCTACTGCACCTGCCCACCTGCCCACGCGACGCGCGCGCGCGCCCACCCACCACGTCCCCAACGCCAACCCTAACATGAAACTCCCAAAAAGCGCCCCTAACGCATAATACACACT
>JAOACZ010000217.1 GCA_026417575.1 bacterium | reverse complement strand
GAGAGAGGAGAGAGAGAGACGGGAGGGGTGGAGGTGCTGGGAAAGGGCTGCAAGAGGGGCCATGGAAAGGGCCGGGGGTGAGGCGTGTGAGGGAGAAAGAGAAGGGCGAAGCATTTAAAGAACTCCGTAAGTTTTGAGGCGGCGGTAGAGGTTGCGGCGGCTAATGCCGAGGGCACGAGCGGTTTCGGTGCGTGATTTGAGGCGGTTGAGAGTACGGAGGATCATCCACCGTTCGAGGTCTTCAAGGGTCATGTTATCGAAATTGGGGAGATCTTCGTGGGAAGGGAGGGGGGTAGGTTGTTGGGCGCCGAGGATGTGGGCAGGTAAGTGGCGTGGGGTGACTTCATGGCCTTCGCAGAGGACGACGAGAGCTTCGATAGTGTTTTCGAGCTCGCGGACGTTGCCGGGCCAGGAGTAGCTTTCGAGGAGCTCGCGGGCCATGCGGTTGATGGAGACACGTTTACCGGTTTCAGCATTTGCGCGAGCGAGGAAATGATCAATCAGCTGAGGGATGTCGCCGCGGCGTTCGCGGAGGGGAGGGAGTTTGAGGTGGACGACGTTGAGGCGGTAGTAAAGGTCCTCGCGGAAGCGTCCATCGCGGATCAAGGACTCGAGGGGGGTATTGGTAGCGGAGATGAGGCGGACGTCGACCTCGATAGTTTCGGTGCCGCCGACGCGTTCGAACTGGCGTTCTTGGAGGACGCGGAGGAGCTTTACTTGGGTAGCCATGGGTATAGTGGAGACTTCGTCGAGGAAGAGGGTGCCGCCGTGGGCGAGTTCGAAGCGGCCACGGCGGAGGCTGACGGCGCCGGTGAAGGCACCTTTTTCGTGGCCGAAGAGTTCGCTTTCGAGGAGGTTTTCGGAGAAGCTAGCGCAGTGGACGGGGATAAAGACTTGGTTGGCGCGGGGGCTGAGGCGGTGGATGGCGCGTGCGATGAGTTCTTTGCCGGTGCCGCTTTCACCTTCGATGAGGACATTTGAGCGGGTAGGGGCGACTTGTTGGATCATTTCGAAGACGCGTTGCATCTGGGGTGAGGAGCCGATGATGGTGCGCACATCTTGGCTAGGAGCGAGTTGAGTTTTGAGGGCTTCATTTTGTTGTTCGAGGTCGACGAGTTTGAGGACGCGGCGGACGATGAGCTCGATGGTGTCGAGTTCGAAGGGTTTGGAGATGAAGTCGTAGGCGCCTTTTTGGATAGCTTCGCGGGCGGTTTCGCCGGTGCCGTAGGCTGTGATGACGATGATGGGGAGGTGGGGGGCATCGCGGTGAAGGGTTTCGAGGACGGAGATGCCGGAGGCGCCGGGCATGCGGAGGTCAGTGATGACGAGGTCGGCGCCGTGTTGGTGGTAGGCGGCGAGGCCGTCGGGGCCGTTAGCGGCTTCGATGACGGTGCAGCCGAGGTCTTCGAGGACGCGCCGGAGGCCGGCGCGAGCGTTTGGTTCATCGTCAATGACGAGGACACGTTTTTTCATCTGGGGGACGAGAGGAGGGTGAAGGAAGGGAACGACGATCGACGGTGTGGCGGACGGGCAGTTCGAGGAAGACATCGGTACCGCGCCCGGGTTGACTTTGGAGGCGGATGGTGCCGCCATGGGCGTGGGTGACGCGTTGGGCCATAAGGAGGCCAAGGCCTGAGCCGTGGGGTTTGGTAGTGAAGAAGGGTTTAAAGAGTTGGGAGAATTTGTCTGGGGGGATGCCGCAGCCGTCGTCACTGAAGCAGAGTTCGATCCAATCGCCGTGGTTACGGGCGGTGACGGTGAGGGTACCGCCGTTTGGCATGGCGTCGAGGGCGTTGCGGACGATATTGATAATAACGCCGCGGAGTTGATCGCGATCGAAGAGGGTTGGGGGGAGGGTGGAGTAGCGTTTAATGAGGGCGACTTTGCGGGATTCGATTTCGCTGTAGAGGAGCTCGAAGGTTTCGTCGAGGAGCTCGTTGAGGTGGCCGAGAGTGAGTTGGAGGGAGAGTGGGCGGACGGCGTTAAGGAAGTCGCCGACGATGCGTTTAAGGCGTTGGCTTTCTTCTTGGAGGACGGCGTTGATGCGGGAAAGTTCGCGGGTTTCTGGAGTGGAGGGCAAGCGTTTGAGGGTACGGGCCATGAGTTGGGTATGGAGGATGAGAGCGCTGAGTGGGTTACCGATTTCGTGGGCGACGCCGGCGGTGAGGAGGCGCATGGTTTCGAGGCGGGATTCGCGTTCACGGTCGCGGGAAGAGGAATGTTGTTCGGAGACGTCGCGGAGGAGGATGAGGTAAGCGGGCTGGTCGGGGTGGGGGAGAGGGGAGCTTAGTGGGAGAGGGATGATTTGGAGCATGAGGCAGAGGCGGCGGGGGTAGGTGACGGTGACTTCGCGGGAGAGGTAGGCGTTCGTGTCGGCGGCGCGGAGGGCGTCGCGGAGGGCGGGATCGCGAAGGACGTCAGATGGGGGACGTCCGATGATGTCATCAGGTTGGACACCAGTGAGGTCGTGGACAGTGGCGTTAGCGAAGAGTGCGGAGCCGTGGTGGTTGACGGCGATGACGGCCTCGGCCATGGTATCGAGGATAGTGCGGAGGAGGTGCTCGTTATGGAGGGCGCGCTCGAGGTAATGTTCGAGCTGCTCGCGGTCGAGACGGGAGAGGTGTTCGAGGAGTTTACGAGTTACAGGTCGAGGCATGGGGGTTGCGGAGCCAAGCGGAGATACGATGAGCGAGCTGGTCAGGGAGCCAGCCGAGTTCACGATAAAGGTCTTGGAGGGAGCCGTGCTCAACGAAGCGGTTGGGGATGCCGATGGTGAGGAGGGGTGGGGTGGGGGAATGCTGAGCGAGGTATTCAGCGACAGCGGAGCCGAAGCCGCCGGCGAGGACGTGATCTTCGATAGTGATGAGAGAGGCGCACGAGGTGGCGAGGTGGGCAAGGGTGGTGAGATCGAGGGGCCAGACGGAGCAGGCGTCTACGACGGTGGCATGGATACCTTGGGCGGCGAGGAGTTGGGCAGCGCGGTAGGCATTGAAGACCATGTGGCCGAGAGCGATGATAGCGCAATCTGAGCCAGAGGAGAGGAGTTGCCAGCGAGTAGGTTCGAGTTGGGAGAAGGGAGGCAAGCCCCCTGGGACGAGGGAGTTTGGGACGATGCAGCGTGGGTAGCGGATGGCGGAGGGGTGGGTTTGTTGAAAGATGTAGCGGAGGATGGAGTGCATGGCGGAGCGGTCGCGGGGCATGAAGATGTGCATGCCGGGCAAGTGGCGGAGGTAGGCGATGTCGAAAACACCGTGGTGGGTTTTGCCATCACCGCCGACGAGGCCGGCGCGATCGATGGCGAGGGCGACTGGGACGTGAGGCAGGCAGACGTCATGGGCGATTTGGTCGTAGGCGCGCTGGAGGAAAGTTGAGTAGATGCCGACGACGGGGCGGAGGCCACGTGCAGCCAAGCCAGCGGCGAAGGTGACGGCATGTTGCTCAGCGATACCGACGTCAACGAAACGCTCGGGGTGTTCTTGGGCGAAGCGGGTGAGGCCCATGCCGGCGCACATAGCGGCTGAGATGACGACGATGCGGGGGTCGTGGCGGGCGCATTCATGGAGAGCGTCTGCGAAGATATCAGTGTATGTTTCGCCTTCGAGGGGCAGCTCGCCGTTGCAGGCGGGGGAGGTGGGGAGGAGACCGTGGAAACGTTCGGGGTCACCTTCGGCGGGGGAGTAACCTTTGCCTTTACGAGTGAGGACATGGAGGAGGACGGGCATGTCAGTTTCGTCGCGGCAGGCCTGGAGGAAGGAGACAAGTTGGTGGATGTCGTGGCCATTGATGGGGCCGAGGTAGTGGAAGCCGAGATTTTCGAAGACGTTTTGAGGTGCGATGATGTGTTTGATGCCGCCTTGGACGCGTTGGATGGCGGTAGTGAGCCAACGGCCGACGAGGGGGATTTTGAGGAGGAAGGAACCGATTTCGCGTTTCAGGTAACGGTAACGCCGATCAGAGACGACACGACTGAAATGGCGAGCGAGGGCGCCGATGGTGGGAGAGATAGACATTTTGTTATCATTGAGGACGACGAGGAACTTGCGGACGCCGTGGGCATTATTGAGGCCTTCGAGGGCGAGGCCGCTGGTTAAGCCACCGTCACCGATGACGGCAATGATGTGCTGGGAGCCATGGGAGAGATCGCGGGCTTTTGCGAGGCCGAGGGCGATGGAGATAGAGGTACCGGCGTGACCGACGGGGAAGACGTCGTAGGGACTTTCCTCTGGGGTAGGGTAGCCTGAGATGCCGCGATATTGGCGGATGGTGTGGAAGAGGTGGAGGCGGCCGGTGAGGAGTTTATGGGCGTAGGCTTGATGCCCGGTATCCCAGACGAGGTCGTCGCGCGGGGTATCAAAGACGTAGTGGAGAGCGACAGCGAGCTCGACGGTACCGAGGTTAGAGGCGAAGTGGCCACCAGTTTTCGGGACATTTTCGATGAGGAACTGGCGTATCTCGTGGCAGAGCTGGGGCAAGCGCTCCAGGGGGAGGGAGCGGAGGTCGGCGGGCGAGGAGATGCGGGGGAGGAGGGGTTCGGGAGTGTTAGAGGTTGCGGTCATTGTCTGTGGTGGCGGGGGGAGAGGAAGAGTCGTCGGAGAGGGTGAGAGGCTCGATAACCGTTTCGCCTTTCTCAGTGAAGCGGACTTGCTCGATGCGGCGGCGAGCAGCTTCGAGCTCTTTCGTGCAGAGGGCAGCGAGCTTGACGGCGCGTTCGTAATATTCGACACACTCGTCGAGGGGGAGGTCACTGCTTTCCATTTGGGCGACAATTTCTTCGAGTTGCTGGAGAGCTGCTTCGAACTGATGTTTTTTCTTTGGCATGGGGGAAGCTCCGTGAAGATTAGTGAGTAGACAAGGTGCGAATGGTGTCGAGGAGGTTACCGAGGAACAAGCCGAGGCGTTCGTTATCAGCGAACCAACGGAGGAGGTCGTTGTACATGACGAGAGCGAGGAGGGTGACGATGAGGAAGAAGCCGAATTTTTGCACTGTGAGGAGGAATCGTGGGGGGAGGGGTTTAGCGAGTAGGCCTTCGAGAGCGAGCAAAGCGAGGTGACCGCCATCGAGGATGGGGATGGGGAGGAGGTTGAGGATGGCGAGGTTCACGGTGATGACAAGGACGAGCTGGAGGAGGACGTCGAGACCTGCTTGAGCGGCGTGGCCGGTCATGCGCGCGATAGCGAGGGGGCCGGCGAGAGCTTTGAGGCCGAGGCGTCGTTGGAGCATCAATTTAAGGGCGGCGAAGGTATCGACGACGACGTCGAGGGTGCGCTGGAAGCAGTGCTGAAGTGCGGCTTGGGGAGGGTAGATGACGCGTTGTTGAGCTGGTTCAAAGAGGACGCCAAGCATACCGACATCCACAATAGGGACGAGGACGTTGGTGGTGGAGCGGTGTTTGATGAACGTGCCGGTGATGCGTTCGAGGGTGAGGGGGAGGTCACCGGCGGGCTGAGCGAGGATGAAATCTTGAACTTCGTCTGGGGCGAGAGGGCGGTCGTAAGCGGCGAGGACGCGGTCGCCAGTGTGGATAGGGAAGTTGGTGGGAGCGGATGGGTTGCAGATCAAGACATTGCCGATGATGGAAACATGTTGGATACCGCCGGCGCGGGCGGTGGTGATAGGGATGTGGAGGATGAGGGGGGCATTGGTCTGGTCCAGGCGACGGACTGAGGGGAGGCGCAGGACGCGGAGGACGAGTTTGGTATTGGGGCGGGCACGGATTTCTTCGATCAAGCGGGAGCGGGAGAGGTCTTGAGCGCGCACACCGATGAGGCGGTCGACGATGTCGCCGACTTGGAGCGGGCTAGCTGCGGCGGGGGTATTTGAGAGAATGGCAGCGATTTGAGCGCGTTCCATTGGTTGTACGCCGATACCGATGATTTGCTTATCCAAGTCGATGACGGGGGTGACAGTGGCGGTAGAGATGCGGCCATTGCGCTCGAAAGTGAGGCGCAATTCTTTGCCGATGTTTTTGCGAGTGAGGCGGGAGAAGTGATGCCAGTTGCGGACGGGGATCTGGTTGACTTGGAGGATGCGATCACCGGGGAGGAGGCCTGCGAACATGGCGGGGGAATCAGGGACGATTTCGCCGAGGGTGGTGGCATCGTTGGGGAGGGGCTGCATTTCGCCGGTGGTGAGGAGGAGGTAGGTGACGGGGAGGGCAAAGATAAGGTTCATGAGGGGGCCTGCGGCGATGATCGCCATACGGCGTGGGACAGTTTGGTGGTCGTAGCGTCGGTGGGCGGGGACGCGCGCGAGGCGTTCGGCGAGAGCCTTATTGTGTTCCTCGGGAAGGTCGGACTGACCGGCCATTCGGACGAAACCACCGAGGGGGATGAGGGAGATGCGGTATTCCGTTTCGCCGAGGCGGAACCAGAGCACGCGTGGGCCGAAGCCGAGAGAGAAGCAGTCGACGTAGACGCCGGTGAGTTTAGCGATGAGGAAGTGGCCCAGTTCGTGGATGAAGACGAGGGTGCCGAGAACGAGGACAAATGCGAGGAGAGTCATTGAAGATCCTTGTGCATTAGTCGAGCTCACGGGCCCACGCATCGGCGGCGAGGATGTCGTCGAGGGTGGGCTGATGAATGACGTTACAGGCGGCGAGTTTTTTTTCGACCAATCGCGGGATATCGAGGAATTTGATATGACCTTTAAGGAAGCGGAGGACAGCGGCTTCGTTGGCGGCGTTGAGGACGGCGGGGGCGGTGCCACCGGTTTTCAGTGCTTCGTAAGCGAGGAGGAGGCAGGGGAACATGGCGAAATTGGGAGTAAAGAAGGTGAGTTCGCGTTCATGGGCGAGATTGAGGCGTGGGAGGTTGAGCGGCCATCGTTCAGGGTAGGTGAGGGCGTAGAGGATAGGCATGCGCATATCAGGGGTGGAGAGCTGGGCGACCATGCTACCGTCACAGAACTGGACGAGGGAATGGATGACAGATTGTGGATGGATGAGGACATCAATGCGTTCTGCGGGGACGTTGAAAAGCCAGTGGGCTTCGATGACTTCGAGGCCTTTATTCATCATGGTGGCGGAGTCGATGGAGATTTTGGAGCCCATGCGCCAGGTGGGGTGAGCGAGAGCTTCGGCGGGGGTAACGTGTTCGAGGGCGTCGCGTTCGTGGAGGCGGAAGGGGCCGCCGGAGGCGGTGAGGATGAGGCGCTCGACACTTGCGCTACCGCGGGCGCCTGCTGTTTGCAAGCATTGGAAGATGGCGCAATGTTCGCTATCGACGGGGAGGATGTGGGCGCGATGTGTGCGAGCTTCTTGAAGGATGAGGGCACCTGCGGCGACGAGGACTTCTTTGGTGGCGAGGGCGAGGCGCTTACCGGCGCGGACGGCGGCGAGGGCAGGTGGGAGGCCGGCCATACCGACGACAGCGAGGAGCACGACGTCGACCTCATCCAAGGCAGCCAACGAAGCGACACCGTCGGGGCCAGTACGGACATCGAGGTGAGGGCAAAGACGCTGGAGGAGGCGCGCGGCGGCGGTATCGCTGACGGCGACGTACTGGGGGCAGAATTCGCGAACTTGGGCGGCGAGGACTTCGACATTGGACCCGGCGGCGAGTGCGACAACCTGGAAGCGGGCAGAGTGTTCACGCACGACGTCGAGGGCGCTGCGACCGATGGAACCGGTGCTGCCGATGATGGCGAGGCGAGCGGGGGCCGCGTTCACGTACGCTGGTGGGGAGGGGTGAAAGGAGTTAGGGCTGCAAGGAAGAAGTTTTTGGCTTTGCAGTGTTCATGCGGCGAGGGGCGACGTTGTTGTTGAGGTGAGAGAACGAGTAAGAGCATGATGAGTGAGGTTTAGGCGTTGATGGGGTTAGGGTGACGAAGGATGGCGGGTATCTGAGTGTGAGTGGGAGGTAACATGGGAGTGGAGTTCGCGCAAGAGGTCGGCTTTCAAGGTTTCGCCGTGAGCGGCGTTATCGCTTTCGATGTAGCAGCGGATGATCGGTTCGGTGCCTGAGGGGCGAATGAGGACCCAGTCAGTGTCATTGAATGTGAATTTGAAGCCATCGATGCCGTTAAAGGCTTTGACTGGACGACCAAGGAAGGAATCGCGTGGTGCTTGGCGGAGCCAGGCAAGGAGACGTTGTTTGTCGTCTTCGCTGAGGGTGAGGTCGACGCGAGTAGACCAGAGGGTACCGATAGCTGACTCGATGTCACGCCAGATATCAGCCAAGGTTTTGCGTTCCATGGCGACGAGTTCGGCGATGAGGAGACAGGCGAGGATACCGTCTTTTTCTGGGACATGGCCGCCGATGGAGAGGCCGCCGCTTTCTTCGCCACCGACGAGGACGTTGCCGGCGATAATTTCTGGGCCGATGTATTTGAAGCCGACGGGGACTTCAACGATGTCGGTAGCGAGGTAGTGGGCGATGCGATCGAGGTAACCGGTGGTGGCGACGCTGCGGATGATGCGGCCGCGGCGGCGGCGATTTTTGTGGAGGTGCCAGGCGGTGAGGCAAAGGACTTGGTTAGCGTTAAAGAAGCGGCCGCCTTTGTCGACGACACCGAAGCGGTCGGCGTCGCCGTCGGTAGCGAGGCCCAAGTCGAGTTGTTGATCTTTGACGATTTGGATGAGTTCCTCGAGGTTATCCGGTGCGGGTTCGGGGCGACGGCCGCCGAAGAGGGGGTTGAGCCAGTCGTGGAGGACGGTAACGTGGGCGCCGAGGCGGCGAAGGGCTTCGTCGAGGTAGTCTCTGCCGGTACCGTAGAGGACGTCGCAAGCGACGCGAAGGCGCGCGGAGCGGAGTGCATCGGGGTCGAGATGGGAAAAGAGGGCGGAGAAGTAGTCTTCGCGCGGGTCGAGGGATGAGACTGAGCCTGAAGCAGTGGCGGGAGGGACAGGGGCATCAATGAGGCTTTCGATGCGGGAAGTGACGTTGCTGTTGGCGGGGGCGCCGTCGGCGGGGTTGAATTTGAGGCCTTGATATTCTGGGGGGTTGTGACTGGCGGTGAAGTTGATGCCACCGGCGAGGTGACGATTGCGAATGACGAAGGAGATGACAGGGGTGGGGCAGTCACGGTTAGTGACGAGGCAATTGACGCCATGGTGGGCGAGGCGTTGGGCGGCGAACTGGCGGAATTTGTCGGAGAGGAAGCGGGTGTCACTGCCGATGACGACCGTGGGAGAGGGGCCGGTTTGTTCGCGGAGGAAGAGGGTGATAGCATCGAGGAGGCGGGCGACGTTCGCGAAGGTGAATTCGTCGCTGAGGATGGCGCGCCAACCGCTGGTACCGAATTTGAGGGTGGGTTTGTGCATAGGTTATGGAATAAGGTTATTTGGATTGGTTATAGTGGATGGGATGAGGGATCAAGTTACGACAGGGGGGTAAGTTTGGTAGTGGAGTAGGCATAGAGGTGGGTTAGCGTGGGGTGGGGGTGAGGAGTTCACGGGCGAAGGTGGCGAGCAAATTAGAGTAAGCGGGAGTAGTGCGGAAGTTTTCGAGGGCGGCGTGGTGGTTGACGTAGGTTACGAAAGCGGGGTCACGACGTGCGGCGTCAGCAAAAGCGACGGCAGCGGCGTCGTAGAGGCCACGGCGAGCGAGGGCGAGGCCGTAGTTGAAATAGATGACGGGATAATCCGTATCGAGTAAGACGCCGCGGCGCCAGAGTTGTTCGGCTTCGTCGTAGTCGCCGAGGTTGAAGCGAATCATACCGAGGTTATCGAGGACGAGGGCGTAGTCGAGGGGTGGGAGGACGGTAAGGGAGCGGGCGGCGAGTGCGCGGCGGTAAGCGGCTTCTGCTTGTTGAAATTTTGCAGGTTTCTGGTGGTGGTAGACGTGACCGGCGTAGGCGTGAACGAGAGCGTAGTCGGGGTAGAGTTGGGCGAGGTGGGAGAAGAGTTGTTCAGCGCGAGGGAAGTCGTTACTGCGATACGCTTGTTGAGCTGCGCGTAGCGTTTGGCCTGCGCAAGCTTCGAGGAGATCAGTGTAGGAGCGGCGTGCTTCTGCGGAGGGTTTGAGGGCTAGGCCTGTGCGGAGAGCGCGGCAGGCGTCATTCGTGCGGTGGAGCATAAAGAGCACCATGCCGATATCATAGAAGGTGAGGGCGTTGGTGGGATTGAGTTCTGCGGCGCGTTGGAGTGATTTGAGGGCGTTGACGTGGTGACCGAGTAAGAATTCAGCGAAACCGCGATTACGGAAGGCGCGGTCGTCGTTGCGGTTGAGGTGGGCAGCTTGTTCGAACTGCTGGAGGGCGTCTGTGGGCCTATCGAGAGCGAGGAAAACGCTGCCCAAACACAGGCGGGCGTCGGCGTCGAAGGGGTAGATACTAACGAGCTGTCGGTAGAGCTGTTCAGCCTTTTCATGCTGGCCGAGTTTGCAGTAGAGGGCACCGAGAGTGAAGAAGATAGGCTTTGAACGAGGGTTTTCCTGGAGGGCACGTTCATAGTGTTGGGCGGCGCGTTCGAAGTCGCGTAATTCTGCGGCGTAACGGCCGAGTTCCATGTGCTTTTTGGCTTGGTTGCGGAGACTGAACCACGATGCACGAGAGGGCAATGCGGCGAGGAATGCTGCCGAAGTGATGAGGGGAATGAGGAGAATGTGAGAGCCCTTATTCATCGGAGGAGAGTATAGCAAATTTGTGCCAAAATGTCACCATGGAAAGAGAAGGAGCGACATAGCGCGGGTAAGTTCAAAAAAATTGTGAGGAAGGGGGGAGGCTAGGAGGTTGGTTTGTGCCAGATGAGGAAGCGGTAGTGGCCATGGGAGTCTTTGAGGACGCGAGCGGTGAGGAGACCGGAGGCGCGGGCGAGGAGGAGAGCAGGTTGACGATGGTGGGCGGCTATTTCGCCGAGGAAGAGGCCGCCTGGGCGTAGGCGATGTGGGACGAGAGGGAGGAACTGGCGGTAGGCGTCCAAGCCTTCTGGGCCTGCGAAGAGGGCGGTGGGGGGTTCGAAGGCGAGTTCAGGAGAGAGGTGAGCATGAGTTTCGACGTAGGGTGGGTTAGTGATGATGAGGTCGAAGGAGAGGTGGTCAGGCCAGGCGGAGAACCAGTGGGCGAGAGCGAAATGGATGCGAGAAGCGACGCGGTTGAGGCGGGCATTGATGCGAGCGATGCGGAGAGCTTTGGGGGAGATATCAGAGGCCCAGCAAGAGATGGTTGGGAAGGCGCGAGTGAGGGCGATAGCGATGCAGCCGGAGCCGGTACCGAGGTCAGCGACGGAGCGAGTGCGGGGGTGAGAGGCAAGCCACGTTAAGGCATGTTGGACGAGCTCTTCGGTTTCGGGGCGAGGGATGAGAACGGCTGGGGTGAGGCGGATGTGCGCGCCGGCGAAATCAACCGAACCGAGGAGGTACTGGAGGGGGAAGCGATGAGCGCGGCGGGTGACGAGGTAACGGAAGCGACGCACAGCGGTGGGGGGTAGTGTGGTGTGTTCGAATGGGGTACAAGTTCTCTGCAAGACGTGTTCGAGGAGCCAGCGTGCTTCTTGGGAAGCGTTGGGTATACCTGCCGCCTTGAGCTGGGCGCGCGCCTGTTCAAGGAGGGATGAGAGGATCACGGGATGCAGAAACGACAAGCGCGGCATGATGGGCCGCGCTTGTGGAGAGCTGTGGGGAATGAGGAATTACTTGGTTTGGGAAGTTTCGAGAGCTTGTTGTTGTTTAATGAGCGCGTCTTTCGGGACATTGAAGCTATTCCACGCGTTTTGAGTATCTGAGAAGTGGGTCCACTTTGCATTCCAGATAAAATCGGGGAAGGCATCGCTATGCATGCCGGGACCGGTCAAGCCGAACAGAGCGAAATCAGTGACGCCACTAAAGGCGCGAGCAGCAGTGAGGAACGCGCCGTCAGAGGCGCCGACGATCCAACCATAGTAGGGGTTGCGGGTGCTTTCTATCCATAGATTGCGGGGGAGCTCCATCCAGCAGGTGAGCATATTGGCGACACCACGACCCATGTTGTTGCACATAGATTGGAAATTTTTGGCGCCACTGTCTTGGAATGCTTCCTGAGCACAGAGAGCAGAGGCAGCGAGAATGGCTGCGAGTCCGAATGCGACATTCGTTTTCATTTGTCAATCTCCGTCGGTTACGATACGTTGAAGTACTGCAAGGGACGAAATCAGAAAATTATAACCTAATGTGTGGGGTGTGTCAAGGGGAAGGCAGCCGAGGGTTCTTGGCGAGGGGGGCGAGTGGAGAGCGGCGAGAGCTGCGGCGCGACGAGGGATGCAGCGAGGTGGTGGGAACTGGCCGCGGAGGGGAGTTCGGCTGGCAATGTGAGCTGGAGCAGGCGGTGGGAGAAGGTGGAGAGATCGGAAGGACTACGACAGGCCCAGGTGAGCGCCGGGGGTGGGCTTAAAGCGGAGTCAAATGACAAAAGATGTTGACGGTAGGGGAAAGAAGATGAGGATTAGAATTGCGAGTGTTTCTGGGCAAGAGGAGTAGGTGAAACGAGCGGGCGCGGACTGAGGAGCCCACAGACTCATTGGGCGGAAAAGGCAGGGGTACCTGAGTTGCGGGGGGGCCGGGGGCCGGCGGTAGAGGTGGGGAATGTTAGTGAGGAAGGAGGGCTTCGTAATCTGTAACCGAACCACCATCAAGGCAACATTCGATAATGCGGCGGCCTTCGGGAGCGAGTTCAGGATGCAAGAAGTACTGCATGCAATCGTGGAAGAAGCGCGTGAGGTAGGCGGCTCCGGCATCGTACCCGTCATCGCCGACTTCGGGTTGAGTATTAACTTGGAGGAACCAGCGGCTGATGGGGATACCTTCGACGGTGAGATTAGCCAAGGCGTAGCCGAGAAGTGGGCAGCGCGCGGGGACTAATTGTTCTTTTTTGAAAGGAGCGTGGCCGCGGCGGGCGAGGTATTCGCGGGCAATCCACTGGGGCATGAAGCCAGTGTACCAAGCGCCGACGTGCTGGTTGGGGCAGAGGACGTAGAGGGTTTTATTAGCGGTAGCGATTTGGCGGAGGAGGAGGTTGGCCTGGTCGACGCGGCGGCCGGTGGCGAATGGCCAATAGGAGCCGACGCCTTCGGAGCTCAAGCCTTCGGTATGGACGATACTTGGGTTAGCATGGCCGCGAGGTGCGGCGAGGCGCCATAGCCAGGCGAGAGCTGGAGGGAGGATATGGAAGAGGCCGATGATGCCGTAGGTGGGGTTGTTGCGGGTACAAGGAGGGGTGCGGACGCCGAAGCTGCGGACATCGACATCGACGGGGGCGTTGACGATATTGGGGACGATTTTGCGGGGGAGGATGACACGCGGGTTGGGGCAGGGTTTACCGGGTTCATCTTGGATATGTTCCCAGATGAGAGCACGGCTACGTGGGACGGCGTCAATATTGAGGAAGAGGAGGGGGACGGGTGGCATGGCTGTGAGGCGCTCCAAGTGCGGGTCAACGCCGTAGCGGTCAATATGATTGACGCGGACGAACCAGCCTGTCTCGGCGTCAACGAGGCGGATGTAGCCGCTAGAGGTTTGCAATTGGGGATGGCAGAGGGCCATGTCATCGTTAACGGGGCGGAGTTCGCACATGCGAGGGATCTGGAGGAAGCGTTCTTCGCCGGTAACGAGGTTACGTCCGAGGAGGAGACGGCCGTCTGCTTCGCGGTGGGCGACTTCCAAGAGTTCACTTTTGCCGCCGCCGCTCGCTCCTTCGTGCATGATGGTGAGGATGTTATCATAGGGGGTGACGACTTGGACAGTGGAGCAATGAGCGACGATCCAGCCTTCGCGTTCGGCGCGGGAGATGAGGGCGCCGTAGACGCCTTTTTTTGCGCTTGGACCTGGGTACAAGTTATAGGAAAAGATCTCATGGGAATCGCCGTTGCGGACGTGGATGACCATTTGGCGGCCTTTGAAGTGAGTGTGGCGGAAAGGCGGGGCGACATAGATGAACAAACGCGGGTCGAAGGAGGTGGGGATATCAGCGAGAGGAATGAATTCTTGGAGGAGGGCGAGGCCGAAGGCAAAGAAGGCGGCGTTTGCGGGAGCGACGACGAGGGCGTCCATGCCGAGGACGCGACCGCCGGCGTGGAAGCCGTAGACGGCGAGTTCCTGTTTTTCGAGCCAAGCGAAGGTTTCAGCGCGGAGGGCAGCGAATGACTCGCCGAAATGGTCTTCGAAGCGGGGTTTATCGGTGGGCATGTCATCAGCGATGAGCATACAATCGGGGTCGCGGCGGCGCATGTAAGGTTCCGTGTAGTTGGCGGAGATGCCATTGCGGACGCGGGCAACGGTAGCCTCGACGATGCGGCCGCGGCCGGGGACGTCATAAGCGACTTCAAAGTAGTCGCTGCCAGGGCCGCCGACGGAGATGTCGACGAGCTCGTCGAGGGTAGCAGGGACGATGACCCGGGGTGCTTTGGCCAACAGTGCTGCGAGAGCGGGTGGTGGATTCAAGCGTTGCCAGACAGGAGACGCATTAGTTGGTGAGGTGGTAGCTTCTGCCATGGTAGTCCTCGAGAATGAGAGAAGATATTTGGGATAGAGAAGGAAGCACATAGCGGCGGTGGGGCGAGTAACGTGAGTCCGTGTGGGGATAAGGAGCGAGGCGGAGCGGGCGCGGGGACGCGTTGACAGCGTTAGAGGACGCGCGGTTGGGGACGCGTGTGAGAGAACGGGGAAGAAGAAGTGGAGATGAGTGCCCGTGAGCACGGCTCTGTAACAGTGCGCCGCCGCGGACGAGGAATGCGATGAGGCAAGATTTGGAGATTTCTGGTCTCATCAAGGATGTAACTATAGTGAAAGCGTGTTGAAAAGTCAATGGTGCTGAGTCGGAGAAAGTCTACTCGTAGGTGGAGTACGTAGGTCAAGAAGCGGTTTACGATCACCAAAGAGCACAGTGGGTAATTTGTTTTGCGGAGGCTTCAGGTGTGGGTGAGGGTGAGGCGTTGACGACAGGAAGTACGCAAAGTACAATTGGATCACCATGTGGCGATAGGAGGAGGGAAAGGGAGGAAGGCAGGGTAAGAGCTAACGCTGGTGCAGGCAGACGGCGGAGGCGAGGTTGTTGATGGAGCTGAGGAAGTATTTGTGCGAGCTGCGGCGTGAATGGGAAGAGTGAGATAAACAGCGGAATAGTAACAGTAGCGAGCGGAGGTTGATTATGCGATTGATGGCGGTGTACAACAACTGGGGGCATTATGATGAGCTGGGGGACAGGGTACGGTTGACGGAGGGGTTAGTGTGGGAGGAGCTAGCGGTGATAGAGCGATGGCGGCGTGAGTTTGGCGTGAGCTTTGATGTGTTTGTGATTGATTGTTTATGGTTTGAGGCGGAGAGGGGGTATAAAGAATTTCGGCGAGGTGACTGGCCGGTGGGGCCGGGGCGTGTATTGGAGCGGATCCGGGAGTTAGGGATGATTCCAGGTTTGTGGTTTAGTGTCAACGGGGCGAGGTTGAGGGTGGCGGAGTGGGAAGGGAGTCTTTGCGAAGACAATTGGCATTATAGTTTAGCGGACGGGCCTTACGCGGAAGCATTAGAAGAGGGCATGCAGCATGCAGCGGAGGCGTGGGGTGTGAGGTACTTTAAGCTTGACTTTGCGAATTTAGGTTTAGCGGCGAGGGGGGTGGTACGGTCGGAGCAGGAGACGATGCGGAGGTCAGTGGGGCGGTTGCGAGAGATTTTGGGGCGATTACGTGAGCGATTTGAGGGGGTGCATGTCATTACGCATTGTGGTTTTGCGCGGCGGCCGCCGGAGAGGGACAGCGGGGGAGGGGAGATGATAGAGGTTGACCCAGGGTGGCTCGATGTAGTGGACGGGGTGTTTAGCGGTGATCCGCAGTGTGGGGATATTCCGCAGAGTACGTTGTGTCGAGCTATTGATGTGTTTCAGGATCGGCAGGTATGGAAGCTGAACCGAAGTGGATTTCCGCTGGATCGGATTGAAGATCACGGTGTGTTGATAGGGAGGACGAACACGGCCATGTATCGAGGGCGGCAGGGGTTTCGGCGCAGTTACGTGGGGCAGCTGGCGCGGGGCGGGCGGCGGGATATGGTGTATGGGGACGTGACATTGCTGTGTGATGAGGACGTGCGCATGATGAGGGCGGCACGGGGGTTGTTTTTTGATGCGTACCGGCGCGGGTTGTGTACGCGGTATGTGGGGGATGGTAAGCCAGGGGAGCACGGGTGGTATGGATACATGACAGGGGGCGGGTCAAGCGGGTTATTGTATCTTGTGAATGCGACGTTTGAGCGACGGTGTGTGGAGTTACCGGTGCTTGACATGCATGCGGCGCGGGTACTGTTTTATGATGGGCGGAAGCCGGAGTTGGAGGTGCAAGCGGAGCACTTGGCGATTGAGGTAGGGCCAGAGCAAGCGGTAGTGATTGGGATGGGGAGGTACGCGGACGGGCGGTGGGAGGTGCCGCCCGAGGAGGACACGCCGCCGCCGGTAGCGACGCGGCTGGTTCCGGTTCGGTGGGGAGCGGTGGATGGAGGTGTGGAAGGTGAGGTTGGGGAGGGAGCATTAGCGGAGGGGGAGCGATTGTTGGTGGTGGCACAGGTGTTCGATGCGGAGCCGGCCGGAGCGATAGAGGCAGCGCCGTATCGGTTTGGGCGGCAGGAGACGCCCACGTCGGAGGATCGGAGGCCGCGTGCGCACGATTTAGTAAGGATTAGGTGTGAGGTGGGGGGGAGGGAGGTTATGGCGGAGGCGCAAGTGCCGGACGTACCTGTGTGGTCGGGGACGTCGTGGGTTGCGCGGAGGTATGCGGTGAAGGGTGGGTGCCGCGTGAGAGTGGAGCAGCGGATAGATCCGAAGCGGCGCTTGCGGGTGAGTGCACGCGCGGTCCGCTATGCAAGGTAAGAAAAGCACAACGAGGAGACGTGATGAAGATTTTAATTATTGGCGGAACGGGCTTGATCAGCACAGCGATAACGCGAGCGTTGTTGGAGCGCGGGGATGAGGTAACGATATACAATCGGGGGCAAAGCGCGATACGATTTGAGGGGGCGGTACGACGAATTATCGGAGATCGCAGAGATGCGGAGCAGTTTGAGAAGCAGGTACGGGAGGCGGGTCCATTTGAGGTGGTGATAGACATGATATGTTACCGGCCGGAGGAGGCGGAGAGTACGTTACGGGCGGTGCGTGGCATAGCGGGACAACTGATAGTGTGCAGCACGGTGGATGTGTATGCGCGACCGACGCGGCGATTTCCGATTAAGGAGGATGAGCCGCGTGGTGGAGTGAGTGTGTATGGGAAGCAGAAAGCGATGTGCGAGAAGGTACTTTTAGAAGCGTGGGAACGGGAAGGAATACCTGTAACGATTTTACGGCCTGCGCAGACGTATGGGGAGGGGGGACCGCTAATTCACTCGCTGGGGTGGTCAACAACGTTTTTTGATCGCTTGCGCAAGGGGAAGCCGGTCATCGTGCACGGTGACGGACAGAGTCTGTGGTGTGCGTGTCATGTGGAGGATGTAGCTGCAGCGTTCGTGGGTGCATGTGGGAATGAGACATCCTACGGGCGTTGCTACAATGTGACGGGAGAGGAGTGGATGACGTGGGATGGGTATCATCAAACGGTTGCGCGAGCGATAGGGGCACCTGAGCCGAGGTTGGTGCATATTCCGACAGAGGTGCTGTGTGCAGCGGACGAGCGAGCGATTGTTTGCCGCGAGAATTTTCAATTTAACAACATTTTTGATACAAGTGCGGCGCGACGAGATTTAGGTTTTGCGTACACGATAGCGTTTGAAGAAGGGGTGCGGCGCACGTATGCCTGGTTGGAAGCGCACGGGGCAATTGAGAGCAGCGAGACGGACCCGGCGTATGACCGGCTTGTCGCGGCGTGGGAGGGGTGCAAGGAAGCTTTTTTAGCGGCGTGCCGACGCGGAGGGGAAGAGGGAAGTAATCGTGGTGAACTTAAGGTTTGACAGACGGCAAAAAAATGTCGTTTGCAAGTGACAAAAACCGTGGATTGCGAGGGTTGAGTCCTTTCGGCCTTTTGGTGCGAGATGAGGGGCACGGGTGAGGCGAAGGGAGCGGGGGAGGATGAGCCGCCGGAAATTGTTGACTGCAGACGACAGGGGATGTTGAGTAAGGTTATTGGATGGCGGAGAGGGCGAGGGCTGCAGCGGCTGGGACGTAGCTGTCGTAGAGGTCGTTAGTGCCTGGTGATTGGGCGAGTGAGCGGAGGAGGGGGACAAGAGGTGAAG
>JAOACZ010000187.1 GCA_026417575.1 bacterium | reverse complement strand
CTTCGCTAACCCTCGATCCGCTAATACCTTCGTCAACGCCGCCGTCAGCGTGCTCTTCCCATGATCAATATGCCCTATCGTCCCCACGTTCACGTGCGGCTTCGTCCGCTGAAATACTTCCTTCGCCATACCTCGTTCTCCACTTTCTCGTTAACTAACGTTCGTTAATTCCATCTCCAATCTCTCGTCCCCGAAGACGCATATACCCTCTCTCTGACGTCGCCTCTGCACTCGCGACTCCATGCCGCAAATCCCCGCCACCGCGAGCACAACTGCACGCCGTGCAGGTGTCAATCCTCGTCTTATCAGGGTTTCGGCGCCCGTATGATCTGTTCCATACGGACGTGCCTCAAACTATATCAAATCTTTTCCCAAAAATCAACCCCCCCAGACGCACCTGGGGTATGGCATCCAAGTGACCGGGCGCTCGCAACCACTCCACACCCCTGCCCTCCCTTTTCTTTCAGTAATTTCCTCTACGCTTGTAGCCCCAAAGATCCCATCATGGCTTCCCCTTCGTCCCAACCATCCCTCGCACCTTACACCCAGCCGAAGGCACTGCTCATTCACGCCCTCCCCTATGCCTACTTGGCCATCGCCCGCTGGGCTTTCGTGTTGTCAACCAGATTCAAATCACTGATTCGAAGCTAGAAACCTTACCCGCCTAACTCACCTGACCGCCACTTCACACGCTGCCCTGCTCGCTAACAACCATCTCTCCTTCAAAGACCAGGTTGTCCCCATCACAACATGTAAGCTCGCCTCTTATCCTCACCTTTCCCTCGCATAACAGAAAAATAACCCGTGGTTTTTTAATCGGCGCTTCGGCACCACACTTACTTCAAACCCCCGCGCTTCCATGTACGCTTTCAACTTACTGACCTCCGTCTCTGTTCCGCCTTGCTCCACGTAGTGATACTCCCCTATCACCCGTTTCACCCGCCTCAGCGTCTCCTTGCTCGCAGCATACAGAATCCCGTATTCCGCTCCTTCTGTGTCAATCTTCAGTAAATCACAGCTCTCGATCTCGTGACGCTCAAACACCTCATCCAATGTTACTTGCAGTACCTCCTCGTACATACTCCCCTCGTGTAGCCTTGCGCTCGGAAACTGAGAGTACCCGCCGCTGATCCGTATGTTGCGTGGGTAATGAAGCCGTGCTGTCCCACTTGTCGGACCAACCGCTGCTCTCACCAAACTCACATTCCCTAAACCGCTCAAATTCCTCTCCAGCTGCGCGAAATTGCTCCCCATCGGCTCGTAACAGATCATTCGACCCACATATGGTCCCACACGTGCCGCAAATATCCCTACGTTGGCCCCTAAATCCACCACTGTTCCCCGCAACTCCTTTTCGTACCCCCCCAGCCGATATTCATCGCGTAAGAAAATTCTGTCAAAAATCGTGAAATCCTGGCATGCCCCGCGTAAGTACAGTCGCAGCCCATTCCGCAGCTCCACGACGAACTCACCACTCCGATCACGCCGGTGCCGCGCTACGTACCACGGGTTCTTTACCCACGGCCATAGCTTCACCAAATACCGTAAGTCCTTGTAATGCACCAACACTTCACGCTCCCTGCTTCGTCGCCGAGACACTCTTCATAACTTGTGTCAGCGCCGCAACTACTCCCCCCACGTCGCTTACATTAGCTGGCACAATCAACGTGTTAGTCGTCTTCGCCAGCTGCGCAAACGCACTCACATACTGCTCCGCTACACGCAAACTCACTGCTTCCATCCCACCCGGTTGCTGAATCGCTTCCGCTACTTTCCTAATCCCCTCAGCTGTCGCCGTGGCTATTAACTCTATCTCCCGCGCCCGACCCTCTGCCACGTTGATCTGCCGCATCTTCTCTCCCTCTGAAATTCGAATGTTCTGTTGCTTCTCCCCTTCCGCACGATTGATCCGCGCCTCCCGCTCACCCTCCGACTCCGCTATCAAAGCCCGCTTCTCTCGCTCCGCTCGCATTTGCTTCTCCATCGCGTCCCGAATCGTCTGAGGCGGCGTGATGTTCTTCACCTCGTACCGCGTCACCTTCACCCCCCACGGCTCCGACGCCTCGTCCAACACTCGCACTATCTGCGAATTCGTCGCCTCCCGCTCCTCAAACGTACGGTCCAAATCCAACTTACCAATCAATGACCGCATCGTCGTCTGCGCCAACTGGATCGTCGCAAAACGATAATCGGTAATCCCATAACTCGCCCGCGCCGGATCCGTCACCTGCAAATATAAAATTCCGTCCACTTCCACCGCTATGTTGTCCTTCGTAATACAAATCTGTGGCGGTACATCGATCGCTTGCTCCTTTAGCGTGTGCTTGTACGCCACCCTGTCAATAAACGGTATCAAAATGTGAAACCCTGAGTAGAGCGTCCGGCTGTATTTCCCCAACCGTTCCACTATGAACACTGTTTGGTGCGGTACCACCTTCGCCGTCTTCAACAACGTCACCAAAACTAAAAACGCAAGTACCAACACGATTGTCACTGTTGCACCCATGCTCTCCTCCTCTTCATCGACGTTTACCACGCATACGCCTCCGGCGCCGGACCGCCCGGCCCTGGCCATAGTGCCTCCAACCTGTCCACTACCTCCCCCCCTAACTCCACCTCCGTAGCACCCAAACTCTCTTCTAACTGCCCCACCGTCCGCGGCCCCACAATCACCGCACTTACCCCCGGTCGCTGCAATACCCACGCCGTCGCCAGCACCGCTGGCGCATAGCCCACTTCCCGGCATAACTCATTGTAGCGCACTAACCTCTCTCCAAACCGTTCATACTCTCGTATTAACCGCGCTCGCCCGCGCTCGCTCCGCATCGCCCCTAATCCTGTGCCCGCCAAAAACCCCCGATTCAGTACCCCCCACGCCACAAAACCTAGTCCGTACGTCCTGCATGCCGGCATCACCTCTAACTCCACCTCACGATAGCACAAATTATACAAACTTTGCTCCGCAACTAACCCCATACCCCCCCGTGCCCGTGCCTCCTCCTCCGCCTGCGCTAGCTGCCACCCCCCAAAGTTACTGCTCCCCGCGTACACTATCTTCCCCTGCCGCCGTAATGTATCAAATGCCTCCCACACCTCCTCCCACCGCACCCTCCGGTCTACGTGATGCATTTGATACAAATCTATGTAATCCGTCCGTAAACGTCTCAATGATCCCTCACACGCCCGCACAATATGATATGCCGACAGCCCTTCGTCATTCGGCCCATCGCCCGTCCTCATGTATACCTTACTCGCTAAAAAAATACTCTCCCGCCTCCCACCACCTTGCGCTAACCACCGCCCAATAATTTCTTCCGTCGCACCATATCCCGCCTCCCATCCGTAGGAGTCCGCCGTGTCAAAAAAGTTAATCCCAGCTTCCCGCGCAGCGTCCATGATCGCCCAACTCTCCCCCTCACTCGCCTCAGGCCCAAAATTCAATGTCCCAAGTGCAAGTTGACTCACCCTCACCCCCCACCGCCCAAGTCGCCGATACTCAATCCCCATTCACTCCCCTCCCCTCATCCCATTCCCCCTCATAATCTCCTCGTACACCGCCAACGTCCGCCGCGCCATCTCGTCTGCTTGAAATTCCGCTAACACGCGCGCACGCGCCCGCCTCCCCAGCTCCTCCCGCAACCCCTCGTCCTCTATCAGCCTCCGTAACGCGCGCCCTAACGCCCCACTGTCCCCAGGTGGCACAACGATACCCGTCTCACCATCCCGATTCACCCACGGCACTCCCGACGCCAAATCAGTACTCACCACCGGCTTCCCACACGCAAACGCCTCCAATTGTACCACCCCAAACGCTTCGCTTCGATACGTCGACGGCAAACAAAACACATCGCATGCGTGATACGCAGCCCGCAACTCCTCCTCATCAACATACCCAAGAAAGTGGACCCGATCACTCACCCCCAGCTCCCTCGCCATACGCCGTAACTTACCTTCCAGCGGCCCCCGGCCAATAATCACCGCACCCCCCTCCACTTCCCGCATCGCTCGCAACAATACCTCCACCCCCTTGTAATACACCAATTGCCCCACAAACAATATCATCGGCACCCCATACTCCCGCCGCATCGCCTCCGCTCGCTCCGCCCGCGCCCGCGTTAACTCAAATTCCCTCACCTCAATCCCATATGGTATCACAGTACAACGTTCTGCAGGCAGCTCGCTCAAAAAAGGCGAGTGCTCCACATGCCGCGGCGTCGCTACAATCACCCGCTCCGCCCGGCGCAAAAACCTGCGATGCAGCGGCGCATGCAACCGCAATAATACCTTCTGCCGTATAATATCGCTGTGAAACGAGACAACTAGCCTACCCGGCGCACCCGCCAGAAAATAACTCCACTCCGCCCACGGATTCGGTAAGTGCACATGCACAATCTCCGGTCGCATGCGCCGCAAAATAAACGGTAGGCTCGCACATATACTCGTTCCCGAAATCTCAACAAGCCGCCCCAAACGCATCACCCGCACACCGTTAATCTCCTCGCGTACCGTCCTCCACCCCTCCTGCGCTACGATAACATCTAGTTCCACTGCCTCCACCAGTCGCTCACAAAGTAAACGTAAGTGTGTCTCAATCCCACGTTGGTACGGCCAATAGTACTTGCCTATGTGCACCACATGCCACATCGCTACGCCTACTTCCGCCACCCCCGAATCGCCTCCTCGTACACCGCCCGCGTCTCCGCCGCACATCGCGCCCATGAGTACTCTGCCGCTCGCGCCAGCCCTCGATGCGCCAACTCCGCCCGCAAAACCGGCGCGTTCAGCAGCTCCGCCATCACTACCGCCCACCGCTCCTCGTCATCCGGCCCAACATACCGCGCCGCTTCCCCAGCTACCTCACGCAACGCCTCCACGTCCGCCGCGATCACTGGCGTCCCCGCCGCCATCGCCTCCACCACCGGCAACCCAAAACCCTCGTAACGCGACGGATAAACAAATATCGTCGCCGCCCCATACCACAACGCCAACTCATCCTCCCTCACATACCCAGGCCGTAACACACGCCCCTCTAACCTACACCTCTTTATCTCCTTCACCAACGACTCACTCATCCACGTCGCTTCCCCAGCTAATACTAACGCCGGCGCGTCCCCCTCTAACTCACATAACCGCCGATACGCGCGTACCAACATATCTAAATTCTTCCGCGGCTCCAAATTCCCCAGATACAAAATAAACTCCTTCGGCAAACCTTGTCGCGCCCGAAATGCTTCAATCGCTTCCCGCTCAGGCCGCCCAAAACCCTCCGGTGGCGCCAACGGCGTCACCACTATCCGATCCGCCCCCACTCCCATCACCGCCATCAGCTCCCGCTTCGTAAACTCACTTATCGCTATAATCCGCGTCGCCCGCCCTAACCGCGCATCAAAATATTTGTTGAAAAAACGCACCCGTGCGCTCGGGTGCGTCTCCGGATAACGCTTGATCGATAGATCAAACACCGTCACTACTTGCGGCCCCTCAAAGGGCATCAATACGTAATTCAATTCATGATACACATCCACTCCCAAATCACGGACACCACGCCGAAAGAAAAACTCCTTCACTGGCTGCGTCACGATGTACGGGTCCCTCAGCAGCCATTTCAACACCCTTCGCGCTGCCGCATCCAGCTCCGGCGCTCGCGCGATAATTTCCCGCGAAAAACGCCGGCCGTAAAAGTAGATGTACTCGTCTTCTGCCCCATACCCCTTCGCCAACGCCCGCGCCAGATGATACGCATAATATCCTACACCTGATTTCGGCGCTAACAACGGAAATGCGTTCATCACCACCCGCATCGGCTCACCCCTCCTTCTCCCGCAATCACAATCTCTCGTTTCATCTCCTTCCCTTTCTTCCTCTCCCACCCCCAATAAACACAAGAGCCGCGCCACTGTGCAGCTCTGTCTTCCCGCCACCCAGCGCGCGGCCCTCCACACTCACTCATCCCTTTAAACCTATGCCCCCGGCTTCGCTGGAGCCGAAACCTCCCCCGGTACC
>JAOACZ010000182.1 GCA_026417575.1 bacterium | reverse complement strand
CTTCGCTAACCCTCGATCCGCTAATACCTTCGTCAACGCCGCCGTCAGCGTGCTCTTCCCATGATCAATATGCCCTATCGTCCCCACGTTCACGTGCGGCTTCGTCCGCTGAAATACTTCCTTCGCCATACCTCGTTCTCCTTTAACTTACGTTCCTAAGTTCAATACAAAAACACCACTTCCCCGGTGATTACCATCTCAACCGTCGTTGCGTAATGGAGCCCGAGACGGGAATTGAACCCGTGACCTCGTCCTTACCAAGGACGCGCTCTACCGCCTGAGCTACCCGGGCAACCCGCTCGGTCTCAACCAGCTTTGTCGCTGTTTTACCGCTCATTCGGCCAAACAGCCAGTAATGTTAGCAAATGTTTTCGAGAAAGTCAACCCCCCGCCGCAGGCCGCCGCAGGATGGTCCAACCCCTTCGAAATGTCAGGCTTACGTTACGCAAAGAATGTCATCTGAAGCCTCATAGCAGCGCTGCGCGCTACGCGGAATAAACCAACCTGCCTTCCGCCCTCTGCCCCCCCGCCTCCTCCGGCGTCGGCCGCCATGCTCGGCACCCTGCAAACGTTCATCCCACGTCCTTCACGAACCTGCCGCCTCCCGGCCGCCGCACACTCTCCTGCGCAGCAGTGCTCCACCTTCTAGCCGGTGCTTTCGCACATGACACCATGCGCGCGGTTTTTTTCTCACGCCTGATGGGGAGCTTGTCTTCCAGCGCTAGGTCCTCCCATGGGCCTCCTCTGCTCAAGCCAACAGATCAGTAGATGCGAGAAGAGCAGTCCGGGCGTTGGAAGTGAACCACAGGCGCAAGCCAGACGGGGTTGCTTGTCATCCTGCGTGCCGAGTCTACTGGTTGGAGGAGGTGGGCACTACGCGAAGGGTTAGTACACGCATTCCTCCCTGATCGTACGGATCATCGTGAGAAGGTTCTCTTCGGGCGTACGGGCGGGGATATCATGGGTGGAAAAAATAAGCGCGCCATCAGGCTTGCCGAGAGTTTCAAAGACATTGAGGACATGAGCACGCACCGCGGCGGGAGATTCATTGGGAATAATGTAGCAGTTATCAAGGCCGCCATAGACTGCGAGGTCTTTACCGTGTTCGCGTTTAAACGCGGCCGCGTCGTTCAAATGAGGTTGAAGCGGGTTGATGGCCTGTACACCGATTTTTTTCAGGAGCGGGATAAGGCCTGTCACGTTCCCATCGCAGTGCCACATCACGGGGATGCCAAAGCCATGAGCAATGTCGGCGAGTTCCCGTGCGTAATTGAGACAGAACTCTTCAATCATCGCGGGGGAAATCGTAAGGCCGTTGCGGTCGCAAAGATCTTCCATCAGGTAGAGGGCGGTGATACCCATGTGGCACGCACGCTCGACGACAACCTTGAGTGTGTCAGTAATGCGGCGGGAGAGGGCATGAAACTCGTCCGGGTAGTCGTACATGTCCATGTAGACTTTTTCGTAGGTGCGTGCGCCGGCGATATGGCCCCAGGGAGTGATTGTATCGAGGATGACGGCGTGATGAGGGAACTCGCGGAGGTCGGCTTCAATGAGCGCATAGATTTCCGACGCACGTGGATCAGGCATAGGCAGACTGGGCGCATCTGCCCATTCGAAGGTAGGCTCGTGGGCCAGCGTGTACGGCCCGTCGCTCAGGGGCGGAGCCGGGCAGCACGCAATGGCTGGGAAAGTTTCGATGACGTCCGCGCCGAAGTGGGTAACGCGCCAATGGCGGTGGCCGATTTTCTGCTCATACTGTTGCATAACGGGCCGGTCCATCCAGAAATTGAAGGGAGCGCGATCAGGTTTTTGATGATGAATAGCGGCAAGGAAGCGTTCCTTAGAGGTCATGTCACGAATGAGTTTGTGCGGTTAGGCGCCTTGCGCGAAGGAGCGAAGACTGCAGATGCCGCGCGGGCACGCCAGGATTTTCTAACGATATGAGCACATCCAGTGTCGTGATGGTGGCGCCATCCGCGGATGCGTAGGTAACACGCCACATGCCGTTGGGAAGGAATATAAGGAATTCCGCGGGACCCTCAGTGATGGTAACGCGAATCTCGTCCGCGGTGGCGCTGATCGTGAGTGTGGACGTATGAAAACGAACCTGCGTAATGGTGAGAGAGGACCAGGCAGAGGGAAGGCGAGGAGCGATGCGGAGGCCGTCCATGTGGGGCCGAATGCCCATAAAGCCGTACAGCATCACTTGGGGGACGAGAATGCTTTCAAAGAACTCACAATCAAGTCCGAGACCGCCGGCTGTGCCGCCACCTTGCAGGGTGCCACGGGTCTCGACGGTGCTGCCGTAATAGTACTCGCGGTAACCACCTTCGGCTAGAACCTCCTTGAACCAGTCAAGGATCTCGCGCAAGCGTTGCCACGCGTTGTCAGGCCCGCGGGCGTGCAGTCGGAGCATCAGATCGTGGTAAGAGAATCCGAGAACCGCGCCGCCGTCTTGAACCTGGCCGCCGAAAGGAATGTCCTCAGGGGCATGCCACGGGTACGTGTAGTAATCAATGTTCCGGCGCGTGGTGGCACGGGGGCCGAAGCGCCAATGATAGATATCCGCACCCGTAGACGTGTCCCCGGAAACAATGCGAGAGCCTTCTAACCACTGCATAATAGCTTCTACTTGTTCGGGGGTGGCGTAGCCATAGTACGCAGCCTCGCAGTTGAGGAAGGTGAAGCCATAGTCATGCATGACGCCTGAGAGGTCTACGGGAGCGAAGCGGCCCGTGGCAGAATTCCAGAATTGCGTGTTCGCCGACTTTAGACGTTGGGCGAGGTGGCGGAGGTTGTGGGGGGAGAGCGCCGGCGGAGGTGGCACAATCTCCCATTCAGGATGAGCAGCGACAGCCTCTTCCAGCTCGGCGAGTTTAAGGAGAGCGTTGTAGAGGTAGAGAGTCGCGTAAGGATCGCGGCCGCCAAAGGGCAGGAGATCCCAATAATTGTTGCCAATACCATGGCCGTGGCGGATGTGTTTCACCCCGTGTTCGTCATAGAAAATACCACTGGATCCGTCGTGGCCGAGCCATGGGGTGTAGACGCAACCATGCGTGGCCACCTGGAACTCAGTGAGCATGAACTCCACGGCCCGCCGCATGCGAGGGACTTCTGATTGAAGGAAGGCGACATCACCGCACCATGTCGCGTAAGAATGGCACGCGTCAATGTAAAGAGCGCCATTGTTGTTGTGCCGGGTGTCCACGGCCGTGCACAGGTAGAAAAACTGAATGTGTGTGCCGATTGCGTTTTCAAAGACGAGGCGAACGCCGGTAAGAGTGTCGTGAGGAAGCCACTCAGGGTGGTCGCGAAGGGATAGCCATTGTTGGTGGTCCTTGGGTAACAGATTGGTGAGTTCGACGGAGACACGCCGGCGCGGAGAGAAGGTGGGATGCGCGAGCGAACGCCACTCGAGGTAGCACTGTGCGCCGGTGGGAACAACGGTAGCGACCCAGTTAATGATGAAATAGGACGCAACGACGGCGGGCGACAAAAACGCAGGAAACTCAATCGTAGCTGCGGAGGTTTCAATGCGGAACCGCCAACCATCACTTCCAGACCAGGAGAGCGTGGAGAGCCCAGTGTGTGTGGTGGTCGTGTCGGAGGCATTCGCGGGGGCCAACCAGGGTATGCCATGCGCGGCAAAATGCCAGCCGACGCCGGGACCTTGCGACCAGAGTGGAAATGGCCAGCCCTCGGGATGCCCGAGACCGATATGTTGGTGGCACGAGACATAACCTTCGGGGCTAATGCGACGGCTGCAGATCTGCTCACGCGACCACACCCGCTGGCTGAAGTTGTTGTATGATTCCAGAGCGGGCCAAAGGACGGATTCGGCCATCCAGTGCATACTAAACGTGGCAAGGATGCGACCACTCGTGTAATGAAGAAAGAACCAATTGCGAAGTGCATCCATATAGGCATCGTGGCCGGGAACCAGGAACTGTGGGAAACCAGGTGGCGGCGGTGAGGGTTCCTGCCAGAGCCTAATGCGGTCTAGGAAGACAGGTACGCGGACAGCCTGGGGGTGTGGAGTGAAAGTAAGGACGTAGGAAGGTTCACGGGCGATGAAGACGAGCTCTCTGCGCAGCCAGCCATTCCGGGAAGGGAGCGACTGATGTGCGATGATGTCCGGTTGAGATTGTCGAGGGGAGACAAGAGAAACGATGAGGAGCGAGGAGAGGCCCGAAGTGGGAGCGGCCTCACTCCAACGGAGATGGTAGGTTGCGCCGGGAATGAACCCTTGAAGAAGCTGGGAGACGGCTGCATGCGGGGTAGGGAGGACAGCAATTTGTGCGCCATCATCTGCGCGGGGGCCGCGCCAGGCAGGAGCGGCGGTATTGATCAGCGCAGCGGTGCCATGGAACTGCCACGATCCATCGTGGCTGGGAGTCCATGGGTCAGCGCCGCACTCAGGGGGTACGGCTGGGTGCTCAAAATCTGCGTTAGGGCATGAGAGCATTGGTAAGCAAAGTGTAGTGAAAAAAACGGTGACTGCATGGTGCTGTGGTAGTCTCACCAAGCCAGTATAACGAAACAACTTGGCCAAAACTATCAAGAAAAGGCAAAGAAAGACGCCGGGAGGGGACGAGCTACAGCCTAGGATTGGATAAACTCGGTAGTGCGTAAATTGGCGGCACGGCGGGCTTCGTGGTAGGCCTCCCGAAGAACCTCTTTGGCTTTGAGCGGTTCGTGAATATGCGGCATGACGAGCTGAGGAGTGGTGTCATCAGTGGAGAGAATAGTGATCGTCCCGTAATTGAGGAGACGTTGCCAGATGTTCTGAGAAACTAGGATATCTTTGACACGAAAGAGTTCGAGTTCGTCTACGTGCTTGCTGAGCAGACCGGAAGTGATAATGAGACGTTGTGAAGAGAGCTGGTAGCGAATTGACTTACATTTCCACAGCGTACTCAAGTATACGGTGAGTGCCCAGGCAAGCAGGGAGGCTGCCATGACCCACTGCCAAGGCGCGTGGTCACGCAGGAGAACAGCGACTACGACAGCGGTGAGAGCGAGGATGACGGAGAACATGAGGCGGCCGAGATAAGCGCGCAGCACAGGGGCGAAGGTCGCAACAGGTTGATCGCCAGAGCGACTCGTGGCCAGGGGCGGAGCAGAAGGAGCACGGGTCGCGGACTCGATCGTTGAGGCGGCCTGCAGCTGAGGAATAGCCACGCGAGCATTGCACGAAGGACAAGAAAATTCGGTCCCATAAAAGGACTCATCACCCCGAATGGTCGCGCCGCAGAGGACGCAGTAAAATGTGCGAGTTGGCATGGGAGAACCTCGTAATGGTTACACATGATTGTACACCCTACCGCAAAAAAGATCAAGAAGTCGTCGCGAGTGTAAAGGATCTGTCAGCGGGCGGGAGGAGAACTACTGCATGAGGTATTCCATGAGCAGCCAATACCTCAGTTGAAGCAAGGTCAGGAGAATCAAGATATTGGCTTAAAAATCCATGTTTTTGTCTTGTTCACCTATAGACACAAAGCCAGCAGTACGGTAAAATAGGGGCGAATATTTGACGAGCCAGTTTCATATACAACAACAGTGCGGAGGAGTACATGAAACGCGCAATGATAGTGATCTGGAGCATGGTGTGGGTGTTGACGGGCGCGGCCGAGGCAGGACAGGTAACCAGCTGGTCGGACACGTTCACGGGCCCTGACGGAACCGTTGTGGCGCCAAGTTTCACCTGGTGGTATACCAACCTTGGGGTGGAGCGATCAGACTGGCAAACCTATCCACGACCCGACGCGCAAGATAAGTACATCCTGACAAATAATCAACTGTTTTGCTACGTAGGGCCGTGTACGAACGATCCCGCTGTCTACAACAAAGTTCAAGCAGGGTTGCAGCCGTTGAGTGATGGGACACCGGTATGGATGTTGTTTACGAACGGCCAAGTTGAGGCGGAGATTCAGATTAACCAGGTCACGGCGAACGCGGGTAATCAGTGGAATCTTAATCAGGAACTAAAACTGACCTTAGCTGCAGGGCCAGCGATCCGTGACCCGGGACCATATACCAACATGTACTTTGTGAAGGCCACCGTGCGACCGAGCACGTTGTCGAATATGCGCATTGTGCCACAGTATGCGTTGGCGGTAAGCAACTGGAACCGCGAGATTTCAACTGTGGCTTTTGTCGTGCCGTACCCGCTGACGGAGCCGGTGCGGGTGAAGTACGTAGTCAAAAGTGACACAACTTGGATTGGGTACACGAATGGTGCGTTGTGGTTCGTAACCAACGATCTGATCTCAGCGGACAAGTTCCAGACAGTCTATCCGTTTATTTGGCATGGAAAGTTCAACGGCGCGGGTGGGGTATCAGCGGATGGAACGATGGTGGTGGATAACTTCAGCGTTGGCTGGATACCAGAGCCGGGATTGCTAGTTGTACTGTTGGGTGTGTGTGGGGTGGCGAGGAAAATATCATAGCAGGTGCGAAGAGCTCGCAAAGACACGGCGTGGCGAATATATGGTTGACAAGGCAGGGGGCAAGTGAGTTGCCCCCTGCTGTTTTTTAAGGTAGAATAAGAACGATGGGACGTGCGAGACCGAGAGGGAATGCTAGCGGGATTGTGCGTGTGACCATGGCTTTCGTGGCTGCTGTCGCTGTGTTCACCTGGGAGGTACAAGGACAGTTGTGCCCCTGGTCGGCTCTCCAGCAGGAATTCGAAATCGCCGGAAGCGCAGATCAGCGGTCCACTCTGGCCCAGCTACCGCCATTCGTGGCCCCGGAAGGGCCAACGAATCCCATGGGTGTAGCCCGAGGAATTTTTCCCGGTCGCGTGGTATGGGACTATGATCCGCTGGCATGTCGTTGGGACGGGCGGTTTACGAACGAAAGTGGGGGATGGATTCCTGGCAACTACTGGTGGCTCACAAACTACACTGACCAAGCGCGCGTGGATGCGATGGTATCACGTTGTATCCGCTGGCTAACGGGAGCGACGAACGACGCACAGGCATGGCGGGCAATGTTTGTGTACTTCAATGCAGATCGTGGATTAGGCAGCAATGGGTACGTGCATGGCGAAGGCGTGTCAATCACGCCCAACTTTGTTAACTGTTGGTCGTGGGTGGGTAATCCATATGGGGACAAGCCGAACCAATACTATCGCGCCATGACAACGCGACAAGTTGTCCTGAGTGTGCTCCGGCAGCTGGTGTACCAGGCCGGTGTGCCACAAGAGGATATCACGTTGTACTGCGATCATGTCTTGTCACATTTTTTGTACGAGTACTTTACGAATGAGTTTCCGCGGGTGAGATATGCAGACAGGCTAGGGAAGTTTGGGCGCGAGCAGAATACAAATGATTATGGGCATCCAATCTACCCGTCAAATGGGATCCTCGCGACGGACTGGCCGGCACACACGCTAACGCGTTCGAAGTATGCAATTAACGTTGCGAATCTGAAAAGTCACGAGGCAGCCCTTCCTGGGAGTAGTGCCGAGTTTCCGACACTATGCGCGAAGAATCATTTTGGCTCCCTGGTGGACGGGGCTGGAGTGTACCATCCGCACATTGAGGCCACAAATGCGTATGGAACGTACCATATTCTCCCAGATTTGATGGAGCACAAGAAAATAGGTGGTCATACACTCTTGTACGTGCTGGACGGGCTGTATGGCGGACTAGACCATTGGGACTCGGTGCCGAAGCGCTGGTGTATGGAACCATTTCGGACCAACTGGCCAGCGAGCATTTTGATGTCGCTGGATGGTGTCGCGATCGATTCAGTAGGCACTGATTTTCTTGTCTACGAGCGGATGCAGCAGAACGATCCGTTGTCGGGGAGCATCGATAGTTATCTCCACGAAGCGGCATTGATCACGAATCCGCCCTCGGGGATTGTCTATGATCCTGACGCGGATGGGCCACCGGAGCGGAGTCTGGGAGTACACGAGCATTGGACTGATGCAACACGTCGCTGGTACTCGCGGAACCTGGGGCTTGATCGTGGGATTGAATTGTTTACGTGGGAACCGTTACGCGCGCGTGTGTGGGCGAACGTGACGAGCATATTAGTGCGCTGTCCGCTGTACCTGCAGGCTGAAGTGCTTGATCACGGGCGACGCGGACGAGGGATTCAGTGTTGCTGGGACGTGGATGGTGATGGGACGTATGAGGTAATGGGGGAGGACATTTTCATCTTAACAACGACCTATGACTCGGTCGGCGTGTACTGGCCCCGGCTGTTGGTGAGTAACGCGTTAGGTGAGGTGAACCTCCTGGTCTGTACCAACCTTATTCAGGCAAGGCCAGGGGTCGAAGCGGCGTTTAGTGCATGGCCAACGAATGGAAACATACCGTTAACCGTGACGTTCACGGATTTGTCACGGAATGATCCCCAATATTGGCACTGGGAATTTGGAGACGGAACAAGCACGCAGCAACATCCGCGATGGACGTTTGAGACGGTAGGGTGGTACACGGTTCGGTTGGTGGTCAGCAATGATTTTGGGGAAGCCGGGAGGTCGTGGTCTGAGCGAGTGTACACCAACATGATCCACGCGCTGCCAGAAGCTGGGGTTGTGCCACTCGTTGCGGCGCTTGGAGCTGCGAGGCGCTGGGGAGGAGCGGGTAGAACGATGTAGCTGACATAAGGCAGGCCGACGTGGAGGCATGGCTGAAGCACACGAGGATGCCGCACGTCTGGTGTGAGATCGCGGAAGTTGTCCAAAATATGCATAAATTATGTCCGTTTTACCACTTGTATTACCCAGGACAATTTTGCAAAAATATTTGCGTAAACGTTTAACTAAAGCCAGGATGCAACTATGAAGAAGTGCTGTGTATCGGTGGTGGTAGGGGCCACTGTGGTGGCAGCCGTGGGGCGGGCTGCGTTGCTCTCGTATGATCCCTTGACGCTGCCAGCGACGACGCATCAGAGTAGCTTGCACAACTCAACGAACGGGTACGGATGGCGAGCAGGGTGGGAGGTACAGACTCCAAGCAACCCCGGGTATGCGATCACGAACGCGCCGGCGCTGAGTTATTCTGCCAGCGGGAAAATTTTAATCACGAACGGTAACATCGCTACCGGAGGAGACGCGTGGACCTCCGCAGGACGGATGGTGGACGTGAGACCGGATTGGGAGCCGGACACGGTGTACACGCCGTATCGGCGAATGGTCAATTGGCAGGCGCAGGTCGGCAAAGACGGGACAGAACTGTGGTTCTCGTGTTTGGCTCGTCAGCGGGTGAATGACGAGTATGAGATTGAGATGCACGCGCAAAACATCCCCTGGTATGGTGGTCAGAACCCGTACGTGCGTATTGATGTTTCAGGAGGGCAATGGCGGTTGAGTGGAAAGGATCCGAACGGAAACGGGACAAGTCACTCGACAGGTATCACGCGCGACTTGGACACGACGTATTTGATGGTGGTCCGGATGAATTTTGCGGCTAGCAGTGACACGATTGATTTGTACGTGAATCCAAGTGATTTAGGGGGGACACCGCCAGCGACGCCGAGTGCAAGTATTACGTTAAGCGATTTTTATTGGCGGTCGATACGCTGGTATCCCGGAGCGGCACCAAATACGGGGTATCTCGACGAGATCCGGGTGGGAGAAAGTTTCGCGGACGTGACTCCGATGATACCCGAGCCGGGGGTGGCTGTCGCGCTGGTGTTGGTAGCGTGGCTGGCGCAGCGGCGCCGGTAAGTAGGAAAGTTGCCGCGAGCGGAGCAACGCGGCGTGCCTTGCGGCACGCCGCGTTTTTTTGTTGTCGCTCCGACGGGTCTGGCATGTCGGATAGCTCGAACAAGTTGGACAGGTCTGACGGGACCGACGAGTCCGACGGGACCGACAGGTTGATTGGCGGTCACGGGCGAAGAGTGGGGAAGGACTTTTGTGCTAATAAGCGTGAGTTTTGTGAAGGCGGTCGAAATAGACGGCGAGTAGAATTCACCTTTGCTACTCGACCTTATCGTATCATACTCACTCAACGGGAGTACGAAAAAGGGACATGACGAGCGAGCTACGATTTCGCCAAGTGCACTTGGATTTTCACACGTCTGAGCACATACCGGACGTGGGAGCGCGGTTTGATGCGGAGAAGTTTGTGGCAACGTTGAAGCGTGGGCATGTCAACTCAGTGACAGTCTTTGCCCGGTGCCATCACGGGTGGGCATACTATCCGAGTAAAGTGTGTAAGCCCCATCCGCATCTGCAACGAAACTTAACGGGTGAAATGGTGGCGGCATGTCGCAAGCATGACATCAATGTGCCAATCTACATTAGCGTGCAATGGGACGAGCGGATGGCACGAGAGCACCCGGGGTGGCGCGTGGTGCACGCGGAACAAGAAGCAGGCTCTTCGTTATATCAGTTGAAACCACAGTGGCACACACTGTGTCTGAGCAACGATGAGTATGTCGAGTACTTGATAGCGCACACGCGGGAAGTTATTGAGCTGTTTGAACCCGATGGGCTTTTTTTTGATATCTTAGGGTTGTGGCGCTGTGTGTGTCCGAAGTGCCTTGCGCGGATGGCAGCGGCTGGGCGAGATGGGGGCAACGAAAAGGATCAGCTTGCGAACCACCGGGAATTGGTATTAGGATTCTATGAACGGATGGGGCACGCAGTGCGGGCGGTGGCACCAGGTATGCGCATGTTTTTCAATAGCGGGCACATTTATAAAGGTGAGCGCGAGCGATGGAAATATTTCAGTCATTTGGAACTCGAGTCGTTGCCGACTGGCGGATGGGGCTATGATCATTTTCCTGTGTCGGCGCGCTACGCGAGCACGTTGGGGCTGGAGTATGTGGGTATGACAGGGAAATTCCATACGTCGTGGGGTGAATTTGGAGGGTACAAGAGGCCCGTGGCGTTGGAGTATGAATGCATGTGGATGGTAGCGTTGGGGGCGCGCTGCAGCATTGGGGATCAGATGCATCCGTGTGGAGAGCTCGAGGAGGCAACGTACGCAACGATAGCTCCGGCGTATGAGCGTGTGGCCGCGATTGAGCCGTACCTGAAGGATGCGCGACCAATGTCAGAGGTCGCGATCTTATCGTCGGAGGGGGTGCATCACGCACGTGGGGTGCATGAGGAGAGTGATTGTGGCGCAGCGCGGATTCTTCTAGAATTACACGTAATGTTTGATGTCATCGACGCGGAGGAAGACTTTGCAAGCTACAAGGTGATAGTCTTGCCAGATGACATAACGTTAGAGGGGGAGCTTGCAAAGAAGGTACGAGCGTATGTGGAGAATGGCGGGAAGCTTCTCTTAAGCGGGGCGAGTGGTATGAGGGTTGATTTGAGTGGGTTTGCGGTTCCCCTGCGGGCGGAGGTGCAAGGAATGAGTGAATGGTTGCCAGATTATGTAGAAGTTCAGGACGGGTTGGACAGTGAGATCGTCCGAGCGCCATTTGTGATGTATCAACGTGCGTATAAGGTGCGCGCATGCGGCGCGGAAGTTTTGGCGCAGGCACGGCGGCCGTACTTTAATCGGTCATGGGAGCGTTTTTGTTCGCACCAGCACGCGCCGTACTCATTAGAAAAGGATGCCGGGTATGATGCGCTAATGCAGGATGGTAACATCATGTATTTTAGTCATCCTATTTTTCTCGCGTATTACGAGAAAGGGCAACCGTTGTACAAGTACATGGTTCGTGGTGCGCTGCGACGGTTACTGCCGGAATGGAATGTGGAGGTGGCGCTTCCGAGCAGCGGACGGATCAGCTTGATGCGCCAGGAAGAGCCGAAGCGCACGTTGTTGCACCTGTTGTACGCGCAGCCGCAGTTGCGGGGCGAGCGCGGGTTTGGCTGGGGGGCGCCACAGAAGATTGAGATAATCGAGGATGTCGTACCGCTTTACGGTGTACGGTGTAGGGTGAGATTCGCAAAGCGCCCGAAGCGTGTGTATGCGGCGAGCACCGGCAACGAGTTGGAGTGGACATACGCGGATGGTTATGTGCGGTTCGTCGTAGAGCGGGTGTATGTCCATGAGCTTGTGGTGATGGACGAAACGTAAGAAAAGCAGAACTTGGTAGCGTAGGTAGCCGGGGAGTAGGTCCGCGTGCGGAAGAGTGTAGAATGGTACCCACACACCACAGGAACGTTATTGTGGCCACTAACACGGTCAGAACCGCATGCCGCATTGGAGCGTGCACGCGGTGTTGTGCGGGAGGTGAGATAGAGGCGTTGTAACGCGACGGTGAAGAGGCAAGGACGTTATATTCTGCAGCCACTGTTGCTTGGCAAGGAAGCCGGCGAGGTGAGCTATGCGCCAGTGGAGGGTGAGGGGGCGATCATTGTGGAGGGAAAAAAAAACTCTGGGACGGATGGAAATGAAACGTAACGGAACAGGAAATTTCTGACGAGTGCGAAGAGGTACACCAGGGGGTTATTTGTGAGTCTGTCACCACAGACCCGTGCTCGGTTACCAAAGGCGGGGCGGGAAAAGAGTCAGGCACAATTCGGTCTGCCCGAAGATATGCCAGGCGGCAAGCCGGAGGGATGCACCTCGTTTGAGAACTATGGTAGGCTTGTAGCGGCGCAGGGGCATTTCCAGGCCTGGTCAGATTTGCAAAACAAGGAAGTGTTGGCGGCTCACTTCTGGGTGGGCGAGCTAACATCGATCGGAGCTTTTGCTCTGCGGATGAGGCTGGTCACAACGCACTTAAAGTGCAGGTATGCTCTCACGGACGAGTGGAGAGCGATGTCGGCACGCTACCATGTGGAGAACGTCTTTCACGTGTTGAGCGCGCCAGGAGGGCAGTACTTAAACTGGGCAAGCGGGAGGCTTCACTTTCTGCCCCAGGCGGAAGGTGTGGCGGAGTGTGGGCCATACATGCCACGGCAGGAGTGTTTGATGCGCGTCTCCACGCGAGCTGGAAGAACTGGATTTCGGAGAATAAGACTTGAGCATACAGAGTGGGAACACGTGAGGACGGCGCATAAATGCCGAGAATCCGCAATCAGCGAAAGCGCGGTGTGCTGTGAGGGGAATTTACTTGGATGAAAGAAATTCGCATATAATAGTTGGGGGAAATATTCCCACATTGATATCACGTAGCCGAATGTAAATTACGGGTAAGAACACATGGTGGTGCAGGACGAGCTTGCTTTTAACGTGCAGTTGGTGGTACGGCTTGGATGGGCCCATGGCCACACTGCGCTCTGGCTGGACCGGAATATATTGGTGACGGGGCCACCGGCGTACATGGTATGATACCAGAAGAAGGTTGGAACGCGGGGGATAAATGCAAATTGAACCTTTTGTGGAGACCCCGCGAGAGAGCTAAATTAGTGCTGCGGAAGAAGAAAAAGTGGGAACGAAGTGAACATGGTGTTAGATTTTCAAGTCAGGCAGGCATGCTGGCACGATCGGCATGCGCGAGTACCAGGTTCGCGGTGCGTTGATTTGGAACAGCCTGATTTGCAGTTACGGCATGACTCGCCAGCACGACGTTGGGAACCAGCTTGAATGATGAGTGAGAAGGTCTGATGAGGCGACGGCGATGTACATTATAGAGACACAACACAGGCGTGTACCGTGGCGGTGGGTGGTTGCCTTGCAGGTAATCAAAATGGCGTGGCTAATTGGCTTTTACGCTTCTGGGACGATGACATTTACGATGCGCAAGTTCATCTCATCGCCGCTCATTATCAACTCGCTGTCGAGTCTAGACGTGCTATTTAACATCGTGGTAGCCGCACCGTGTTTGTATGTCAGCGACCGCATCTGGACGCGGTGGGGGCGGCGGCGACCGTTTGTACTGATTGCCTGGCTGGTAATGATGGTGTGTATGTTGTTGCTGCCGCTGGTTGGTCACGCAGTACCGATGGCTGCGTTAATTGTGTTGTGGTTGATTTTTTGGGATGTCAACTCGGTGTTTGACATGCTGTTTTTTGAGATCATTCCGCCGGAACAACGCGCGCGCGCGTCGGCGATTGGAGCATGGTTGTTCAACATAGTAGTCATGCTACAAACGATCGTCCTGACCGGGCGATTTGACGATGTTGTGCATGTGTACGGCTTTGCGCTGCGAGGCGAGCAGCTTATTTACTGGTTCGTGGCAGGATGCTTACTAGTCTGCTTTTTATACGTGACGCTGTTTGTGCGAGAGCGCAAGCCATTGACACCGCCGCCACCGAGTCATGGAAAAGGATTTATCGGAGCGGTGGGGAACTTGTTTGCCGAGCGAACGTTATGGCCGGTGTATTTTCTGGCGTTTTCGACTATTCTGACGCAGACGGGGCTCGGTGCGATTGATCCGTTACTGATGACGGAACAGTGGGGCTATTCAAAACAAGATATGGGCACAAACGTATTTGTGGGCGGCATAATTAACATGTTTGTTGTGATACCGTTAGTAGGATGGATTGGGGAGCGGTTGAAGTTGCTCAAGATGTTCACAATCGGAGTGATAGGGGTGTTAGCGGTGCAAATCGCCTACTACTTGTTTGTACGGTTTGGATTACCAGATCAGCGGCCGAGCATCGGCCAGATTATCTTCTTTGGGCAGTGTATGTCGATGATGGGTGCGTTTTCGCTCATCGCATGGCAACCGTTGATTTTCGAATACATACCGCGCAGCCAGATGGGAACAGCGCAAGCAGGGTTGAACTTCGTTCGGAGTATTACACGCCTTTTAACACTGAACGGCATCGGTCTGTGGGTGACGTGGTACTCACGGCTGTTTCGGCCGCCGGGGCAGTACGACTACTTTAGCGGCTACCTGTTTATGATTTTGATGAATGCGTTTGGATGTGGGTTGTTGCTGTGGTTTGCTCGGAGTGTGCGGCAGGGTACAATCAAGCCGCTTGGAGTGACGGAATTCAAGCCGGTCGAGGAGCAGAATCAGGAAAACGCGACACGTGGAAGTGACGCATGAACGTGCTCCTGAGACTGAGCGTACTGCCTTTGCTGGGGATAGGATTCATCGCCACGAGCATATATCTGAACTGGGCGCAACTACGGCTACGAGTGGCAGGAGAAAAAATAGCAGGGCAGGTGGCAGGAATGGCAATTGTACGTGGAGTAACTAATGACGTGATCTTTGGCATTGACACGGAAGTGGAAATGACTTATGAGACCGGGCTTGGAACGCGCTTGCTGTATAAGAACTACAAAGTAGACGCAGCATGGACTGTTATGCGGGATGGGGTAGCCGAGCCACTGCCAACCGACGACGTAAGTGGGGAGATACTGCAACTTGCAGAGGAAGTAGCGCGCCGGAGTGCGGAACGGATCCGGGAGATTCTGAAGCGCGAATCACGCAAAAGACGAGGCAATGGGGAACGGGTGGTGCGCATCATCAAGACGGAAACGGCGCGTGGTTACCTAAACGTAGGGAAGATTCATCCAGTATTGGACTGGGACGAAAAAGGCATCCGGCCGACATCGAGAGGCGGACAGACACCGACAACCGGATTTGTGCGGACGCACGCCGTATTTGACATGCGCGATATGGCGTTGGTGCAGAGTAACAAAGGAGAAATGATGGTGGGCTATGCGCAGACGCGCAATTGGGAATTGCACACACCGAGTAAACAAAACTTCGTGTTGTACTGTGAACCGTATACGACAGAATTTCGACCAGTGTTTGCGTACGAAGTGAGCGGACGGCGCTACGCGCGTTTGTCCCATATTGGGCGGCACGGTGGGCCCACGCTGGCGTTGGTATTGTTTGGACCGTGTTGGGTGTATTATGATAAGAATGCCCCTGAGCGCGCGGTGTTAATTGCAAATCCGGGGCGGATGGAGGGCGGGATTTTGGCGTGGTTTAGCAGGTTGTGCGAGGGGGTATTTGCGCAATGGGGCAGTGGCGCATTAATTGTAATGGTAGGCCTTTTTTGTCTCGTCTCGGGACTAATTCAGATTTCACTGGCCATCTGGCCGAGTAAGCGACTGACCTCAGAAAGTAAGTGATGGCGTCCCCACGGGGATTTGAACCCCGGTTCTTGGCATGAAAAGCCAGTGTCCTAGGCCGGGCTAGACGATGGGGACGCAAAACTGTCTCAAATGAGCCGTGCAGGGCTCGAACCTGCGACCCTCAGATTAAAAATCTGCTGCTCTACCACCTGAGCTAACGGCCCGTGTGAGAAGCGCCCCCAAGGCGCAAGCCCGAGGCGCTTCATACGCTCATTCCTAAGTATTCTAACAAACCAATGAGCAATAGTCAAGGGACAGATCCGCAGGCTGCACGGCCCAAAATTGTCGGATGTCCGCATACAATGGCCCAAGATGTCCAATGATTTCACCACGGACCATGCACTGGTGAGGCACGCTGCAATCGTGGCGCAAACGAGGTCATCATGAGCCCCACCTTTGCGCACGATTGTGTGCAAGAAGCCTATGATCGGTCCAATCTACAGTTAATTAACGGCCACTGCTGAACTTGTTTTCAATTCTGTGCGAGATGCGGGTACCTACCTGGGTGGCAGAATGTCGTGCGCGGTGTGTCCTCGGCGGCCTGCTTTCGTGCCTACGCAGTGACGCGCTGGCTCAGTACCCAGCCGTCGACTATCGCCACCCGCACACATCGGACGTGGTTTTGAATCTCGCAAGCGCCAACTGTCGCATGCGATGTAAGCCTTGCGCCATTCAATGCGAAGTAAGGTTCATCGTAAGCATGGCCGCTAGCGTACTCCTACCCGCACCGCAGTGCTTCGTGACCCCGCACAAGCGCCTCTCTCTTGATCTCTGTGCCTTCACATCCTCCTTCTAGATCACACCTGTTGCTTTCATCCTCATTCTCCGAACACACGTTCGTGTCATGCGTCGCTGCGCCCTGCTGCATCCCATCTTGTTCAAGATTTTCTTTTACCCGCGTTCAGCGGTCTACTCATTAACCGATCATGATTGTGCTTTTCGCTTTCATTCATTCTTACCTACCTGGCCCCGTATGGCTGGATTTTTTAGGAGCGCTCTTGGCCGCTTGCGCACGCGTCGGACTTTAGCTATAATCCTGTTGTGCCTCTTGTGCCAACTTGCGTCCTAAACTTGATAGGAGTCATCATGAGCGATGTAATCAATGTCACGAGCGCTAACTTCGCGGCAGAGGTCGAAGATTCCGATAAGCCTTTCGTCCTTGATTTCTGGGCCGAGTGGTGCGGCCCGTGCAAGGCTTTTATGCCTGTCTTGCACCAATTCGCTGAAAAGTTTCCCCAGGTCAGGATCGGCAAAGTAAATGTTGACAACGAGCCAGAGCTCTGCCAACGCTTCAACATCATGAGCATCCCTACTGTGGTCTTTATTAAGAACGGAAAAGCTGTGGGCACTGCTATCGGCAGTATGTCACTCAACGATTTCATCGAACGCGCGAAAGCCGCTCTTGGTCTCTAGGTTTCCTTTCCCCTGCGTCGTGCGTCTTCAAGTGTGAAATCCTCGATTACTCACGGCGCGACGGTATTGCTTTGTTCTTGCTGCACCGCATGGGTGGCCTCGCGCGCAATGATCTGGCTCGCCCCGCGCATTGGGTACGTTGATCACCCATCGGCTCGTAAAAAGCACCCAATTCCTACGCCCCTCCTCGGCGGACCTGCTCTCGTCATTGCGTACGCCGCCGCATTCTGCCTGGCTAATTTCCTACACGAGTGCCCGTCGTCTGCATCATCACACGTATCTCTCATCTTCTCTCCCGCGTCACTTGCTATGCTCTCGCTCGGCTTGCTGGACGACCGCTTCGCCCTCAAACCGTTACCAAAACTTCTGGGACTCTCCCTTGCAGCTGCTTTGCCAACACCGTTTTTACTCACCAAGTTCTCCTACCTTGAGTGCCTCTCCCTCGCGGCTGCGCTTCTCTTTTTCTCCAATGCTTTTAACTTTCTTGATAATAGTGACGGGCAGTGTGCCAGCGTTGCCGCCGCCGCTTTCGCCGCTGCCGCGCTTCACAGCCCGGAGCCTGCTCGCCTTGCAGTCCTAGGCGCACTGCTTGGATTTCTCTGGTGGAACCGTCCTCCAGCGCGTATCTTTCTCGGCGATGCTGGCAGCTTACTCATTGGCGCCTGGTCTGTTCTGCTCATCCTCCGTGACCAGCAGCGTCCGGGATTCATTGTCGACTCTCGCCTCCTGCCCTTATTCTGGCTCCCTCTTTACGACTCCCTCTCTGTCATCACGTTGCGTCTGTGGCAACGCCGCCCACCCTGGCATGGTGGACAAGATCACTTCGCCTGGCGCATCATGCGCCGTGGCCTCTCACCCAGTGCCACGATCAGTCTTCTTGCTCTACTCACATTTCTTCCGGGACTGATTACGCTTTGGCTGCCTCTGAGCGGCTGGCTATTGACGCTCACCCTTATTTCCCTCGCGGCCACTGTAGAGTTTACCTTTATTTCTGCATCACCTCGCTAACACTCTCGACATGCCGCTCCGCCTCGCGCCTACTACCTCCTCCTATTGGCCAGGGCCCAGGATAAGAGCGTGACGCTCTCGAGCCGTCCAGGCGGAATTATGAGGAGCTGACATGGGGACCCAACATACGTGTAGCACAGCTTAACGGCCAAACGTGTCGTTGCAGGTGCCAAGCAGGCGGTCAGCTTGCCTGTAGTTTCTTTGCACACCCAGGTCACCAGGCTGTCGCCGATCTAATGCCAGCGAAACTGGAACTTCATACCGCACGTCGTGACGATTTTCCTCACAGTAGGCCTGTAAGCACGCCAACGTAGCGCGTGTGCTCGCGCCTAACCCAGCGTAATTAACTTCATCAGCGTGGCCACAGCTCGTGCCTTAACACCTCGCACGTCGTAGCATACCGTTTGTCCTTCACGCCGGGCATACAAAGATCCGACGCCTCTTGATCTTCGCTAGATGTCTCTGGGCATGTGAAGGTTCACGATCTGCAGCATGAAGGAAAAGCATGTTTGCCATGGTCCTATTGCCCTGGCAGAGTTGCCCAGAAACACGCTCTGCCGACACTTCTGCTGCCCCGGAGGCTACACGTTCGCAGCCCCGGTGCGAACTCTTTCATTGTGCCCAGACATGCGCTGTATCCGCATTTTCCAACAACGGTACCGCTTGCGCACAACTCCGGCGTGAACGGGAGCCCTTAGCGCACATCCTACCTGCGCAAAGACGTCACGGGTGCACTCCCTGGCGCCGTCTCCCGGGATCGTGATGGATGCGCCAAAGGCATGCCGTCGGCAACGGGTTAGAGCTTGCCCTGCCAGGCCTGCAGGCGTCGACACGCCCGATGACGAGCGCCGACTTCACCAAGGAGCGTTCCGGGGAAGGTGCGCTTTCTTCGCAGCCTCAACTGCTATGCGCCGCATTTCACGTATGCGCCGGGCCCAACGTAAAGGTGGACAGTTGGTCCGCGCACGGCCAGCCCAGGACTTCTCTGCACTGTGCCTTGTCCTGATCGCACGCCGCCTGCGAGTGTTAGAGCGAACGACTGATGAGTGTAAAGAACCTCATAAGGGTAGTGAAGTGGCTCCCCACAATCAATGTTTCTGCTGAGGATGCTCATACGATCCCGTGGCTTTCGCGCCGCAGATCAGGTACAGTGCTACAGCAGGCAACTTGACTTTTCCGCAGGATTGTGATAAAGTACAGTACGACGATAGACAAAGGAGACAATCGATGCGCCTTACGACGAAGAGTCACTACGCATTACTCGCGCTGTTGCATATCGCCCGCTACCAGCACGAAGGCCCCGTGACATGTGAGTCCATGTGTCAACACAACAATCTTTCTAAAAAGTATCTCGAACATATCTTGCGTATTCTCAAGCATCGCGGATACATCACGACGCGCCGTGGTGCTGGTGGCGGCTATTCCTTCGCACGCCCCGCCCACACGATTACCATCGCCGAAATTGTGCGCTTGATGGATGGGGCGCTAGCGCCTGTCGAGTCCGTCAGTACTCACTTCTATGCGCGCACCCTGATTGAGCAAGAGCCTGGCCTTCTGCGTGTCTTCCGTGATATCCGCGATTACATTGCCCGGCGCCTTGAGCGGCTGACCATCGCTGACGTCGCGCGCGTTCCGCGCCCCCCGGTACCGACACCCACACGAACCAAGCAGCGAAGAGACTCTTCTGCAAGCCTTCTTCGTCGTTCTCGTTAACTTCAACCCCGGCTTAACTATGCACCGTATCAAGAAACTAACTCTTCTTCTATGTATGGCGATGTGTGCCTGTCGGCGCATCTCCACCGAACGATCTGAACTCCGCGGTACTGTGAAGATCTCCGGAGCTTGGGCACTGTATCCTCTCGTCGTCGCGTGGTCCGAGCAGTTTCAGCGCCAGCATCCTAGCGTACGTATCGACGTATCGGCCGGCGGCGCCGGCAAAGGAATGGCCGATACCCTTGCAGGTGTGGTAGACCTTGGCATGGTATCCCGTGAAATTGCTCAAGAGGAAGTCTCTCGCGGTGCCCGTGCCATTCCCGTGGCAAAAGATGCCGTGGTTTGCATCGTGAACGCTGCCTGCCCCGCGGGTCAGATACTTCTTACGCAGGGTCTAACACGGTCCCAGCTTCATGCTGTCTGGCTTGGCAAGGAAGCCCTTTCCTGGCGTATGTTCGGTGCTACTACTGACGTCCCGGTGAATGTCTATACCCGTTCCGACGCGGCTGGCGCCCCGGAGACATGGGCGCTATACCTTGGGGCCCGTCAGGAACAATTGCGTGGTACCGGTGTCTACGGCGACCCCGGTGTCGTAGAAGCTGTTCGCCAGGACGCGAACGGTATCGGGTATTGCAACTTAAACTTTGCCTACGACCCCTCTTCCGGCAATCCCGTAAATGGCATTCTTGTCATTGCTATTGATGCAAATGAAAATGGTTGTGTCGATGCCGAGGAATCTCTCCTGACGCGGACCTCGGCTCAGCGGGCAATCGCATTGAACATCTACCCGTCACCACCGGCACGCCCCTTGTACCTCGTTGCAAAAGACCGTATCACGAATCCTGTAGCCGCAGCTTTCGTGCGTTGGGCACTGACTGAGGGACAAAAACTGGTCGAACCCTGCGGCTATATCCCACTCCCCGATTCGATTCTCACTAACGCCCTCCTCACACTTTCTCAATGACCAGTCGTCACATCCTTGATCGCCTCACCAGCGCAGTGGTCCGTACGCTGGCCTTCGCAGTGGTACTGTTTGCACTCGCTTTGGCGGTCGGATTGTATGTCAAATCACGCCCTGTTCTCTACACCCATTCGCTCATGCAGCTGCTCTGCACCAGCGCGTGGCGCCCGCGACAGGGAGAGTTCGGCTTCCTTCCCTTTATCGCCGGTTCCATCGCGGTGACTAGCGTAGCGATGATCATCGCGGTTCCACTTTCACTTCTCAGTGCCGTCTACCTCGCGGAGTATGCCCCGACGCGCGTACGCGAAAGCCTCAAACCTATCATCGATCTCCTCGCCGCTTTGCCGTCCGTGATCTTCGGTATCTGGGGTGTTGTTGCCATCGTGCCGGTTGTCAAACAACTAGGGCAATGGTGCGGGCGTCCTACCACAGGCTACACCGTGCTCGCGGCTGGTCTCGTGTTGGCAGTGATGGTTTTGCCTCTTATAATTTCTGTCACGATGGATGTTTTGACAGCTGTCCCGCGCGAAGCGCGCGAAGCTGGACTCGCCTTGGGTGCCACACGTTGGGAGACAACGCGTCATATCGTCTTGAAATGCGCCGCCCCTGGAATCGTTGCCGCCATCATTCTCGCTGTGTCCCGCGCATGGGGCGAAACCATGGCGGTTCTCATGGTCGCCGGCAACGTCACGAGACTCCCGCGTTCTCTGTTTGATCCAGCGTACCCTCTGCCAGCGCTGATTGCGAACAACTATGGTGAGATGATGTCCATCCCCCGGTACGACGCCGCGTTAATGTTTGCAGCTCTGCTGTTGTTGGTCTTAGTAACTGTTTTCAACCTCGGTGCTCAACTCCTCTTGTTTCGTGTAAGCAGGAGGTGGCAATGAGCACTGCCCGCCTTGCGCGTGAACGTGCCACGCTATTCCTCATGCAGCTCGCGCTTGTCTGCGTGATCGCGGCGACACTCTTCATCATGGGTACCGTCCTCTTCCGCGGCGTACCAGCCCTCACGTGGGCTATGCTGACGAGCCTTCCCACCGGTGGTTTTTACCTGGGCAAGGGCGGGGGCATCCTGAACGCTATCGTCGGCTCGGTACTGCTCTCCATCCCAGCCACGTTGCTGGCAACGCTGGTAAGCCTGCCTGTTGCCACCGCTTTGCAGACTGAATACCTGCCGCGCAGCCTCGCACGCATTGTCACTGTCGCTCTCGACATCCTCTGGGGTATTCCTTCGATCGTTTACGGCGTGTTTGGTTTCTTGGTCATGCTTGCATTTGGCATTGGCACGTCCCTTCTCGGCGGCATTCTCACCTTAACGTTCCTCATGATTCCCGTCATGACACGTGCTATGTCAGAAGTCATCGCTGCTACGCCGCTTGAGTTGAAAGAAACTGCCTACGCGATCGGAGCAACGAAATATGAAACAATGCGTCATGTAATCTTGCGCCAGTCATTCCCTGGGTTGGTCACTGCCATGATGCTGGCCTTCGGCCGCGGTATCGGTGACGCTGCCGCTGTCCTCTTCACTGCAGGCTACAGTGACCGTATTCCTCGCAGCCTCACTGATCCAGCTGCCTCCCTGCCACTTGCAGTTTTCTTTCAGCTTGCCTCGCCAAGCCCCATCGTGCAACAGCGTGCCTACGCTGCGGCCTGTGTCTTAATGGTAATCGTCCTCACAATCAGTATCGGCGCACGTCTGCTCGGCAGTCGCGCGCGTCGTTTCACCATCCGCTGATTGCTCATGCCTCATATTGTTCTAAACAAGTTGCATGTCACCTATAAAGGCGGTCACACGGGTCTCGCCGATATCTCCGTTAGTATCCCAGATGGTCAAATTACTGCGGTTATAGGTCCATCCGGCTGTGGCAAAAGTACCCTGCTCAAAAGTATCAATAGACTGCTCGATCTTACCGATGGCGTCTCTGTGCGCGGTACTGTTATGATTGATGACCAAGATGTGTACGCCCCCGATGCCAACCTGATCCTCCTCCGCAAAAAAGTCGGTTTCCTTTCCCAGCGTCCGTATCCACTTCCCATGTCTATTTACGATAATGTCGCGTTTGGGCCACGCATCCACGGCTTTTCTCACGACGAAATGAAGAGCCTCGCCGCTCAGCTGGCTGTTGCAAGCCATGTGCCTCTTAACCCACTCCCTGGTGAAACCCCTTGTGACATCCTCGTTCGCCACTGCCTCTCGGCAGCTGGTCTGTGGAACGAAGTACGTGAGCGCTTGCATCAGCCAGCTAGCCGCCTCTCCCTCGGCCAACAACAACGCCTCGCTCTAGCACGTGCCCTTGCCGTTGGCCCCGAAGCCATTCTCGCCGACGAACCTACCTCCGCTCTCGATCCCATCTCGACTCAGCTCATCGAACAGCAACTGCGCGCTCTCCGCGGTACCTATACAATTGTCATCGTGACACACATTCTCCGGCAAGCTCGCCGGCTGGCTGACTACCTCCTCTTCATGTACATGGGTACGCTCGTTGAACATGGTCCCGCCACGCAACTCTTCGCTTCGCCCACCCATCCAGAGACTCGCCGCTATATCTCCGGCGAAATTAGCTAAACCCCTATCTGACCTCTCCACCCACACCACATCTAACTTCGCACACCGCGTTCCGCCACGCCAAGCTTCTTTTCTGCTCCTTACCCTCATGTAAGCTACATCAGGGCGCCTAACAACCTCGTTCTATCTTCCTGTACCTTCTCAGACATTCGCTCACCCTTCATTACCTCCAATCTAATCGCAGAATAATGTTCGCTTGCACTTTCTTCGTGCCCTCGAGTTCCTCACTTCCCCGTTCCGCAGCTCTCACATTGTTCCGCTCACCATCCTCTGATCATACCTGTGACCTTACTAAGACTATGACGTACGTTAACATTTTTCTAACAATTTCTACCTACGCTATGCCCAGTAACCCCTGTTTCACCCTAATCACGAGGAACCGTGAAACGTTGTCAATATATTTGCCTGTTTTCTCTCATCGTCTCGCTGGCCTCTGCGCTCAGCTCCCCTGCCGCCCTCTTCTGGCACGAGTCGTTTGATTATCCCCTTGGTGATCTCACTAACGTCGCTGCAGGAACGTGGATCGGCTTCAGCGGCGCTGGCGGCCTGAACGTCGTCTCCGGCAACCTCTCTTTTGCTGGTTACGCTCCCGCCGGCGGCGCGCTCGAGTTTGGTGCCGCCTCGCTCGATGCCCGCCGCGCCATTCCGCCGTCCACGCTCGCCTATGCCTCGCTGCTCGTGCGCTGCGACAAAATTCCCAACAGTAACACGTACATTTTCTCGTTCTATAACACTGCTGTCGGCTATGTCGTCCGCGTGTTTGCTGGTAATGGCGCGTCTCTCGGCTTTGTACGTTATGGCATAGCCAGCGCCGGTGGCACAACTGTCTGGGGGCCAGACTTTCCCACTGGTACCATCGTTAAACTCACTATCAAATACGATGCTGCCGCGCAATCTGCCGCCCTGTGGTTCAACAACCGCGATCTTAACGAGCACGCTCCCCACCTTTCCTATACCGCCGGTAACCTCACGAACCTCGTAACCTTTTTCGCTATCCGCCAAGGGGACCCGCTCCATAACGGCGCTACCGCCTTTCTTATCGACGAAATACGCGTCGGCAATTCTTGGCAGGACGTCCAACTCGCCGGCATCCCCCGCCTCACTATCACCGAAATTATGTCGAATAGCCGCAATACCACCGCCAACGGCGACTGGTTCGAAGTCTACAACGCCGACGTCTCCAATGTCTGGCTGGGTGGCTTTACCTTTGATGACAGCCATATGGTCATCGGCGCCAACCTTATCTCCGGAATCGCCCTCGCCCCCGGCGAAGCTTTCATTGTCTACGACACCGGTACGGCCCGTCAGGTCTCAGCCTTCTATACCACCTGGAGCCTCACCTCGGCCGTCCAAGTCTACGGCCTCACCTTCGCTAACGGCCTTGGCAACGGCGACAGCGTCTACATCTGGGACGCCCAATCAAACCTTGTCGCCTCGCAAAGCTATCCTTCGAAACAAACCTGATCATCGCGTGAAGTGATCCGCGGTGGCACCTATCTCGGCTTTAGTGTCTACGGCGAAAACGGCGCGTGGTCAAATACCTACGACGACATTGCCTCGCCAGGCGTCACAGTCGCCGATCCAACTGGTCCAACCCCAACGAATGCTCTCGCCTGGCTCTCCCCCGTGGGTACACCCGCTCTCATCGCCGGCGTCAACCAACCCATCCCCTGCCTCATAAGTACCTTGCTCACCAATGGCTCGATTTCTGCCGGCTACGCCCCTACCTCCAACACTGCCACCTTCACAACATGGATACCCGCTGCCATCTCCAACACTTCCCCGCCCTTCCTTGCTACTGCCACCCTCCAAATCCCCACCCCTGGCCTTTACTACCTCGCCGCCCGCTGGACTGACGGTACCTTCACTTACTATGGTATCTCTTCCAACGCCCTCACCAACGCCGTTAGCGCCTCCGCCATCTACACAGTTGTTGTCACCGCCGACGCTGCCTACACCTTCCCTGTTCCGTACTCACTCGCCAACGGCCCCTATGGCATGAGCAACTGGCCCGCTGCCAGCCCCGCCGGCACCTATCCACCTCACATGATCTTCCATCGCACCCCAATCCAGGACCCAGGCAAATTCGATGAGATGTTCGCTAATTACACGGGCGCATACAACCTCACCTCCGCCTCGCGCATGCGCGGCCTCGACGACGACGGCTTTTCGTGGATCAACACCAGCGGCGTGGGCCAGGGCTACCTTGGGGCAGCAGTGCTGGGGCTGAACACACTCGGCTCGATCTCCAATACGGTCAGCTGGACCTGCGGCCTGGTCACCCAAGGCGATGGCGTCACGGCCCGAGTGCAAAACGTCGTTCTCCAGTACTCACTCGTGCCGTCGAACGCCTTCGTTGACGTCCCGGGCGCCCCCGAATACACCTCCGCCGGCAAGCAGACCAACACGGCGGAAAGCTTCTCCGTGATCCTGCCGCCCGCCTGCGACAACAAGCCCCAAGTGTACCTGCGCTGGAAGTATTATCACGTCCCAGTCAGTGGTGCCAGTGGGACGCGCCCGCAAGTGCGTCTCGACGATGTCACCGTGACCGGTATTCCCGAACCCGCCGCGCTGGCTGTCCTGGCCGCCTTGGCCGCATTCACCGCCCGCCGCCGGTTCTAACACAGACCAAACGAAGGCATGGCAATGGTCTTAACGCAAATGAGGTGTACTAGGAGCGCACAGCATGCGGACTGCGGCGCCCGTGGCGCCGTGCGGTCGTCAGTTCGCGTGCAATGTGCAACCCTTATTAACACACAATTAACCTTTAACGCTGTTTGTTCCACACACAAGGTGTGTGTAATGATCGCGGCGATTTGTAATGAACAGTAACAACGTAAGGAGATCGAACTATGAGAACAAAGAGTCTGGTAATGCTGTGCGCCGTTGCTGGTGTGCTGGCCGGCCAGTTTGCGTGGGCCGCGCCGACGATGACGGATGTCATCATCCCGCAGCACATTCAAGGTGTAAATGGCACCAACAACCGGCGCGTTCCGTACGCCTTCCGAGTCAAATTTTCCGGTTTGACTCCCAACGCAACGTATCGCTACATCAACCAAGTTGTGTTTGCTTGGGAAGCAAGCACTATCGGGGGTGCGGGTAACGTTATTTTCGTGAACACGGCGGGAAACTTCTACGGCTCGAGCAGCCCGACTTTCACAGCGTCAGGTGGATATGGCGAATTTACTACGGACTCTAGTGGCGAAGCCGAGGTTTGGATGATCACCGAGCCAACGGGCAATACCCTGCGTTTTGTGCCTGGTAGTAGCGTGTGGGTTCGTGTGCGCATAAACAACGGTGCTGGTGGCGCCTCTGCAGCTAATTACTTTACAAGTCCCAACCCGATCTTGGTGCAGGACTTGACCACCACTTCGAGCGGCTACACGGCCATCCGTGGCACGGCCACAGGTAACCCCAAAGACTTCGTCTTCCTCTATGACAACGAAGCCGGCACCGGCCGCCCGCTCTCGGGCACGCTGATGGAAAGTGATGGTTACACGGCTGGCACATTATACGCTGCCTTTTATCGAAATGACGTTGACGGTCAGAACAACAACTGGGGTTCCGTCACGCCGAACAACAACGCCAGCGGCGTGCGCCGCGTTGAACGGCGGTCCCTCTTGACAGGTGCCGTTGTAGCGTACAACACGGATGCCGACGGTGTCTGGCCCAGCGGCGCTGACACGATCAACCCGCTTGGCGGGCCAACCGCGATCGTCTTGACGTCAGGCGACGCGCCGTTGCCGGAGCCCGCTGTGGCTGCAATTGCGGCTATCGCTGGCGTTTGCCTGCTGCGCAAACGGGGCTAACGCAACCTTCTTCCTGCATGAAGCTCGGGCCCGCCAGCCCGGGCTTCTTTTTGTTATACTAGTGCCCATGAAACGTTCTCCGCGCGCTGCACATCTCGTAGCCGCCGTCATCTTGATCCTTATGACGGTTGTGTTGTACTGGCCGGTGACGTCGTATAACTTCATCACCCTGGACGACAACGAGTATGTGTACGAGAACCCCATGGTCGCCAACGGGTTCACATGGAAGGGCCTGCGCGCAGCATGGCACAAGAACGTCGTCGGGCATTGGCATCCGTTGACCATGCTCTCCCACATGCTCGACGTCGAACTGTTTGGCATGTTTGCTGGCGCACATTTGGCCGTGAACCTGGTCTTGCATACGCTCAACGCTTTGTTGTTGTACTGGCTCGCAGTACGCTGTGGTGCCCATGCGCTCGCAGCATTATTTATAGCCAGCGTTTTTGCACTGCATCCCTTAAATGTTGAAAACATTGCCTGGGTCTCGCCTGTCTCTTATACACATCT
>JAOACZ010000070.1 GCA_026417575.1 bacterium | reverse complement strand
CGCATATACCACCCTGAACCTCCTCAACCCCCTTTTACTTCACAGCGAATTTCATCCCTTCGTCATCGTCTGCGAACGCTCCAGTTTCACTCCACAAGAAGTCAGCATCGTCGGCGAGCAGTTCGTTTTTATGCTCTCTGGCAGCCTCGACTACTTCTACGATGATGTGCTCTATACCCTCCGCCCCGGAGACGCTCTCTACTTCAATGCCCTCGTCCCTCATGGCCCGCGCACTTTACATACCGGCCATGCTGAATATCTAACCTGTTTCGTTACCGAAGCCTACGCCTGGTTCGACATGCGCCTGCACTTCCGTGGCGGCTCACCCCTCCCACCCCACCTGCCTTCCTCTCGTCCCTTGCCCCAACGCCTCGCCCGCAAACTTCGCCTCGTCCGCCTCAATCGTTTCGAATTGCTCGAAACCGTCTCCGCCCGCGCCGGCCTCAAAGTCTCTACTCTCGCCGCCCTCGAACAAGGTCAGGTCAATCCCTCTGCAGCTACCCTCCTCCGCCTCGCCCACGCGTTTAACCTCCCCCTCCAGTACTTCCTCGACCCAACGGATTATCCACATCAGGCCTGCTTTACGCCCGTCGAAGCGCGTGCTCGTGCCGCCGTCACCTCCACCCAAGGCAACTATCGTTATGCCTTGGCTCAGCCCCTCGGTGCTCCCCTCTTCTTTATGCCTGAACTCCACATCTATCACCGCCGCGCTCACCTACCACCCCTTGCCACCAGTCCAGGCCAGTTCTTTGTCTTCATCATCGATGGAACGTGCGAATTCCGCTGTGGCGATGCCCTCTTCACCCTTCAACCCGGCGATGCCCTCACCGGCTATTCCCGCGATCCCCACGGCCTCACCCGCCTCCTCACCTCACATGTCTCGCTCCTTCATATCACCAGCGACTTGGCCGGCATGCTTGCTACTGCCCTTGAACACATGCGTTAAGCCGTTTCCCTATGCCCACTTCTTTTCCTTCACTCAATTCCCCTGTTCGCATTATCGTCACAGGCGGTACCTTTGACAAGGAGTACGACGAACTCTCTGGCTCCCTTTCATTTACACGCACGCATCTCCCAGACCTGCTGCGGCAAGGCCGCTGCCGTCTCCCCGTCCGTATCTCTCCCCTCATGTTAATCGACAGCCTTGAGATGACTGACGCTCACCGCCAGCGCATCGCCACCGCCTGCGCCACGGCCCGCGAGCGCCGCATTCTTATCACTCACGGTACCGACACAATGTGCGAAACAGCCCGCTTCCTCGCACAACTCTCTCTCCAAAAAACCATCGTCCTCACCGGCGCAATGATCCCCATCACCTTCGGTAGCTCCGATGGCTTGTTCAACCTCGGGAGTGCTCTTGCCTTTGTGCAAACACTCCCCACCGGCGTTTACATAGCCATGAACGGCCGCTGCTTTCACGCCGGCCGCGTGCGCAAAAACAGCCAGACAGGCATCTTCGAACCGTTGCTCTGAGCCGCGCGCATCCCGACGTTCTCAACAGTCTTGATCATGCGACACACATTTCCCCTCGCTCCGCTCAGGCTCCGTCGTCAAGTCACAGGCCTCCAGTCAGCGTAACACTTGACAGCGCGGTAAAAAAGTGATATACTATAGGTGAACATGGCTGGGCCATGGCCGCTGCACCTCGCAGCATGCCGTGTAACTATCAGATCGCCGCTGTGTGTATGTCGTCCGCATACCGGCGGTTCACCACTCTCACCAAGGAGTCGGGATGAAAACACTCACTCTTCTCACCCTCGTCGTAACGTTCTCGGCCCTGCCGGCTCTCGCCGCCCCGGCATGGGTACAAATCCCCACGGTCGCCACGAACGCTCCCTCCGGCGCCCAATGGCGCGACTTTACTGACTTCGTGCCCGACTTCGATGCCACGCCCGATGGCTACCTGTATCTTAAGCTGTTCCACGAAACCAGCGTCCCTTGGGATTACTATTCGGGTGGCAACGCGGGTGGCTACACGTACGTCTTCCGCGTTCTGCCCAACCTGTCCGTCAATTCCTACAACGGCCAGTGGCAGCAGGTGATTCGCTTCACGGCGAACACAGAGAGCGGCGCGAAGGTTGCCCTATGCAAGCGCGGTGGCTCGTTCATCGGCCCGAACTTCGCTGCAATGCAGGATCAAGGCGGTGGCTGGGACTGGTCCTGGTTCTCTTACTGGACTACCAACGCCGCAGGCGAACCTGCG
>JAOACZ010000149.1 GCA_026417575.1 bacterium | reverse complement strand
GATGTGTATAAGAGACAGGTTTGCTCCATGCCCTCCACCGCAATATCGTACACCATTCCTTGCGCCCCAGCTACCTCTTTCACGCTCGCATAACTCGCCCCAGCGCTCCCTGAAAGAACTACGTCCTCTGCACCAAATCCCTTCACCGGTTGGCTAAAAACTGCCCGAAACCATATCCGCGGCGCCGTCGTCGGATCCTCTTGGCCCGGTCGTTTATTTATTACTACGCTTGGCCACGCGGGCACCGCCCCAGTTACTACACCCGTGAACACATAGCCCTGAAGCGACCCCGGCGCAAGCATGAACGTGTACACCCCTGTACTCAACCCGCCAGCCACACCCACCTCATTACTGATCACCAGCCCGTACAGATTGTTCGTCCGAGGATCCCCCGCCAACTTAATCTCTGTCACACCCGCGCACGCAGTAAACGGTAACTCAAGCGTTACCGGTGTCGCATTGCTCAGGTCCCGCGACACTACAATCACACTGCATGTCGTCCCCGCTAAAAAGCTGTATCCTTGAACCACAGGAACATCTTCTGCTCCTGGCAAGCTCTTCGTTGCAGGGAGGTCCCGCCCCGGCCCCTCGATCATCGCATTCACTACCAGATCCCCGATGCCATACCGATTCCACGCCTCAAGCGCCTGCCAGCACGGATGTGCCCGGTATCCTTGCATAAACGGCGTGTGTGATGTCCAATTATATCCGCGGGCAAACGTGAAAAAAGCTTGCGGCCCAAAACCTCGGTAAGCCGCGTACGCATATGAATCAAACGTCCCTACCCCAGCAGCCAATGACTTACCGTAACTCTCTTCCACGACGTTGTACGGCTGTGCAGGGGTCGGCAAGCTGTACCCCGGTCCCCCTTCATAAGTGGCAAGAATGTACCTTAACCCTTGCTCCACCAGCACATCCCGTGTCGTCGTGTGTGCGTCCGTACGCGGATTATTCTGACGCACCGCATAGTACAGCACCTCCTGGAACCCTCTGTCGTTGACCGCACTCCCTCCTACTTGAATGCTTTCTTCCCATCCGCCATGATATAACGTCACGTCCACTATACCAGCCCCTGGACACTGCTGCTTCGCCATCGCCCCATACCCATTCGTCCCTGTCTGAATCGCCCACCCGTTCACTACAAACTCCACCTTGTTCGACACGCTCGCCCAGTAGGGGCTCCCCGTCACCACGTTGATCCAATATGCGCAAAAACGCCCGTAGTCTATTGCATCCGTATACCACGAAAATATACTATTCCACATCTCGTTGCCAAACTCGAACCGAATCTTCTCGAATTCCGAAAACCAGGTGTTCGTCTGCCCTTGCGTTATCCGTTTGCTCCCGTACGTTGTCCCTGCTGGCCCAGCCAAGTACTCCAACAAATCCAACCAGTCCTGTTCGTCCATAAACGGCCCCACTATCAGCCACGGCGTCGACCCCACCAAGCGGCAAAATCGCAACGCCGTTGGAAGTTTGAACCCCGTCGACATCCGCATACCACGATCCGGGCTCCACGTCCGCACACTCAAAAGATCCTCATCAGTCCAGGCCGCAAGCGTTGTTCCCCAGTTGATATTCTCGTGCCCGCTCCATATCCGTGTCGGCCCCGGCCGAAACTGTGCATACGCCGCTATCACACGCGGGTCCACCGCCATCACTGCATAGTTGGTCTGGTAAATTACAAAGTTATCCACCCACAACGTCCCATTCGTAAAACCTAAACAGTGTTGAATAATCGACGACCCCTCCGCAGGAACCGCCGGACCTGTAAACACCCAGCGGTACTCCCGCCAACTCGTGCTCACGTTGTCAAACGCCGTGCTTACTCCACTGTACGCCCCGTTCATATAAAATCGAACCCGATTCCCTGTAACGTTTCCATCCTGCTTGAGCCACACACTCACGGCATAGTGTTTCCCTGGCTCCAACTGCACGTATGTGCTCGACAGTGGTCCGTACCGATACTGCCGAATGCTCACCTCCCCCACGCTGTTCGTCGCCACAATCTTTAAACTACTGCGGCCCCCATTCGTTAGTGCCACCGTACTCGCGTCCCGTACTGCATAGCCAGGACCACTTACCGGCCATGTATCCGCGCCCTGCGCCAAACTACTCCCCTGCAAACGATCGTGTATCACAGCAGGATCATGATTGATAACCTCCTTCTCCAAAAAATAATAATCCCCTGCCTGCACTGCCGGTCCACTTGATCCCAAAATTATCCGCGTCTCGCTCGTCGCACGCTCCACCGTGCCATTTTCTCCTGCCGCTATGAGCACGTCGCCCCCTAAAACCCCTCCGTACACGTTTCCACTAACCACGTGGGTCTCTGCTTGCCATGTCGCCCCTTTGTCATAAGAAACTCGTAACGTTCCGTTACTGCCCGCAGCATACACCACACGATTGTAACCCCCGAAAACACCTACCAATCCAGCTGTCGTTCCAGAGCTACGCAGCACCCACGTGATTCCGTCTCGCGAAGTGATAATCGTGTTGTTCCCTCCAACTGCTACAAAATCGCCAAACTGCGCCGCCACGCCCAGCAAGTTCACACTCACCCCGGACGTTTGAATTACCCAATTCGTCCCCGTCGTTGAACGTAATACCATGCCCCCAGCACCAACTGCCACAAATACCCTTCGCACGCTGTCCCAAGCCACTCCGTACAACCCGCTGCTAGTTCCAGAAGAGTGAACCATCCACCCCAACCCATTGTTTGTTGTTGATTGGATTACTCCTCCGTCTCCTACCACAACAAACCGCCCATTCCCGTACGCAACTCCGCGTAAGTGCGCACTGCTGCCACTATTTCGCGTTGCCCAACTTACACCATCAGCTGACGTTAGTACTGTCCCATTCTCCCCCACCACCATAAATACACCATCCCCAAAACCAACATCTAAAAGATGGTTGCCCGTGCCAGAACTCTGGGATGCCCATACCATTCCGTTACTTGATCGTATAATCGTCCCGTACTCCCCTACCACCACAAAAACGTTGTTCCCATATGCCGCTTTCCTTAGGCTCGCACTCACTCCACTTGTCGCATTGCTCCATGGATGACGCACGTAGGCCATGTAGTTGGTCACCACATCCTTGCGCACAAGTTGTACCACCCCACCGCTCACTCGATACACCCGTACTGTCGCACCGTTGAAAAACCCATTGTCAAGACAGTTGTAGTATCCCCCCGCTGTCACGTTATTCTGTATGTACGTACTGCCGCCCCCCGTCGCGCGCCACCGCATCCGCATTACCAATGGCTCCATCCCCGCGTCACTCGTAAAATTATTCAAATCATACCCACCTGTAATGTTCGCCCCAAATCGTTCCGGTGCCCTCGCCGCTACCACAGGATACACCACAATCCGCGCTAACTCATTCGTTCCACCTACCATCACTCCCACCCACCCCATACTCCATAGCGCGCCTTGGACTATCCTTTGCCAGCTCACTCTCCACACTTTCATGCAGTACCCTGATTGTTTAAATCTTCTTGTCATCCCTTCGCCGTCGTCCTCCGAAATAGATTACAGCATTCCGACAATCTGTTCAATGGTTAAATGGGACGTAAACATGGATAGATGGGACAAGCACACCTCCTCGCTCACATTTTTCTGCTTACTTTATGCCAACTGCCACCAAGCTCACCACTAAAACGCTCCTTAGCCACGAGTCATTCTTTGCCCTCACACGGTTCCTTTCCGCCACATCATAATTCTCACGGTTTATACCGACTGTCATCGCCAACAACTATCCCCTAAAGTGCTTTTTCGGCGCCTTTGTCCTCGTCTAGGCGCTCACCTGCCTCGCGCCTACTGGGTACTCTGCCCAAAGCCCCGTCGTATCACTCGCAACCGTTGTCGCTGTCGTTCAAAAAACGCGATCGTCTCCGCCTCGCGGTAATCTGGGTAGGTCCACGGCAATGCACTCAATCCACCACCATGTGCATACAAAGTCACCTCCGCGTAAATTCCCTCACCCAAATAAATACGATGCGCGTAATCTTTTCCGGTCGCCAAGATCAAGTTATGGTCTGTCAGCAAACCCGGATCGATATTCACCCGCCGCCGCCCCGCTGCTTGCCAGCGTCCTTCCATCTCATTCGTCTTCAGCTTTATCGCTGCCAGCTGCCCCGGATCTATCAGTCGCTCAAACGCCACGTACTGCCGGAGCAATCCCGGGCCCATTTCAGCCTCGTAGTATCTTGTATGCAAAAAAGGCTTCTCCTCTGTACTCTCCGCAATCGCCCCAAACTCAGCCGCCAGACACGCATGCACTTCATCGCGCAAAACTTCCGGCACACGCAAAATGCCCGCTACTAACATTACCGGCATCGGTTCTCGTGGCGTGCTCATCCTCGTGCCCCTGTTATGCACATTTTACTAAACCTTCCCCACCCCGTCCACATATGCACGCACTTTACCCTCATGCCTGACCTTGACTTTTTACTCTCAGCTCTGCTACAATCATTCGTAACGTTACGATAACCTCAGTCCTACGCTCACTACCTCATGCCACTTTTTCGTCCGCTCGCTGCCCTCTCCGTGTCCTTCGCCTTCTTTCTCCCTCCACAACTTCGCGCCACCTCCCTCAACCCCCTCCACAATGGCTTTGATCCCCACCAAGCCGGTTACGTCGTTGACCTCACCGCCCAAACTGTTCGCTTCATCTATCACTTGCCCACCTGGCGCGCAGCGGATCCTTTTTCCGAGGGCATCTATGTCGCCGGCTCCTTCAACGGTTGGCAACTTGCCATCGGCAACCCCGCCTGGCGCATGCAGCCCGCAAAACGTGCCGAAATCTATGAACTCGTCAAGCCCCTCTCCGCTCTTAATGCCCTGAACCCACGTTCCCCCGCCGAATTCAAATTCGTCACCGGCCGCGGCGTCTGGCAGGAACCCCATCATCTCCCACCTCGCTACCGCCGTGGCGTCAACCTCTGGATTGATCTCACCCCCTTTCGCTCTTTTGCCGAGTGCGCCGGGTACGACTTTTCTAACGGTGTTCACTTCGTCCGTTTCCTCTGTGACCCCACCGCCTTTGCCACCACCCTCGCCACATCTGATGTAGTCTACGTCGTAGGTTCATTCAACAACTGGGGCGCGTCAATCGGCAACCCAGCCTGGCGTATGCTCCCGCTCCCTGACCATCGTACGTACGTTCTCCTCACTAATACCGCCGCAGTCAATGTGCCCGGTCCCAGTGGCTATCCCGAATTCAGGTTTGTCACTGAAGCCAACTACTGGCTCCCCCTTGACTTCACACCCCTTGAATTTGTCCGAAATAACAACCTCTGGCTTAATCTCGATCTCTACGGTGACATCACACCACCGCGCCCACTCCACGCTCTCGTCATCTCTTCCAATCAAATCCGTGTCCAATTCTCAGAGCCCCTTTCACAGCCTTCCGTCTCCCCCACCAATTTCGCTCTCCCCCGCCGCTCTATCCTAACCGCTACCCTCACCGACAACCCTTCGATCGTGGAACTCTCTTGCTCCCCGTTCGATTTCGCCGCCACCCACTACCAACTTAACGAGCGCCTCTCCGTCGCCCATGTTGCCGACGCAAATGGTATTCCTCTCACTACCAACCTCTCACTCCCCTTAACCTTAGATCGCCCACTCCTCGAGGCGTTCTTCAACTCCATCCCCACCTCCACCCAAACCCTCGGAGTTGTGGTCACTCCGACTGCTGTCTTCTTCAGGCTCTTCGGACCGCGTCTTCAGTCTGCCGACCTGATCTTCTTCGATGGCCCAACCTCGATAAACCCGCTCGTCATCAAACACATGTCTCGTGACCATGAATTCATTTGGTCATGCACTGTCCCCACCAACGTCGCTTACCATGGCGCCTTCTACAAATTCCGTATCTGCCGCGACGGCCACTCCTCACTCATCTCTGATCCCTACGCCCACGCTAACTTCCATTCCTCCGGTAACAGTATCGTCATCTGGCCAGATCACAACGACCCACCTTTCACTGGCTGGACCGACCACAACTTTGTCACGCCCCCAATCGATCAACTCATCATCTACGAAACCCACATCGCCAACATCTCCGGCCGTAACCCTGTCGTTTCTAACATGCCCTGGCGTTACAATGCTCTCACCAACGCCCAGCCAGGATCGCCTCTGCACCATCTCAAACGTCTCGGTGTCAACGCAATCGAATTTATGCCCCTCCACGAGTTCGATAACGGCTCTAGCCTCGACTTCCAACGCCACTATCATTGGGGCTACATGTCTTCCCTCTTCCTCGCCCCCGAAAGCTCATTCTCCACCGACCCCGCCGCACGCCGTCACGTCAGCGAACTTAAAAACCTTATCAACACCCTCCACGCTCACGGCTTCGCCGTCATCGTTGACGTCGTCTACAATCACACCGCCAACGAAAACAACTATCTAGGTTTGATTGACTTCGAATACTTCTTCACCGGCCGTAACGACTCCGGCTGCGGTAACACCACCTACGCCAGCCGCCCAATGATGCGTAAGCTCATCGTTGACAGCTTATGTCATTTGGTGTCAACCTATCATGTTGATGGCTTTCGCTTCGACTTGTCCCACTTGCTCGACCAGACCGGCTTGTTCACCCCGGAACACATGGCGCGTGTGCAGCGTGCCAAGCCCACCAAAGGCAACGTCATCTGGATCGCCGAAAGCTGGTCATACGACCGCGCTGATTTGAAAGGCCGTGGCGTCGCCCAGTGGAACGACTGGTTCCGCGAGGATATCAAGGCCTTCGTCGCCCGCGCTGAACGGCGTGACAGCATCCCCCAGCGCGTCATGGCCAGCCGCGACCGCAATGCTTACGCCACCCCCTGTGAAACTATCAATTACGTCGAAAGCCACGACGAAAACACTATCGGCTGGCGCCTCCTTGACGCAGGGATCACCAATCCCATTCAACAACTTCACCGCGCCCAAATGGCTGCCCTCATCCTCTTCACCTCCCACGGCGTCCCCATGCTCTGGGAAGGACAAGAAATGCTCCGTATCAATCCCGCACAAGTTCACGACTACGACCGCAATATGCTTGACTGGCAACTCCTCATGCGCCACGCCCAGCTCTTTCACTTCTATCGCCGCCTCATCAACCTCCGTAAACGCTTCCCAGTCTTGCGCTCACCACGTCACGAACCACCAGCCTTTTTTGAGTTCATCTACCCTCCCCATCCACATGCCCTCGGTTACATCCTCAACGCCGATGATTCCTACCCTACACAGCCTCGCTTCCTTATCCTCCTCAACCCTGGTTCCACTCCCGCCACTTTCACCTTGCGCTCCGGTTCATGGATGCTTCTCGCTGACGAGCGCGGCTTCCTGCCCAAACCCGAACCCCGCCAGGGCGCCGTTGTTGTTCCCTCGGGCTGCGGCTGGCTCCTCTCCCAGCCCGCCCACAAGCGCTAACAGTACACTTCACGACAAAACGGGAGCCGCGTGCGCGGCTCCCATCTTTTTTCCCGTTCCGCCACTGGCCTGCTTATTGCACCGGCGTCTTCCCATCCCAATTCGGTGGCGCCAGTTTCCCGTCAACCCACCAAGCAAAGTTCGTTCGGTTCGCCTTCTCACTCGGCATCTTGATCCCCTTCTCCCCAAACGATGTCACCCCCACCCCTTCACACACTGTCTTCGCACTCACCCGCTCTACTACCC
>JAOACZ010000222.1 GCA_026417575.1 bacterium | reverse complement strand
CAGTACGGGTGCGACGAACACGTACACATTGGGAGTATCTGGTACAAACAAGTTATGTGTGACGTTAGCGTGGACAGATTACCCTGCGACGTTGAGTGCGGGGATCAAACTTGTCAATGATTTAGACTTAGTGATTGAGACGCCGGAGGGGGAGGTTGTGTATGGGAATGGGAAGGCGAGTCCGGATCGGCTGAACAACGTGGAAGGGGTAGATTTTCCGACGGCGGTGGAGGGTGTGTACGTGGTACGGGTGATTGGGCACAATGTTCCGCAGGGGCCTCAGCCGTACGCGTTGGTACTGCGGGAGGATCGGGGGGTGGCCGCGCCGCGTCTGAGGTACGGGCCGACGAATATGCTCTTTTACGGGAGCGGCACAGACATTCTTTTGATAAGCAATACGGGGACTGCGGCGCTTAGTTTTCAACTAACGAAGCCGCTGCCGGGATATGAGGTGAAGGATAGCGATGAAGCGGGGGGGCCTGTGTATTCGTGGGTTGACATTAGCACGAATGGGACGAGCGTACTGCTTAACGACGACAGTGTACAAGGGCCGTACGTGTTGCCGTTCAGCTTTCCCTTTTTTGGGAGTGTATATACCCGTTTTACGATTGGGGCAAATGGTGGCATTGGCCTGACGAATGGCGGCATAAGCGCAGGTAACACTGCGTTGCCGACGAGCGCGGCACCGAATCCATTTTTGGCTGTATTTTGGGATGATTTAGACCCGGGAGCTGGAGGGGGAGTGTATTATCATGCCACCACAGGGCGAGTGGTAGTGTCGTGGGTGGGGGTACCGCGGTATGGGACGACGCAATACCAAACGTTCCAAGCGATTTTGTATTCGACGGGAGAGATTGTGTATCAGTACAAGTCGATGAATGGGACGTTGAACTCGTGTACGATTGGGATTCAGGCGAGTGCGCAAGGTCCTGCGGTACAGAAGGTTTACAATCAAGCGTATGTGAAGAACAATCTTGCGTTACGGTTTCGGCCTGGGAGCGGGTACGAGTGGTTGAGCATCACGCCGACGAGCGGGGTTGTGTCTGCTGGGAGCTGGCAGAGCGTCATGGTGACATGTGATGCGACAGGCAAGGGGACTGGCGTATACGAAGCGGTCGTACGCCTGACGCACAATGCGCCGACGCAACCTAGGGAAGTGCTGGTCACGATGATAGTGCCGGAGGGGGTGACTGGGATGATGATGCTTGTACTGTGGTGGTGGATGAGGCGGGTCGGACGATGCCAATGTGAGTGAGGTGGTAGCGGAAGAGGCGGCAGCGGCGGAGGTTGGAGGCGCGCAGGGCGGCGGCGAGTTCGCGCGGGGTGAAGGCGGCGCGGAGTGAGTTTTGATAGGAGCGCAGCATCTGCCCGGAGTAGTGACGACCAAACCAGCGCCACCAGAGGGGGAAGAGGAATGGAGGTGGGCGACGGATATCACGGAAAAGGATGGCGGCGTTGGGTGTGGCGACGCGTGCAGCTTCGTTGAAGAACGGGACGGGGTCGCTGAGGTGATGGATGAGAGAATTTGAGATGACGGTGGCGAAGGCGCCGTCAGGGTAAGGGAGTGATTTCGCGTCAGCACGCTCGAAACGCGCGTTGGGCAGGTGAAGAGCCTGGGCGTTGGCGTAGGCGAGATTGAGCATAGCGTCGGAGAGGTCTACGCCACAATCGCACATAGCTTCTTGCCGCGCAACAGGTTATACCGGCACGCAAACCGTTGCGGCGCAATGACTTGCGATGCAGTGTGGTGGATGCTTCTCCTGTGTGCAAATTCAGTGGCCGCTGGAATATGGTAACAGGTCTCCCGTCGCGTGGCAGGCACGGCTTCGGCTTGGGTTGGCCGCGCGCACTTGGTTCGGCGGCCACATGCAGACGCCGAGGGCGGGGGGGGAATTTACAATTGGGCGAGGTGGGGCGTGTGACCGGGATTGCGCGGGACATGCGGCTGCCGAGGCCGGCAGCCCTCCATGGCGGAAATTCTTGATGCGGACGAGACGTCCGCGCTCCCAGGGCGTACATGCGACATGTGCGGACGCCGGGGCCGGCGTCCCTCCAAAAAAGGGATTGGCATGATATTCGGCGACCGGGACCGGCAGGAATTTACAATTTCGTATGGTGGGGTGCGGGAGCTGGGGTGTGCGGGACATGCGGCTGCCGAGGCCGGCAGCCCTCCATAAAAAGGGATTGGCGGAAGATGCGGACGCCGAGGTCGGCGTCCCTCCAAAAAAGGGATTGGCATGACATTCGGCGACCGGGACCGGCCGAAATTTA
>JAOACZ010000220.1 GCA_026417575.1 bacterium | reverse complement strand
GGACTTGACAATCCGGCGGCCGAGGCGCACTACGGGCGGAACTGCATTGTGGCGCTGCTTGACACGGGGATAGATGCGACGCACCCTGACTTGATGCACTGTGTGCTGGGTGGATATAACTTTGTGGATGATAACGGTGACACACGGGATCTGCACGGGCACGGGACAGCATGTGCGGGGATTATCGCGGGGAACGGGCTGGGGGCGCACAGCGTGAAAGGGATAGCGCCCAGGGCGTACGTGATGGCAGTAAAGGTGATGGATGCGAGCGGGCGGGGGACGGCATTTGATGTGGTGGAGGGGCCGTTGTATGCGGTGGAACGGGGGGCGCGAGTGATCAACCTGAGCATGAGTGCGCAGGGGGAGAGCGAGGCGGTGCGGGAGGCGATTGCGTATGCGTGGCAGCGGGGCGCAGTGGTTGTGGCGGCGGCGGGGAATGAGGGACGCGATGAGGTGGCCTTTCCAGGGTCGGTGGGGGAGGTGATCAGTGTGGGAGCAGTGGACGGACTGCTGCAACGGGCACCGTTTTCGAATTATGGGGGGAAGCTGACGGTGGTCGCGCCAGGAGTGGCTGTGCTTACGACTGCGCGGGAAAAGGGGTATATGGAGTTTAGTGGTACGTCGGCGGCGGCACCGTTCATCGCTGGTGCACTGGCGGCGTTGATAGGGGACCGGAGTGGGATTACGGCGGAAGAAGCTTATCGCGCAGTGACTCAAGCAGCTGACAACCTAGGGCGCGGGGGACGCGATGCAGAGTTTGGGTACGGCATTGTGAATGTGCGGCGTTTGCTTGCGGACCCGCGCGACCGGATTTATGACGTTGCGATGACGACGATTTATTTCGACCCGCCCACTTTGCGGCTGGGGACGGAGGCGCAGGTGTACTTTGTGATTCAGAATCGGGGCACGCGCCTCATCCGCAATGCACGTGTTGTGACGCGGGTTGGGGGCAGTCGGGTTGAGCATACTCTTGGTGATCTGCAGCCGTCGCAGTGTGTGGAGGTGCAGCGCTCGCTGAAGCTGCCGGAGAGTTTTGGGGGGCAGCCCGTGCGAGTGGAGGGAATGGTAATGCTGCAGGAGATAGATGTCGCTCCATACAATAACGGGCGGGCGGTCACTTTGCATCCGAGCGTGTGGCGGGAATGAGGACGGTATTGCTGACGGGGGCGCGTGGTATGCTGGCGCAGGAGGTCATGGCACAGCGGCCCGGGTCTGTGCACGTGATTGAGACGGACGTGGAGGAACTAGACATTACAAACGCCGCGGCGGTCGAGGCATTTTGTGAGCGGCATGCGCCTGACGCGGTGATCAACTGCGCGGCGTACACGGCGGTGGACGAGGCGGAACGGGAACGGGAACGCGCGTTTGCGATCAACGCGGCCGGGCCGCGGAACTTGGCGGTGGTGTGTGCGGCACGAGGGGTTCCGTTTATGCACGTGAGTACAGATTTTGTCTTCCAAGGGGACGGGACACATTTGCTGAGGGAAGATGATCCGCCCGCGCCGCGGGGAGTTTATGCAGAGAGCAAGCGGGCGGGAGAGTTGTACATTGAAGCGATCGGGGGGGCGTGGATGGTCGTGCGGACCTCGTGGTTGTATGCGGCGCATCATGAGAATTTTGTACGAACGATTTTGCGCGTGGCGGCGGCGCGGGGAGAGCTGCAGGTGGTAAATGATCAACGGGGGTCACCGACGTACGCAGCGGATTTAGCCGAGGCAGTTTGGCGTCTGCTGGGGTGCGGTGCGCGCGGGTATGTGCATTTTTGCAATCGCGGGGTATGCTCGTGGTATGAGTTTGCGGTGGAGATTGTGCGGCTGGCGCAAGGGTATGGGGTATTGCCAGCTGATCGGGAAATCACGATTACTCCGTGTGCAACGGAGGAGTTTCCACGCCCGGCTCCTCGCCCGCGCTTTTCAGCCATGGACACGCGCCGGTACACGGAACTTACGGGCGCGGTGGTGCGCTCGTGGCAGGAGGCTCTTGACACATGCATCGCGACACTCGCCGCCCAGCGGGGATGATACTGGCAGTTTGTGTGAGTCGGCGCAGGGGGAGCGCGAAACACGCCGTGCGCGCCGCGCGCTGTCGGCGTGATCATGGCATTATTGGTGACGCCCACGCGGGGGGCGGACCGCGGCAGGTTTCAGTTTTGGATGTGGCGGACATTGGTCTGATGCGAAAGGTGGGAGTGCGCCCGGCGCCCGGTGCGTTTGGAGAGAACATAGTTGTGAAAGGTGTGCCCGTGGGGGCATTGCGTGTGGGAGATTTGCTGGGGATAGTTGGTGGGCCCTTGTTACAGGTTACGCAAGTAGGGAAAACCTGTCATAATACTGGCTGTGCAATCAGGCGGCGAGCGGGGTTCTGTATCATGCCTAGCCGCTGTCTCTTATACACATCT
>JAOACZ010000218.1 GCA_026417575.1 bacterium | reverse complement strand
CAGTATCCGTTTAAGGCGATGAGTGAGGTAGCGCGAGTACTGCGGCCGGGGGGAGTATGTGTGATCACCTCGGTGATGCTGTGCCCGATTCACGCGTATCCATCGGATTATTGGCGCTTTACGCCGGAAGGATTTCGGGTGTTACTTGAGCCGTTTGCGACGCGGTGGGTGTTTGCGGATCGGCCGAAATTATTTCCGCGGTCGGTGTATGGGATCGGGATTAAGGGGGAGGTGGAGGCGGGGATGGAGGAGAGAGTGGCAGCAGCGGTACGAGAGCGTGTGATCCAGCGGTATTTTGGTGCGGAGGCACTCTCGGTGATTACGGTAGATGGGCACCTAGTGACGTTGACGCGTGAGAAGGTGCGCGGGAAAGTGCTGTTCATGTTGCGTGGGCTGGAACTTGCGCGGCAGCGTGTGCGGCGGTGGATCAAGCGACAGTGAGGGGAGGAGGGGGCGCGCGTGGGGACTGCGACACCACTTATTTCGATTGTATTACCGCTGTACAACGGACGAAGGTACGTGGCTGAGACGCTAGCCTCGATTGCTGCACAAAGCGAACAGAGCGCGGAGCTGATAGTCGTCGATGACGGGAGCACGGACGATTCTGCAGCGCTAGTTGAGGAGATATGTCGTGGGGCAAGGGCGCCGATTTTACAGCGGCTTAGCTTGATACGACAGGAAAATCAGGGGGTGGCGGCGGCGCGGAATGCGGGAATTGCTCGTGCGCGTGGGACGTGGATCGCATTTGTAGACCAAGATGATCTCTGGTCGGCGCACAAATTAGCGACGCAGCTGCGGGCATTGGAGAGCACGCCCGGGGCGCAGTGGCACTACTCTGCGTTTGTGCGATTTTACGAGGACGGGCGCGAAGTTGTCCAGAACAAGGGCAGCGCGGATCGGCTGGTGACGTGGCGACGGCTTTTGGGTGGGGAGCTGTTTATTCCGCCGGCGACGGCGATGGTAGCGCGGGCGGCGTGTGAGGCGATTGGTGGCTTTGATGTAACGCTGTCGCCCACGGACGACTGGGATTTCTTCCTCAAGTTGGTTGCGCAGTACGATGTGTGTTATAGCCCGGAGTGCTTAGTGCGTTTTCGCTCGCATCCGTATTCAGCTGGGAAACGGCAGCGACAGCGAATTTTTACGTTACAACGAGAGGTGTTGGCTCGGCATGCGCCGGTGGCGGCGGGACATGTGCCAGAGAAGGTCATTCGGCGGCGACGCGCAAACATTGCGTGGCATTTGGGGCGAGAGGCGATGGCAGAGGGGCAGGTTCGGGTAGCGCGGACGTGGTACCGGCGTGCGCTAGCAGATTGTCCGTGGCGGGTGAAATGTTGGCGGTCGTACGTAGTGACGTGGCTACCCGGGCCGCTACGGAGGCTACTGACCCCCCCTTTGGGAGCGCCGTCATGAACGTTCTGTTCACGCGTTTGCAGAACATTGGTGACATGTTGGTGTGCATTCCGGCGCTACGTGTGCTCCGGGAGAAGCTACCTGAGGCTCACATTACGGTGCTTGCAAAACACGCGGGTGGAGTGGAGATAATCCGGTCTTGCCCGTATGTGAACGAAATACTCGTGATTCGTGATCGATCGATAAGAGAAAAACTGCGTGTGTTGGGAGCTTTGCGGCAACGACGGTACGAGTATGCGATCATTTCGCCACAAGATCTGGGGCGTGTGCCGCTATTGTGGTTGGGCGGGGCACGGCGGATTATTGGTTATCCGCGGGTGTATCAGTACGGGCGTTGGCAGCGGGAGAAATTAGCGTGGCTTTTGTATCGCGCACCGCATCACGATACGCTGCGCACGGAGGTAGAACTGTGTGTGCGCTTGGTACTGGACGTGCTAGAGGACTGCGGGGCTGCGCCTGTGGTGATGCCTTCCCTGGCGTTGGAGTACTCGTGGGTGGCGCGTAGGGATGTAGAGCGGGCGGAGGAGTTACTGAGGGGGTGTGGGATTGGGCCAGGAGGGGCGTTTGTGGCGATAGCGGCATATTCAAAGCGCCCGGCCAAGAACTGGCCGGCGGCGCGTTGGGTGGAACTACTGCGGCGGATTGGGAGTGTGTGGCGAGTGCCGGTAGTGTTGCTGGGGGGTGTGGCGGAGGCGGAAGGGTTGCGGGAATTAGGGGAGGCTGCAGGTGGGGAGGTAGCTGTGCTTGCGGGCGCGACGAGCCTTGCGGAGTGCGCGGCCGTTTTGCGACGCGCGCGCATGTTTGTAGGGCCTGATTCAGGACCAGCGTTTTTGGCGACGGCAGTGGGTACACCTGCGGTGGTACTGTACGGTCCAGCAGACTATTATCGGTGGCGTGTGCCAGAGAGTGCCGCAGCACGCGTGGAAATTTTCCACCCGGTATCGTGTACTCCATGCCGGCATCAGATTTGCCCGTTGGCGGAGCCGTGCATGGCACAGATCGGCGTGGAGGAGGTGTGGGCGGCATGTGAGCAGGTGTGGAGAGACAGTGGCCGCTAGGATGCGGAACGAGGTTCAGTGGGAGTATTACGACACGCAGCTGAGCGCGGCGATTCCGGAAGCGTTCTGGGTTGATCCGCTAGAGTATAGTGCGGCGCACGCCGATACGCTGAAGCGTGGGGGGCATCATCGTGAGACCGGCATTTTCCCTGTGCAGGGAGGGGGTGTGCTGGTCAAGCATTGCGTGTTGAGTACTGTGCGCGAACGAGTGGAACGGTGGTGTGGGAGGAGTGCTTTGCAGCGTGAGTGGCGCGTTCTCTGCCACCTGGCGCGGATTGGCGATATAGCGCCACGACCGATTGCGTGTGGGTGGCAGCGGCGGGGCAAGGAGTGGCACGGGTGGTTGTTAGCGGAATTCATGGTTGACACAGTGACGTTTGATACGCTCTCGCCGCCACGAGATTCGTGCCGGGCTTATCCAGCGGCACGAGCGCTCGGGCGGGCAGTAGCGCTTTTACATGCAGCGGGGGTGACGCATGGTGATCTTCATTCCGGCAATCTACTGTATAATCCGCGTACCTGTAGCTGGCATGTGACAGATTTCTCGCAGGCGCGGATTGGGCGTACAAGGCGTTCTGACTTGGTACAGGATTTGGTGCAACTACAGCACTGTCTGGGCAAGAAGGTACCGCTCAAGGTACGCATAGCCTTTTTGACGGAGTACCTGGACGCATTTGGGGAGGCGACGGGGACAAGCGAAGAACTGACGGGGCGTGAATGGCGGTGGTTGTGGGCGGAGATCTGGCGGCGGAGTGTCCGATACTCAATAGAGCAAGCGGGAGAGCGTAACGAGCGTTGTGTACGCGCCACGCGGGAGTTGGCGCCGTTGAGTGAGTGGGTCGAGCCAACACTGGCAAGACGGGTGTGGTCTGGGTGGACAGTGCGCACGCTTTCACGCTGTCTGGTACAGGATCTTGTCAGTGATGTGCTCAGTGAGACATGGTATTTGCAGGGACATGTGACCGTGCTGCGGCACACGCGGGAGCGAGTGATTGGGGTATGGACGCATCCGCATGGGCGGGTGATGATAACGGAGCAGCGTGAGCCAACACGCTGGTTTCTGCGCTGGCTGAAGCGCGTGCGGGAGGGGGATCCGCTGCGGCTATGGCGTGCGAGCTGGCGGCTGCATGCGCTGCACATAGGCACACCGGCGCCGTTGTTAATCGTACGGATGCCAGGCCGAATTGTACTGGTGCAGGAATACAGCGACATGCACATTGCGCTACAAGCGTTGATGCGTGATGTGAAGATGCCACCAGGGTTCCCGACACGGCGGCGTGTCATCCGAGCAGTTGCCGAAGCCGTTGCTCTTTTGCACGATCGGGGTGTGGCGCATGGAGCCCTGCTTCCGGCGAATATTCATGTTGGACCGGCGTCGGGGGGGGCTACGACGGTTCTTTTTACTGGCATTAGTAGGATGCGCTTTTATCGCCGCTTGCCCTGGCGGCGGCGTGTAAGGGACTTGACAAGCTTGTACACGGCCGCCTATGGGTTTACGACAGGAGCTGAGCGGCGAGCGTTTCTTCGGCGCTACTGTGCATCACTCTCGCAGCCGTGTGACCCGCGTCAGCTCATCCTTTCCGTGTGGGAGGCGTCGCATCAGTAACCTTATCATGTTTTTGCGATGAAATTCATCTCATTGGCTATCCCTGATGTTCTGTTAATCGAGCCGGTACGTCACGGTGATGCGCGGGGCTTTTTCTTTGAAAGCTACCGTGCGGACCTGTTCAGCCAGCATGGGATCACCCTACGGTTTGTGCAGGATAACATCAGCAGCTCAGTGCGACATGTGGTGCGTGGGCTACATTATCAGCTTGACCCACACGCGCAAGGCAAGCTAGTGCGAGTTGTGCGCGGGGTAGTGTTTGACGTCGCAGTGGATGTGCGCCGGGGTTCGCCGACCTTTGGGCGCTGGGTGGGTGCGGAGCTCTCAGAAGAGAATTGCTTAGCTATGTATGTGCCACCTGGGTTTGCGCATGGGTTTTGCGTGTTGAGTGATCTGGCCGTGTTTCATTACAAATGCACTGCGTACTACGCGCCAGCGTACGAACGGACGATTAAATGGGATGACCCTGCAATCGGTATTGCGTGGCCGGTGTCACGAGCAGAGGCGGTGCTATCTGCGAAGGATGCGGTGGCGCCAGTGTTGGCGGAGGCGGAGATCAACTACGTCTTTAGTCCGGCGCGATGAGATTTGCTGACGCGTGCGAGCAATTTCGGGAGTATTTAAGGCACCAGAAGCGTTACAGCGCGCACACTGTGGCCAGTTATGGGCGCGATTTGGAGCAATTTGGGGCCTATCTTGAGCAATGTCATCCGCGGCTGGTGGCGAGCGTAGCTGCCGTGACCGGCTTGGAAATTCGGGATTTTTTGTCCGCTGGGATGTTGCAAGGGGCGGCACGCCGCACAGTGGCGCGGCGACTTTCGACTCTCCGCTCGTTTTACAAGTGGCTCTATCGCCAAGGCGTAATCAACGTGCTACCGACAGCGGGGCTGCGAGCCCCGAAGCTAGATCGCCCGCTCCCGACGTTTCTTACCGTGCAAGAAGTGGAGCGCCTGTTATCTGTTCACGATGGGACGAAGGTGCAAGGGTTACGTGATCGTGCGATTATCGAAGTGCTGTATAGCACTGGGCTGCGGGTCAGCGAGCTCGCCACACTTAGGCATGGGCAAATTAACCTACGAGAGGGTGTCATCCGCGTAATAGGCAAGGGAAAGAAGGAACGACTGGTGATGCTTGGAGAACCGGCGATTGTAGCCTTGCAGGCGTACTGTGCGCATCCCAAGTATGGTGGTCGCGAGCCGGAGGGGTACGTGTTCAAAAATCGCTTCGGTCGGCGGCTGAGCGTTGTCAGCATTGAAACGATTGTGCGCAAGGCAGGGGTGTTGGCAGGGATTCCTCACCGAGTGACGCCGCACACGTTGCGGCACAGCTTTGCGACGCACCTGCTTGACGCAGGAGCGGACTTACGCACAGTACAGGAGCTGCTTGGCCATGCTAGCTTGGCCACGACACAGATTTACACGCACATCACGCCTGAGCGACTGAAACGGGTGTACGAGGTCGCTCACCCGCGCAAGTAGAGGTGGGAGGTAACGGTTGTTGGCGGGGCAGGATATGCGCGAGCGGGCTGAGAGAGGCATATCGTCGAGGAGGGCATTGGAAGAAAAACGCGGCTCAGACGTGGCAACGAGAGTATGCGTAAAGGAATCCCGGGAAAATAGTATGGCGAAGGTGGTTTGTGCGCCAGTTTGTCCGCAGGTGATAGGATGCGCTTTTCGGCGCGGGCAGCATGATGCCTGAGGCCAGGGAGGTTCAGGAGCTGTTGAGCAAGGGCCGCGCGATGATTGCGACGAAGACACGACTGCGGGACGGCATCTATCGAGGAGGCCGGCACTGCACGGCGTGTGGTAGCGGTATAATCGAGGGCGGCAGCGATCACTACAGGGATGTCGTTGGCGTTCTAAGGGCATGGGAATGCTTGCAACATCTCCGTATGGGATCGGGTATCGTGCTGTTCCAGGATTGTTCGTTTGCGAGCTGTTTTCATCCCTGTTGTGTGCGATTAGTGCGCCGTTTTACGTGAGTAAATTTGCGTTGAGGGCTTTACAGGCGAAGTATCGTTCGCAATTGACAACGTACGCAAGGGTTGGATATAATTGTTCGTGTCTGGAGAGACGGGCGTTTAGCTCAGCTGGTTAGAGCGCTACCCTTACAAGGTAGAGGTCACTAGTTCGATCCTAGTAACGCCCACCAGTGTTGTTGCTGACCGGCGTCTCACGCACTGGTTCAAGCAAGAGAGGCAGAAGCAGACCGCCAGGTTGTTGTGTGGGGATGCAAAGCATACCCGTGCTTGTAGGCTCTAGGCGGAAATTGTGACGGCGCAGGAGAGGGACAAGTGGGTGTTGGGGTGGGATGAGGTACGTTGTGGGGAGAGAAACGGGGTTGGCGGGCGCGATCATGCGATGGTAACGAAAGGGGAGGAAGACGCGTGCGCCGTCGCTGATGCGAATGAGGGGGACATTGCGAACGGCATGAGGCGAGGCAGGGAGGTAACGCGACGCAAGCCAGATGCGATGGCCGACGGTTGGCGTGTCCCAGGCGCGGCGAGCAAGGTAGGTGGCTTTGCGGATAGCCCGTTCGTGGGCGCGGCAAGTGTCCGTGAATGCGCGGATGCACGAAATCTGCTTGAGGACGCGCAGCTGGATGTTTCGCGGCGTGGGATAGGTACCGGTGGAGGGGTCAAGTCTATTTTCCAACAAAAAGGCACAGGTACCCATAATGCCGGCGAAGTTGCGCACGTTGCGCAGGGAAAGGCCGCCATGAGTGAGGATCTGGTTAGTACTTGTGATTTCACCGATGTAGCGTTGGGCGGGGAGGCCTGTGCGGGCGACGCGGGCAAGTACGTCGGGGAGGAGCTTTCGGAAGGCGAGGGCACGGAGTGCGCGGTGGACATTTGGGTTATTAGCGGGCTCGAATTGGGCTTCAAAGTCGAGCAAGAATCCTTGTGCCCCGAGGGAGTGTTTTTTCAGCGCGGCAGATTCGTGGATGTCTAGCAAGACATGCGGGCGGAAGCGGCGCAAGATTTCTACACAGGCGTGTGTTTCAGGTTGAGAGAGGGCGAGGAAATCGGTGCTGAGGTTCACACCGCGAGCGTTGACGCGGCGGTGGCGATCGCGCCCGTCGGGATTCATGTTAGGCATGAGGATAAACTGGGCGTGGGGATCGGGCTGGGCAGCGAGGTCGGCGGCAATCGCCAGGAGGGCTTCACCGCCGGCAGGTTCCATGCCGTGCTGGGTGGCGAGGAAGAAGAAAGTGATGGGCCTGTGGGGATCATCGGGCATAGCGAATGCGCGCCCGGCTGCAGGGAGAAGGAGAGCGTGCAACGGCTGGCCGCTTACTGAGTGACCGAGGGTGAGGAGGGTCACATGTGGGTAGTTGGTGGCCAGACGGTGAAGGAAGCAACTTATCTCAGCAGAGGTAGAAGGGCGAGCCATGTGGTTTGCGACAAGGGGTGTGAGAAGGCGCGCGTGTTGTGTGCTTGCGCACGCGGTCATGAAGGAGGTGAAGCCAATGGCGGACAGACGCAGAATGTTATAATGAATTGATGACACGAAGAAGCTTATACCTTGCGGTAGCTGTGATGAGTTTGTTAGGCGGGTGGCAGAGTGTGAGTGTGATGGCCAGCCGGGCTAGTGTGGATTTCCAGTTGCGTAGTCAGATACGTTACGCGGCGGCGGAGGCCGGGGTGAACCTTTCGAATATCTGGAATTTTGCCGACACGGCGCGGCGCTTGGCCACGTTTGGGGGGACGCTGGAGTCGACGCAAGCGTTGTACCGACTGTTCGAAAGTGTCCGGGCGTTTAGCAATCGAATTGATACGATTGAGCAAGATATTCGTACGGGCGAGGGGAACCCATTTCCACGCGTGTTTCCGCTCGGGTACAAGCCGGGTACGACGAATGTGGGCGTGCGGAGCCGGTAGTTGAAAAAAACAGGCTAGTTGAGTAGAATGAGGGTGGGAAAGGGACGGCCGGAGTGGTGGAATTGGTAGACACGCGGGTTTCAAAAACCCGTGGGGGCAACCTCTTGAGAGTTCGAGTCTCTCCTCCGGCACCATAGGTTTGTCACGCGTGGGCACGATCAGCAGCGGTCAGCGTTCCAAAGGAGGGGCGTGTGGGTGTGATTGATGTGGGTGGAGCGTTCAGGGATCCCCGACAAATTCGCGATAGATGGCGTTGATAGCGCACTCATAGTGCTCGTTGTTGATGCCGACAATCATATTGTCTTCGGAGGCGCCGAGATCAATGATGCGCAAGTTGATGCCTTCACGTGCGAGCGCGGTGCACAAGCGGCCGGCGAAACCAACGCAATGGATCATGCCCTGGCCGACGGTGGCGATAATAGCGAGGTCGCGAATGACCTCGACACTGTCTGGTTCGAGGACGCGTTTAATTTCCTCCACGATGAGTTCTTCCTTGTCGCCAAGGTTATCGGCACGGACCACGACGGACATGTTATCAATGCCTGTAGGGGAGTGGTCGTAGCTAACTCCGTAGGACTCAAAAATTTGGAGTACGCGGCGGCCGAAGCCGACCATTTTGTTCATCAAATCTTTTTCGATTTGGAAGAGGACGAAGTCTTTGCGTCCGGCGATGCCGGTGACGACGCGTGAGGGATCGGTAGGCCGGGAGGGGACGATGCGAGTGAAGGCACCATGGGGGTCGTTGGTATTGCGGATTTCGATGGGAATTTTTGCATCGCGCACGGGGAAGATAGCTTCGTCGTGGAGGACGTTGGCGCCCATGTAGGCCAGTTCACGCAACTCCTTGTAGGTAAGCTCGGCGATGTGTTTGGGGTTTTTGACGATCCGCGGGTCGGCCATAAAGAAGCCGGAGACGTCGGTCCAGTTCTCATAGACATCAGCATGGACGGCGCGGGCGGCGATGGAGCCGGTAATGTCGGAGCCGCCACGTGAGAAGGTGGTGATGCGTCCGCGTTCGTTTTTGCCATAGAAGCCGGGGATGACAAAGCGGCCCGGGCCTTCGAGAAGTTCGGCGAGGCGGGGGTAAGTGGCAGGCATGATGCGCAGGTCGTCGTGAAGAAAGATTGCATCGGCAGGTTCGATGTAAGTGGCACCGAGCCAGGCGGCCATCATTTTGCCGGTGAGGTATTCGCCGCGCGAGGCCGTGAAGTCACGCGAGGCGTGCTTGCGGATTCGTTTTTCTATGTCGTCCAGGAGGGCAGTACAGTCGAGGGGTACATTTAATTCGCGTGCTAACGTGAGGAAGCGTTCACGTATTTTGGCGAAAACGGGCTCCATGTCGATGCCGTTCTCGATCATTTCGTGGCAGAGGAGGAGAAGGTCGGTGATTTTTTGATCGCGTGCGTCGCGTTTACCTGGCGCTGATACCACGATAATACGGCGGCGCGGGTCGGCTTCGATGATAGCGCGGACTTTACGCCACTGGGCGGCATCGGCGAGGGAAGTACCACCGAATTTGGCAACATGGAGACCTTTCATGGAGAGGGAGGGTGTGAAAAAAAGCGCATGCCCCGCTATGGGCGTCAGGCATGCGCCAGGCCAGATGCGGGACTGTTATTTGACAGCGTTACACGAGACTTCGACTTCCTTGTACCAGAGTACGAAGGTCGGAGCGATCCAGATACTGGTGCAATCGGTCTGCAAATCAGTGACCCTGGTGTAGCCGAGCGTACGTGCTTTGCGTGTGGCCATATTGACTGCGGTGTCCACGTCCACCAGCCCTTCTTCATAGGGAACAATCAGAGGAATCATCGGCAAGAGATAGATTCCCCATACACTACCGTTAATGTGCTCAACGAATGCGGACTGGTCGACTTTCATGCCGTTGAACGAACGCGTGGTTTCCACTGAGGCGCAGCCTGCGAGCACGCACATGGCCACGAGTATGCAGAGAGATTTTTTCATGCTTGCTCCTCGTTGTGAAAGAGGTTACACTGACGCTGGCAAGTGAGGCAATTATAGCACAACGAGCGAAGTATGTCAACGATGTGTTGGGGGGGGTGCGGGTCGAACACGAGCTATGGTTAGTTGACTTGTAGTGTCCGTTTTTGATATAATTAGGGCGCTGTTTGTAGTGTAGATTGCTGTGTAATTGTGCGGTTTGTGGTGGCACGGTAGCGCGAAGAACGGTGCTGCTCGTTGTCAAGTAAACACCATGGTAGCGCGCGTGATGAATACCCGTACTGCTTGCTTGGTTGCGGCCGTGCAGGTGCTGGCAGGCTTTGTATGTGCCGGATCCGACATCACAGTGTATGATGCGGAGACGATAGAGGCACGCGAACAGCAATTGTTGGAGAGCACGGTATCAAACCTACCGGACGTGCGTGCGGAGGTTGTCCGCGCGGTGAGCTATCCTGCGCTGGCACCGGCATGGCAACCGTTGGACTCCAACGTGTACATTACGCTGCGTGAGTGCATTTTGTGGGCGTTAGAGCGCAATCTTGGCTTGACGATTAGTCGTTATGAGCCTGGCATAGGATGGGAGAAGGTGCGGCAGCAACGGAGTGTGTTTGACCCGATGTTTTCGATGGAATTTACGTGGAGCGGCGCGAAGGCGCCGCGTGTGTTCAAGAAAACAGCGCCGCGTGGGTTCAGTAAGACGGTAGTGGGCAACACGCGCAGCGATACGATTGACTGGCACGGCGGGATTGGTGGGCGTTTTATCACTGGTTTAGAGTATGGTTATCGGATGGGGCAAAGCCATACACGGGTAGACGAGTTTGGCGGACTGTTTAATCCGTCGTACCGGACGTATCAGGAAGCCTACCTGACCGTTCCACTGCTGAAGAACTTCGGGATCGACGTGAACCTGGCGCCGGTGCGGATTGCGCGGAATGACTGGCGCATTTCGCGCGTGGAGCTCGATGCGGCTGTACAAGACCTTATTTTGGAGGTAACGGCAGCGTACTGGTCGCTCTACTACCATCGCGAGGAAGCAGCGGCACAGGAGTACACTCTTCAATTAGCGAAGGAGTTGCTGAAAGTGAATGAGGCGAAGGTCAAAGTTGGTATGGCCGCTCCGTTGGACGTTACGCAGGCCAAGGCGCGTATAGCCGCGCAGGAGGAGCAGCTGCTGATTGCGCGCAATGCGGTGCGGAATGCGGAAGACAAATTGCGGGCGCTGATTAATTTTGAAATGAATGAACTGTTTCTTCCGCGCGCCATGCGCCGAATACAATATCACCTTGTGCCGTTGGAGAAGCCGGTGATAGTGGACATGACACATGACGAGCCGACGTTAATAGAGCAGGCGTTACAGAACCAGCAAGTGATAGCGGTTGCCAAGTTGCGCATGCAGAACGCGCGCGAGCAACTGAAGGTGGCAAAGAACCAGTTACTGCCGGAAGTGAACATGATAGGTTCTTTGGGGTTTGAGGGGGTCGGCGATGATTATGGTCATGCGTACGGTGATCAGTGGCGTGGTGAGCATCCACGCTGGTCGCTGGGGGTGGAAGTGTCCCTTCCATTATTTTACAACGAGCCGATTGCGGCATATCGGCAAGCGAAGTATGCGTCACGCCAGGCGGAACTGACCATTGAACAGGTACGACACACTGTAGCGATCAACGTGCGGACGGCGTTACGCAACGTTGAGACAAACCGTAAGCGGATTGATGCTACGCGAGAAGCGGCACGATTTGCGCGTGAGCAGCTTGCGGCTGAACAGGAAAAGTTTAAAGTGGGGCAGTCAACGACCTTCGACGTTTTATACTACCAAGATCAGTTAGCAACGGCGCTCAAGAACGAGATCAAAGCGCTGACAGACTGGCGGATTTCTCTCACACAGCTTTATCGGACGATTGGGCGCGCCGCCGCTGAGTATCAGATCCAGATAGATGAGTACCTGAGCGTGCCTGCGTCGGTGACTCCACGGGTTGTGGACGCCATTTGGCGGTGATGGGGGAAGGAAGGCTGTGACGGGCCGCGGGCGAGGCTGTTCACACTGATTCGAGAGGACGTACCCCGCGAACGCTGCGGGACAGGGGGATGAGGCAGCAAGGCTGGATGTTCGTTTTGGCCGCGCGAGGGGGGAGATGTACGTTGCGTTTCCCACCGTGTTTCGTTATAATGGGCGCGGTAACCTGTAACCGAGGAGAGAGAGGGGTGTCACAACAGCTCGTTATTGGTCTGCCGAAGGGCAGTTTGGAACAAGCAACGTTTGAGTTGTTTGCGAAGGCGGGTTATGTGATGACGCTTTCGCGCCGCTCGTACTATCCGAGTGTAGATGATCCGGAGTTGCAGCCGGTGTTACTCCGGCCGCAGGAGATGCCACGGTACGTGGAGGGAGGGAATTTGGATTGTGGGCTGACCGGGTACGACTGGATTTTGGAGAATAATGCGGATGTGGTAGAAATCTGCGAATTAGAGTATTCGAAAGCGACAGACAATCCGGTGCGGTGGGTGCTGGCGGTGCACGAGGATTCAGCGTATCAGAGTGTGCAGGATCTGGAGGGCAAACGGATTGCGACGGAGGCAGTAAATCTGACGCGCCGGTTCTTGGCGAGCAAGGGGGTGACGGCGGAGGTAGAATTTTCGTGGGGGGCGACCGAGGTGAAGTGCCCGAAGTTGGTGGATGCGATTGTGGAGCTAACGGAGACGGGGAGTTCACTGCGGGCGAATCGATTGCGGGTGATCGAGGTGGTTGCGGAATCTTCGACGCGCTTTATTGCGAACAAGGCGGCGTGGAACGATTCATGGAAGCGGCGGAAGATGGAGCATCTCGCGATGTTGCTGCAAGGAGCGCTGCTGGCGCGGAAGAAGGTGGGCTTGAAGCTGAACGTAGCGGTGCGTGATGCGGACGCGGTGATACCTCTGCTGCCATGTTTGAAAGAGCCGACGGTGAGTCCGTTGCGAGACAAGGACTGGCTGGCGGTAGAAGTCGTTGTAGACGAGAAAGTCGTGCGTGACTTAATACCGCAATTGAAAGGCGCGGGGGCACGCGACATTATTGAGTATCCACTCAACAAGGTAATTCCGTAAGGGGTGGGTCGCATGGCAATTGGTGCAAGAGCACTATGGGAACTTCAGAGCACACGTACCGTTTAGAAGAGCTTGCAGCGGACCTAGACAGGTGTGAAGTAGCGGCGTGGCACGTGGGTACGGGGAGCGTGATTGGGGAAGGCGACGACCTGCTCGATGTAGTGACTGACAAGGCGTGTATCACCATTCCGGCGCCAGTGGCTGGTCGGGTTGTGCGTCAGCATGTAGGAGTGGGAACTGTGGTGCTGGCAGGGGATGCGGTTGTAACGCTTGCGCACGAGTAGCTGGTGGTGCAGTTTATCGAGAACGAGCCGCTCCTCTCGCGGCGGCGCCAGACGGCGACAGACCTTGTAGCGCTCATTCCGGCCTATCAAGCGGAACAGAAGATTATGGATGTGGTCACGCGCACGCGTCGACACGTGTCGCGTTGTATTGTTGTTGACGACGGATCGCGTGATCGTACGGGGGAGTTAGCGCGGCGCGCTGGTGCAGAAGTGATTACCCACGTGAGCAATCGCGGCAAGGGAGCTGCGATACGCAGTGGACTGACGTACTTGCGAAACGAGGAATTCACGTATTGCATCCTGCTTGACGCTGACGGGCAACACGAACCGCATGAAATTCCCAAACTTGTGGAGGCGGCGAAGCGCACGCACGCAGACATCGTCTGTGGCACACGGATGGGCAATCCGCAGGGCATGCCGTGGCTGCGACGGATGACGAATAGAATTATGTCGCGTCTGACGTCGTGGTTATGTGGAATAAGGCTTAGCGATACGCAGTGTGGGTTTCGGCTCCTTTCGAAACATGCCGTGTCGCTGATCGAGTTGCGGAAGGACAAGTTCGAGGTAGAAACGGAAATTTTGGTGGAAGCTGCGCGCCATGGGTTGGTGGTCACTGAGACACCTGTGGCTTCGATTTACGCGGCGAATCATTCCAGCCACATCCATCCGGTACGGGACACGGTGCGCTTTCTGAAACTTGTGACGCTCCTGCTGTTGCGGCGACTCCTGCGGCGCTAACGAGACTGCGCAGGGCGAAGGGACCAGGCTTGAGGAATTAGGGGGGGGTATTACTAGTGTGTTTGCATCGGGAAACGCTACAGCAGGAGAATGGTAAAGGAATAGCCACAGGGGTCACAATGACGCAGTGCGAAGAGGCGTTGTGAGAGACAGGCATGACGTGGATGGTTAGCCACACATGTGTTGTTCATGCGTCGTAAGGGAGTGGCGGTATCGGGGCACGCGGAAGGCGAGGCGATACGAGTGGGTTGTGTTAGGGAGAGGGAAGATCGGTGGGCGAGAGTGGCGGGATGTTAGCCCTGTGTAGCAGTGACGCGGGCTGATGCTGCTTTTGTGCTATTGTTTGCCTGAATCATGCGAGCAGCGTGGAGGGGAGGACATTATGATTAAGGCGCCAGAACGGGAAGAGACGTAAGCGAGACACGAGGTGACGTATGGACGCGGTGTATTATTTTGAGGATGCGCAGCGTCGCATTGTGATTAGGCAGCCCAGGCTACCGGCGCCGTGGATCAATTACCTGTCGAACGGGACATTGCACGCGTTTGTGTCGCAGGCGGGAGGGGGATGCGTGTGGTGGAAGAGTCCGCTGAAGAGTCGGATTAGTCGGTACCGGCAGTACAACTTACCGCTGGACTCGCCGGGATTTTACGTGTATGTGCGTGAGGGTGAGGGGAGGGTGTGGGCACCGATGTGGCGGCCGGTGGAGGCGGAGCTGGATGAGTGGCGGGCGGAGCACGAACCGGGGCTGACACGGTTTGTGGCGCGGCGGGGGGAATTGGAAGCGCAAGTAGAGTTTTTTATCGGGCCAGAGGTGAACGCGCTGATTTGGGAGGTGCGATTGCGCAACCGTGGGAAGACGGCGGTGAAGGTGGATATATTTGCGTATGTGGAGCTGAGCCTGCTAGACTGGAAGCAAGACACTGATTGGGCATGCTACGTAAAGCACAATTTGCAGGTGACGCGCGACGCGGCGAGTGAGGCACTTGTGTATCTTTACCGCCACTTTCATTTTAACCCGCAGCTTGGGGAGTGCCCACTTCTGTACTTTGCGAGCGATGGGACGGTGGCGAGTTTTTGTGGTGATCGTGATGCATTTGTGGGGCCGTATCGAACGGAGAGGGACCCTGTGGCGGTGGAGCGAAACGATTGTGGGAACGTGGAGATGTATTGTGGGGATCCGTGTTTTGCGCTGCAATGTCCGGTGGAGGTGAAGGGGGAGGGAGAGGCGCGAGTGTGTTTTTTTCTTGGGGGGGAGGCGCATGCGATAATTGGGTGGCCGCGGGCGTTGGAAGGGGTGCGGGCGAGTGTGGCGCGTTTACGGCGAGCGGGGGAAGTAGAGCGTTTGAAAGAGGGGTTGCGTGCGTGGTGGGATGAGCATCTTGGGGCGTTGCAAGTGAGTTTACCGGATGCGGACATTGCGCGGCAGGTGAATGTGTGGAATCCTGTGCAGTGTGTGCACACGGGGCGATATTCGCGTTCTTTCAGTCAGCATGCTGCGGGGGTGCGGACGATGGGCTATCGCGACACGTGTCAAGACATGTTAGCGATTGCATATCGTCGGCCTACGTGGGCGCGTGAGGTGTTTCGCTATCTAGTGTCGCAGCAGTACGAGGATGGACATACGCCCCATCAATGCAATCCGGTGGAGAAACTGCCGGCCGAGGCGCACATTCATATTGACAATCCACTTTGGTTGATCATGCTTGGGTATGCGTTGCTGGCGGAGACGGGTGACTTGGGCTTGTTAGAGGAGGAGGTGCCGTGGTTATCGTCAGCGGATCATCTGAGCTTGGTGGGCTCGGCGAGCGTGTGGGAGCATTTGCTGCGGGTGGTAGCATTTATGGAAGCGAATTTGGGCGCGCATGGTATTCCCTTGATTCACCATGGGGATTGGAATGATTCGATCAGGAAATTCGCGAAGCGGGGGAAAGGGGAGTCAGTTTTTGCGGCGCAGCAATACGTGTACGTGTTGCGGCAGCTTGCGGGGATGGCGCGGCTACGTGGCGAGCATGGCACGGCGGAACGGCTAGATGGGGTGCGAGAGAAGCAAGAGCGAGCGATTTTGGCGTGTGGTTGGGACGGCGCGTGGTGGCGGCGGGGGTATGATGACGATGGTGCACCGATTGGCTCGGCTTCATGTACGTATGGGAAGATCTGGTTGAACAGTCAGAGCTGGGCGGTACTCGCGAGTGTGGGGACGCGTGAGCAACAATGCCGGGCGATGGATGCTGTGGCAGAGTTGCTTGACACAGGTGTATGTGGGATCAAGAAACTGCATCCAAGTTTTCAGTCGTTTCCGGAGGTAGAGGATCCGTACAGTGGTTACTCGCCCGGGTGCGGGGAGAATGGGGCGATTTTTTGTCATGCGAACACGTGGGCGATTATCGCGGAGGCATTGCTTGGGCGAGCGGAACGGGCATGGCACTACTACCGGCAGCTTGTACCGCACCTGGCGCTGCAGAGAATCGGCTTAGAGCGGTACCAAGCCGAGCCGTACGCGTACGTGAGCAACATTGTTGGGCCGGAGAATCCTAAATTTGGCTGGGCGAATGTGACGCAGGTGACGGGCACGGCGGCGTGGATGGACATAGCAGCGACACAGTATTTGTTGGGGATCCGGGCGGAGCTTGAGGGGCTGCGGATCGCGCCGGTGTTGCCGGCGGCGTGGGAGGGTTTTAGGGCGCGGCGGCGGTTCCGGGGGTGTGAAGTGGAGATAAGTGTGCGGCGGGCGCGGGGTGGGGAGGCATGTGGTGTCGTGTGTGAAGGGCAGCTTATGGAGAACAACGTGGTGCCGGCTGCAGCGTTGGCGGGGCGCAGCCACGCGCGAGTGGAAGTGATTCTCCCGGTGGGCAGCGGCGGTTCAGCGTAGCAGCGGGCAAAAAAAAGCCCGCGAGCGAGGAGACGGGCATTCGGCGTAGCTACCGTGGAGGCAATTATCGAGCTTCCGCTAGTGAGGGAAGGCACTACGCATGTTGCTCAAGCGAGGAGATGGTGGTTGAGTGCACTGTTGATCCACTCTTGCTTGTCGCCTTGTGCGGGCGAGTGCACTACCAGAATAGGAAGTTCTTGTCATGCAGCATGGAGATATGTTCGTGAAGGTAGTCGAAGGTACGCGTGAGGAAGGGAGCAAACCTTAGTATGCGGAATTTCGTCATGCGAGAAAGGCTGTCAGACGAGCGGTAAGCCCGTAGAAATCAAGCTTTATGCGGTGGGCCGGCCTAGGTACTGAGATGACAAAACGTGCGCGATTTGTGGTGGCGAGATGCTTCAGGCATCGGCGTGTGGGGGATTTGCCGTTTTTCTTGGAAAGGAGCGAGTGTTCCGTGCGCCAATTGGCCTTTGCGCGTTCCGCGCGGCGAATGTGCTACAATGGGGGAAAGAGTTATCTGAGGCACAGGGTGACATGCGACAGTTTCTCCTCCAGGCGGCGGACATTTTCTTTTTGATATTTCACGGCGTACTGACGGCCTTCAACGCGTTAGGCTGGGCATGGCGAGGCACGCGGCGCTGGCATCTTGTTACCATGGCCCTGACGGGCTTGTCGTGGGTGGGGTTGGGCTACTGGTACGGCTGGGGGTTTTGTATCTGCACGGAATGGCACTGGCAGGTGCGGGAAGCATTAGGCAGGCCGATTCCGTTCGATTCGTACATTAGTTTTCTTTTGTACGAGATCACTGGTTGTGCATTCGACGAAAAACTGGTCTCGCGCGCGACGCTGGCCGTGTACGTTGGCAGCTGGGTGCTGACGATTTGGTTAAATGTGCGGGACTGGCGGAAGCGGGGCGCTGCGCGCTTGCCAGCATCTGCAAGCTAGGCACTGGTGGCGGTGCCTTTTCGTTTGCGGAGCACGACTTTGCCTGGAATGATGTCGAGCATGACGCAATGGGTGGCCGGCACTAGGCTGTAGTCTTTCACTCCTGCGGGCATGAAGATGGTCGTACCCGGGCCGAAATCGACGTCATCGAACAAGCCTTCGGGAGAGATGATTGTACCGTGGCCGTCGACATTGACGAATATGCGACAGCGTTTAAGGGAATAGTTGTGAACGGGCTCGCGGAAGTCGTACTTGTAGAGCGAGAAGAAATCACAGATGACGAGACGGTAATGCAATGGTTCGACTTTGACTGGTTTAAGGATAGGGGATCCTGGGTCGCGAAAGCTGAGGACGTCCATGGCCTGTTGGAGGTGGAGGGGCCGTGGGCGCCCATGGCTATCCGTGCGGCCGTAGTCGTACACGCGATAAGTCACATCTGAATTTTGCGCGACTTCGGCGAGAAAGATACCACCGCTCATGCTGTGGATGGTACCGGCGGGGAGGAAAATAGCATCGTGGCGATTCACGCTGCAGGTGAAGACGAGGGATTCGATTTTGCCCTGCTGGAGGGCTTTGGCCACTTTTTCGGCTGTGACGCCGGCTTTAAAGCCGCGCGAGACCGTGGCGCCGGGCATGGCATCGACGATGTACCATGCCTCGGTCTTGCCGAGATCGTTGGCATGTTTGAGAGCGTAGCGGTTGTCGGGATGGACTTGGAGGGAGAGTGGCTCTTGAGCGTCAATGAATTTAATCATGAGTGGAAATGCACGCTGACACTCTGGGGCGAAGTCACCGAACATTTCTAGCGGGAAGCGGGTGCGCAGCTCAGCGAATGACATACCGGCAAAGGGACCGCTGGCAACGACGGAATTGTCGTCGGGTCGGTCAGCGAGCTCCCAGGACTCGCCAATGTGGGATCCGGCTGGGAGGTCACGGTGGAAGAGGGCGGCGATGCGGTGGCCGCCCCAAAGCTTTGATTTGTAAATTGGCTTGAAAGTAAGCGGGTAAAAGGCAGCCATTTGACTTTTTCCAAGGTTGATGTTACAATATCAACGCGTGGGGAATTAGCTCAGTTGGGAGAGCGTCTGGCTGGCAGCCAGAAGGTCATCGGTTCGAGCCCGATATTCTCCACCATTTTCATTTCCCGCCTGAGTAAACCCCGCAGCAACGTTCGCGCACAGGCCGCACAGTATAGCATATTCGACGCGCAAATACAACACCCCGAGATAGGCGGAAAGGTACCAAGGAATTACTGAAGGAGCAACAATCAGGGACGCGGCTGCGAGAAATTGATCAGGGCACGTGGCAAGAGCGCGCGAGCAACATAGATGCTGGGAACGGAGGGGCGCGGGCAGCGGGTGAGGAGGCTAGGGCCCTGACACACCTGCGCAACAGCATCTACGACCCCCGGGGGAGTAGGAGCGGAGGTGAGGTTGATGAGGTCAGGATGGCATGGCACGCAAGACGCCATTCGCGAGGAGAGAGGCAGCAAGAGGTGCGCGGGTCGTAAAGATCGCTGGCTCAGAGGGTATTGGTCACGCTGGTACGAGTTGTGGGGTGCGCCGGTTTTTTTCTGGGGTGAGCTAGCGCTGTAGGCTAATCGTACCGGTACGATGAAACGGCAGTGTAACGCGGGAAAATTCAGGCAATGTGGTGACCACCTCGGCGGAACCGCGCAAGGCGTAGGTGAGGGATTTTCCGGAGGTTAGAGTGTCTGCCAGAGCGGCACCTGCGCTCAAAAGGTCGAGCGAGACCGGTAAGGTGATGTCACTTTCGCTGGCTGGCTTTACGTCAATAAGCTTAGTTGTCCTGCCTTGTGCTGAGGGTCGGCCGTTCAGGACGAGGTCATACGAAAGGGTGTTGATTGTTACACCAAATGTGTTGGGATTGCGAACGTTCACGGTCAAGAGCAGTTGTTGATCAATCATACCGGAACGAGACAACGCCAGAGAACGCAGTTCAATGGTGGGCGGTTTGACCACGGGTAGCATGCCGCTTTTACAGATTGGCAGCCGACGTGGACCCAGGACCGGGAGGCTAAACTTCAGTCCACACTCCACCTCATACTGAAACCGTTCTTTGTTTTGCAATGCGGAAAGGGTTCTGAACACGTCGCTAAATTTCAGCGTGAACGGCACGCGCACGACGGTGGAGGTGAGCGGCCCCACTCTGACTGGCCGGTCTTGCTCGCCACGCACGAACTCCGAGCCGTCAATTTTTACAGAGTAGTCAAAGCCTGCCAAGGTGGCAGCGATTCTGTTGGGATTGTACACATTGAGATCCAGCGCAAGGGTTGCCTGATCAAAGTTGAGATCTTCAATTGTCATGCCGTGCACATGCACTTCAGGATCGGCCACAATGCCTTTACTAACGGTGCTACAGCTGGTGAGCATACCAGCCGCAACAGCACCGAAGAGGAACACCGATATACTCATTATGCTGGTCATTAGGAGTGCACGTTAGTTAACGAGTTAGCGAGTTGTTGCGTATGGCTGGTCTTTGTCTGCTACCCAGCGCACCATGCCAAGAGCGCCGATGGTGAGAGTCTTTCCGTCTTTGCTGAGGGTGGAGCAGATGTAGTAGTTGTGGTAATCGGCCATGAATCCTTGAGTAGTTTCCGCCGCGGAGCGCAGCTTTTCGAGCCAATCATTGCCTTCTTTGAGACGCGTTTTAAGTTGTTGAGCTACATAGGCGCGGTGGGCGAGTTCGCTCGGGTTGGAGATGATTAAGATGATGACGAACTGCACGAGATTAAGGAGCAAGAGGAATTTCTTCATGGGGTACTCCAGGTGATGGGATGAGAGTGAAAGAGAGATTGAAGGGGAATTGCGAGGATGTTTTGGCGGTTGACTTGCCTAGGGAAAAACCATATAATAGCGGACGCCACAACTGAATGGCTGCGCCGAGGTAGCTCAGTTGGTAGAGCAACGGACTGAAAATCCGTGTGTCGGCAGTTCGATTCTGCCCCTCGGCACCATGCTCGAGGTTTCACAGCAATTCTTTCTCCTGGGGTGGTGCCACCGGGACTTCGACCCGGGGCAGTTCTGGCATGGCGGCGGTATCTTGGCCTTGGAGCTCGCCGAATTCACGCAACTTGGGGAAGAGCATTCTGCTCATGGAAGCGACGGCATTGTTATAGGCTTTGACTGCTTTTGACAGGCCGTCGGCGATATCCTTTACGTGGGCGATGAGGGTATTGAAGCGTTTGTAGAGGTCAATGCCGATTTGTTTAATATGTTCGAGGTTGGCCTGGACGTCAGCGGCGCGCCAGCCCTCAGCCACGGCGCGCAACAGGGCGAGGAGAGTGGAGGGGGTAGCGATGACTACTTTTTTGCTTAGTGCGTCATCGAGGAGAGTGGTGTCACAGGCCAGCGCAGCGGAGAGGAACTGGTCGCCGGGCACGAACAGGACGACGAAATCGGCAGCGCCCTTGATTTGTTCTGTGTACGACTTCGAGGCCAGCTTTTTGACCATTTCGCGCAGTTTGCAGGCGTGTTGTTCGAGCAACTTAGTGCGCTGAGATTCATCGGTCTGCGCGCAGGCCTGCAAGAAGGCATCAAGGGGCGTTTTGGCGTCGACGACTATTTTGTGGCCGTTAGGCAGGTGAACCACCATGTCGGGCCGGCCGCGCTCGTCCTCACCGGCGACAGAGACCTGTTCAAGAAAGTCGACACGTTCGGCCATGCCAGCCAGTTCCACCACGCGTCGCAAGGTCAGTTCGCCCCAGCGGCCGCGCGGCTGAGGTTGGCTAAGCGCCTTGGTGAGCTGGGCGGTTTCGTCGCGCAGTTTGAGACTGGTTTCGATGACATTTTTGATTGCGTTGTCCAAGCGCCCATAGGCTTCCGCTCGTTGTTGTTCGAGAGCCTTGATATGATCGGCGAGCGGAGTGAGCATGGTACTGAGCAACTGGGCATGGTGACTCAGCTGTTCCCTGAGCAGTTTTTCTTTTTCTTCAGAGAGCTGCAGCCAACGTTGGGTACCGCTTTCGAGTTGCTGCGCTGCGAGCTGTTGCAGGGCAGCGCCTAGGGCATCGAGTTCGCTACGCTTGCGCCGCTCAGCAGCGAAGGCGTGGAGAGCCCAGCCAGTGAGGAAGCCGATGAGCAGCGCGCACAAAACACTTAGTGTGAGCGTCGCGGCCATGCTGGCTCACAGAGCGACATCGTAAAAGGTGTAGCCGTCGGTAAATGCGCCGCCGGTGAGCGTGTCGAACAGACCGACGCACAAGGTGGCCGGGGCAGCGAACAAACCAACGAGGCCGCCGCCGATGGCGCCGAGGGTGCCGCGGACGGGAGCCATGGGGGTTGTGTCGTCCGGGTCGGTAAAGACGTCATAACTTGCGCTGGCACCGGCGACGGGGCCCATAAAGAGCATCACAGGCGCAGCGAGGATTTCGAGCGGACCGTAGAAGAGATTGCGCCAGGTCCAGGGTTCGTTGCGCACACCAAGTTTGTGCAGGCCGTATTCTGGAGGTGTGTGGGGGGTAGTGGGCGCAGCCGGAGCGGGTGGCGTGGCGCTGTCCGGTGCAGAATAGAAATCATCTGCGCACGCCCAGCATGCAGCAGAGAGCACAAGACAAGGAAGCGCCCGCGCTATCAACGTTTTCATAACATCTCCTTGGGTGAGAAGTGCGGGACTAGTATAGCAGATCGCGGCGGCAAAGCCAACTAGCCACACAAGGGGGCCATGAAAAGCAAAACTTGTCCGCAGCAGCCTTACACGGAGAAGGGTGTTATGAGGTGGAAATAGCTTAGCGGAGACTATTTTCAAGGAAAGAGATCGCCTTGAGAGGTGCTACTGTGGCGCAAAGAAGGAGCAATCGCGGCGCAGGCGGGGGGATGGGGTGAAGGAGCGACTACTTGACGACTGCGGGCGGGCGAGGGTATAATGAGCGCACGTGCTCGGCGGCGAGCGTAGAGGGGACGATAACCGTACGAAAGGAGTGATGTATGGACAAGTGGGTGTGCACGGTGTGTGGCTATGTGTACGATCCTGAAGTAGGGGATCCTGACAATGGGATAGCACCGGGGACACCGTTTGAGGATCTTCCGGCGGACTGGGTGTGCCCGGAGTGCGGTGCAGACAAGGGGATGTTTGACCGGCAGTAGGGTATGAGAGGGGCCGGCCGCGAGCGCAGGGCGTGGTGGCTCGTCTGCGCGGGGTACGTGGTGGTGTTGTATGCGACGTTGCCGTTAGGGCGGCCGGTGATCGATTGGCTGCGGGGGCACTACTCGCTGGCGCAGCAAGCATGGCTGATGAACGGGGTGTTTGCGGGGGTGGGGGTATTGGTCGTGGTGTGGCTGATCAGTCGCTGGCGCGTGCTGTCGCCACTGGCGTATGTATATGCTGCGCTTCTCGCGCGTCTTTTGTACTGCGAGTTTCGCTTTTTGGTCGTGTATCCGGAAGAGCGGCTGCACTTTCTTGAATACGGCGTGCTGGCGTGCTTGTTGCATCGGGCGTGTGCGATAGACGTGCGCGGGGGGTGGGCGTATGCTGCGGCGATGGGGCTGGGAGCGTTGATTGGCCTGGGCGATGAAGTGGTTCAGCATCTGACCAAGTACATCCCTGATGTATGTGCGTGGGTAGGAATTGCAGTGAACCCCGCGACATTTCGGCGGTATTTTGGCTGGAGTGATGTCGCATTGAACGCGCTGGGAGTAGCGTATGGCTTGGCATTTTGGGCGGGGGTGGTGAAGAATCGGCGGGCGGCGCCGTTAGTACCCGGGTAGCAGCAAGGCACGCACCGCGCTTCCGACGTCCAGGTGGGTATGCGGAGGGCAGATGATCAGCGCGTTTGCATTGGCCAAGCTGGAGAGCATGGAGGAGCAGCGCGCGGGGAGGGGACGCGCGGTGAGGTGCGTTGGGGTATGCTGTAGCGTGGCGCGAACAAACTCGAGTCGTTCATCAGTATTTTCAAGGGGAGAGCCTACGAGCATAGCGGGCATCTGGGGGAGTTGAGCGTCTGAGGCAGGGATGCCCTGGAGGCGGCGCAGGGCGTAGCGGACGAAGAGATAGTAGGTGACCAACGCCGAGACGGGGTTGCCGGGCAAATTAAAGACAAGGGTGCTACCGTGAACACCAAACCAGAGCGGTTTGCCGGGTTTGATTGCTACTTGCCAGAAGATTTGATTCACGGACAAGCGTTGGAAGGCGGTCCGTGTGTAATCGTGGGCGCCGACCGAGGCTCCCGCGACGACGAGCAGCACATCCACATGGTCGATTACCGGAGCGAGTTGGGCGGTCAACGAATCAGGGTCATCGGGCGCATAGGAACATTTGACCAGCTCGCCACCGTCGTGAGAGAGTGCAGCGCTGAGCGCCGGGCCGATGGCATCGTACTGCTGACCTGGCTGGAGGGGAGCGCCCGGGGGGGCGATTTCATCGCCGGTGAGGACGCAGGCGACGCGCGGGCGGCGCACAACGCGGAGTGACGCGCGGCCGCAGCGGGCGGCCAAGCCAAGAGAGGCGGGTGTGAGCGTGTGGCCGGCGGGAAGGAGGAGGTGGCCGGCCCGCGCTTCTGCGCCACGCGGGCGGATGAAGGTGCCGGGGGGGACAGGGGTGGTCACACGCACGGTTGTGTCGTTGCGCTGAGTAGCCTCGAGATGTACGACTGCGTCGGCGCCGGGAGGGAGCTCTGCGCCGGTCATGATGGCGATGCAGGTGCCAGGAGTAACGCAGAGGGAGGAAGGGTGGCCTGCAGCAGCGGTGTCGATGAGGGTGAGTGTAGCGGGGTGCTGGTGAGATGCGTTGGCGACATCGGCGGCGCGCAGCGCGTAGCCATCCATGGCGGCAGTGGTAGTAGGCGGCAGGTCGTGCGGGGCGCGGAAATCATTGGCGAGCACGCGGTGGGAACAGGCAGGGAGGGGGAGTTCGTGAGAGTCGAGAGTTGTGCAGTGAGCAGTCAGTAGGGTTAGGGCGTCTTCGTAGCTAATCATGATTATGTTCGCCGTGCCCTTCGCCGCGGACCATGTCGAGGGCGTGGGGCAGAACGGGGGCGAGGGCAGTGAGGCACTCAGTGACGGCCCGCGGGGAACCGGGGAGTGCGATGATCAAGGTACCAGCGCGCAGGCCGGCGATGCCGTTTGAAAGGACCGCGCGTGGGGTGCGATGGCGACTATAGGCGCGCAGCCACTCGGCGATGCCGGGGGTCTCGCGTTCGAGGACGGAGCGCAAGGCTGAGGCGGTAAGGTCACGCGGGCCGAGGCCGGTCCCGCCGCAAGTGATGACCAGGTCTGCGCCGAGATCGCAGGCAGAGCGCACCGCGCCTGCGATTGCGGGAGGGTTATTGCCGACAACGACAGGCGGGCCGCAGGAGAATCCTTGGGCTTCCAGGGCGGCGCGCGCAGCGGGGCCGGTGCGGTCTGCGCGCGAGCCGGCGAGGACGCTATCGCTTATGACGATTACGCACGCCGCGGGGCGGCGCGTGGGTGACGGTGATGGATGCAGGCCGCCGTGCTTCTCCTCCAAGCGGACGGTACGGATGTACATGCTTTGGTCCACAGGTTTAAGCATGTCGTACAGAGTGAGAGCGGCAATGGTTGCGGCAACAAGCGCCTCCATTTCGACACCAGTCTTGTAGTCGGCAACTGCCGTGGCGCGAACGATGATGACATGTTCGTCAGGGACGCAGGTACAGTGTACCTCTACCCAATCGAGGGGCACCTGATGGCATGCGGGAATCAGTTCACTGGTGCGCTTGGCGGCCTGGATGCCTGCCCAGCGGGCGACGATGAGGGGGTCTTGTTTGGGGAGGTCGTTGGAGGCGATGCGAGCGAAGGTGGTGGCTTGCACGGCGAGCTCCGCCCGTGCGCTCGCGCGCCGAAGAGTAGGGAACTTGGCGGAGATATCAATCATTTGCGCTCATTCTATCATGCTGGAGGGAGGGTGTCAACGCGCCTGCGAGAGGGAAAAGAGATAGTCGGGTGCGTGTAAGGATGAGAGCACGAACAGGTGGCATGTGGCTCCGCCGCAGGGGATGCAGGTGCCGGCGGTGCCGGCGGGGGATAGCAGATAGGGGCGAGGACACGCCGGTATAGGTTGCGGAAGCGACGTACTGCTACGGGAAACAAGAGAGGTGGATCTGCACAGCTGAACATGGCAGGGAATGTGGTGCGCGAGCGATAGCTTTTTCAGGGGTCTTTCGCTATAATGGTGGGCATGGAACGTGCGATTGCCAAAGCGCGGGTACTGATCGAGTCGCTTCCCTACATTCAGGCATTCAGGGGGCGGGTAGTAGTGATCAAGTACGGTGGCTCGACGCTTGGTGACGACAACCCGGATGTAAACATTTTGCGGGACATAGCTTTTTTGTATGCGGTGGGGGTGCGCCCGGTCGTGGTCCACGGTGGGGGCAAGCTCATCACCGAGCGATTGAAGGAGCGCGGAATTGAGACACATTTTGTGCAAGGGCTGCGAGTTACCACGGCTGAGGCGATGCAGGTAGTGGAAGAGGTGTTAGTGAATGAGATTAACGCGGCGATAGTGGCGACCTTGCAGCGTTTAGATTGTCCTGCGACGGGGATGGCAGGTACGACCAACGGGATGATTCGCGTTGAGCGAATGACGGGCACGGACGAGCGGGGCCAGGCAATTGATTGGGGGTATGTTGGTCGTGTTACGCGTGTGAATCCGCGGCCGCTATTTGATGAGCTGTTGCTGCGGCGCGTGCCCGTGGTTGCCCCACTTGGGGTTGGAGTGGATAGCATGACTTACAATGTCAATGCGGACACTGTTGCTGCAGAAATTGCCGCTTCGCTGACTGCGGAAAAGCTTGTTTATCTCACGGACGTGCCTGGGATTTGTCGCGATCCGAAGGACCCGAGCACGCTGCTCTCGAGCGTGCACATGCGTGAAGTGGCGCAGTTGGTCAGAGAGGGTGTGATCAGTGGTGGGATGCTGCCTAAAATTCAAGGGTGCATTGAGGCGCTCAACAACGATGTGCACAAGGCGCACATCATCAGTGGGCGTATTCCGCACAGTCTCCTGCTTGAACTCTTCACCGACACTGGCATTGGGACGGAGATCATCAGGTGAGGACGTGGGCGGGCCAATCCACGAGATCTTGTGTGCTGTCCCTGTACGTAGATTGCGTGTGATTGATCCCTTCTCTGGGGAAGTATCTTCCCTGGGTGAGTGAGCAGTCCAGGTTGAATGTGGCAAAAGAGCATGTGCGTTGACATTACACACACGTGCGGGCGGTTGAGAGAATCGCCGAGTGGGGCAGGGCGGGAGGAGTGGTGGCAGAGAATTAGGGAAGAAGGAAACGCGCATCAATTTTGGTTGCCTTCATGGATGCGGCAGGTGTTCAGAGAAACGGAGAACTACTAACGTCAGTTACGTGAAGCCTATGAGTGATTCAACCCCGCGTTTGTACGAGCAGTTTGTGATCCCTTCGTATGGGCGGCTGTCGCTGAGTTTTGTGCGTGGCGAGGGCTCGTGGCTGTACGACGAACAGGGGACAGCGTATCTGGATCTTTATCCTGGGTGGGGGGTAAATTTAGTAGGGCACTGTCATCCGCGCGTGGTCGCGGCGATTCGCGAACAGGCGGGGCGGTTGCTGCACGTTCCGAACAATTATTACTCGCCGCTGCAGGCGACGCTCGCGCAGCGCCTGGTTGGCCTTTCGTATCCTGGGAAGGTTTTTTTCTGCAATTCGGGGGCGGAAGCGAATGAAGCGGCGTTGAAGCTGGCGCGCAAGTGGGGAGCGTCGCGAGGGAAATGGCGCTTTGTGACGATGGAAAATTCGTTTCATGGGCGCACATTGGGGGCGCTCAGCGCCACGGGGCAAGCGAAATATCATCAAGATTTTACGCCATTGGTGCCCGGTTTCACGTACGTGCCATTCGGGGATTTAGCAGCGGCGGGTGCAGCAGTTACGGAGGAAACGTGTGCACTGCTTGTGGAGCCGATTCAGGGAGAGGGTGGGGTGAACGTCGCGCCTGCGGGATATTTTGAGGGGCTGCGTGAGCTATGCGATGAAGCGGGCTGCCTCCTGATTTTTGATGAAGTACAAACAGGTGTAGGTCGGACGGGGGCATGGTTTGGGTGGCAACGATTTGGTGTGCAACCCGACGTGATGACGTTGGCGAAGGCGCTTGGCGGGGGGGTACCAATTGGTGCGATGGTGGCAGCAGCGCACGTTGCGGACGTGTTACAACCGGGCACACATGCTTCGACGTACGGTGGGAACCCCCTGGTGTGCGCGGCGGCGCATGCGGTTTTGACGGTGCTGGAGGAGGAAGAGGGGCTGGAGCGGGCACGAGCGATCGAGGCACAACTCCGTGCACGCTGTGCGGAACTGCAGTCACGCTACGGTGTGATTCGGGAATATCGCGGTGCAGGTTGCATGTTTGGGATTGAGCTGGATCGGCCGGGGCAACCAGTAGCGCAGGCATGTGTGGACCGGCACGTGCTGATTAATTGCACGCACGAGAATGTCTTGCGCTTTTTAACTTCTGTTTTTCTGAGCGAGGCGGAGCTCGATCAGGCGTTTGCGGCGCTGGCCGCGGGGTTGGCGCGGCTTTAGCGCGCGTGTGCGCGATTGCCTCTGTGTTTTTGGGTGCGTTTGCTTGTGTGTACGTGGGGGCTGGTTGTGGGCGGGTTCCTCGAGGGTAGGCTACCGCGGTTTTTGCGGCTGATGCGGGCCAAGTTTACCAGTGGTAGCCCACTCAATGACGGTTTCCGGGGTCCATTCGCCAACGGGGCGCAAAGGACTGAGGCGGCGGCGGTGCATGACCGCGACGGTGTCACACACGCCAAGCAGCTCAGGTACGTAGGAGCTCGCCATTACTATTGCGGCACCGGCTGCGGCCCACTCGTGCAAGAGGGCGTAGATTTCAATCTTGCTGCCGACATCGATGCCACGGGTGGGTTCGTCGAGGAGCAAGATATCGGCTTGCTGGAGGCGCAGGCGTGCCAGAGCCACTTTTTGCTGATTGCCTCCGGACAAGCGTAGGACAGGCTGGTGGACGCTGGCGAGCTTGATGCGGAGAGTGCGGCAGGCACGCCAAGAGTCGCTCAGCTCGTCGGCGAGACGAAGGAAGCCAGTGGGGCGGGTGAAACGGGAGGCGAGAGCGGGCAAGGTGAGATTGTCGCGGACGCTGAGGGAAAGAGCGAGACCTTCTTCTTTACGATTTTCGCTGAGGAATTGGATGCCGAGCCGCAAGGCGCGTGCAGGAGTCATGGCACGGAGAGGCAAGCGGGCGCGGCCGTGGACGACAAGACTTCCCTCTGTTGCCGGGGCCAGCCCGGCGATGGAGCGCAAGAGGTGTGAACGACCTGAACCGACCAGGCCGGCGATCCCGACAATTTCCCCGCGCCGTACGCGCAGGTGACAAGTTGGGGTGAGCAACTCGAGGGCGGGCGTGGTGATGTGAGGGGGACGACGCTCGTAGGCACTTTCCGGGGTGCGGCCAATCATGAGTTGGACGAGTTCATGTAAGGAAGTTTGCGACCTCAGGCGTGTGCCCACACAGCGGCCGTCGCGCAGGACGGTGCAGCGATCTGCGATTTGGATGACCTCGTCGAGGAAATGGCTGATGTAGATGATGGCCAACCCGGCGGCTTTCAGGCGGCGGATGACAGCGAAGAGGGCGAGGGTATCTGTATGGGTGAGCGAGCTGGTAGGTTCATCAAAAATGATGGTGCGAGCGCGCCACAAGAGAGCGCGAGCGATTTCGACGATTTGTTGTTCGCTGATACTGAGGGAGCGGACGGGGGTGTCCAAGGGCAACGATGGATGGCCGAGTTCAGAGAGGACCGCGCGCATGCGCGCGTAGGGGGTGCGCAGGAAACCGCAGCGGTGGGGCTCGACGCCCAACATTAAGTTTGCCGCGACAGAGAGGTGTGGGGCGAGGGTGAGTTCTTGGTAGATCATGGCCACTCCGAGGCGGCGGGCTTCTGCCGGCGAGGCTGCGAGGAGGGGCTGCCCGGCGACGCGGACGCTCCCGGCATCGGGCTTTACGGCGCCGCTGAGAACTTTCATCAAGGTACTTTTGCCTGCGCCATTTTCGCCGATGATAGCATGGACTTCGCCTGGCCAGGCGGTGAAATCCACGTCTGCGAGGGCGACCTGCGCCCCGAAGCGTTTGCTGATTCCGCGCAGCTCGATCAGGGGTGCTGACATAGGCAAGAGTGTGCGTGGGGATTATAGCAGAGGAAGCATGGGCGCGGCAAGCACGGAGATGGGACGGGGAGGAGTGGGCAGCGTTTTGGGGAGGGGGTGGCGGTCACGGCGATTTGTTTTTGAGGCGTTGGGGGGATGGGGAAGCCGCAGCGTTCCGTTGAGGATGCTCGTAGGACAAAACGTGCGGAGGGTAGTGCAATTTTCGGCAGTGATGTGCAGCTTGGCAGTGAGGATTTTCAGACGACACACAATGTCGTTTGCAGACGGCGAGAAATGTTGATTGAGGTGGGGCGAGGATGGGCGGGCATTTTAGGAGGAGATGAGCCAGGCAGGGCGGGTGCAGAGTGTGCGAGGAGGAGTTGCGTTGGTAGTTTGGCTATGCGGAGGGGATAGGTGAGTTGGACATTTAGGGCGAGTTTGGGTATAATAGCGGGGTAAAATGAGCTGTGAGGAGATGAGATGCGCATCGCGATAGGATCGGACCATGCGGGGTTCATTCTAAAGGATGAACTGCGGGTAGAGTTACAGAGGTGGGGGCATACAGTACTGGACATGGGGTGTCATAGTACGGATCCATCGGATTATCCGGATTATGCGCATGAGGTGTGCAAGGCGGTGCTGGAGGGGCGAGCGGAGCGGGGGGTATTGGTGTGCAGCACGGGGATAGGGATGAGCATGGCGGCGAACCGGCATGCTGGGATTCGGTGTGCGTTGTGTCACAACTGCGACAGTACCTATCGGGCGCGGACGCACAATGATGCGAATGTGATTGCATTTGGGTCGCGCTACACGACGTTTTTGGATGCGCGGGCGATGCTGCAAGTTTTTTTGGGGACGCATTTTAGTGGGGAGGAGCGGCATCGTCGGCGGATTGAGCATATCGAGGCGTGCACAGGCTGAGCATGGACGAGGCAGGACGGACGATCGGTGAGGAGATAGTGGCGTGGCTGCTGTTGTGCGTGAAGATTGGGGTGACGGTGGCGATTTTCGCGTATGGGATCAATGAGTATCGGCGGTGGGCCCGGCGGCAGAAGTAGGGGAGGAGAGGGGCGATGAGTACGATAGAAGAGATAGTAGAGGTGGAGCGGGAGGCGGCGCGGGTGATTGAGGAGGCGCATGCGGAAGCAGAGCGGATCAAGGCGGAAGGGAACGCGGAAGCGGAGAGGGTGTTGAGGGAGGCGGAAGCGGAGGGGGAGCGGGTGGCGCGGGAGATAGCGGAGGGGGTGGCGGGGGAGATTAGGGAAGAGGAGGCGGCGGCGCGAGCGGCGCTGGAAGAGCGGCTGCGGGCGCGGAAGGCGATGTTTGAGGCGCAGGCGGGGGCGGTAGTGGAGTGGTTGGTGGGGCAGGTTTTGGGCGGGGGAGCGGCTGACAAGGTGGCATGATTGCGGCGATGTTTCAGCACCCGGCGACCTCGGCGCGGGCGCGTTGCATCAAGGCGACGTTATTGAGTCGGGGGGAGTGGGAGACGCTGATGGCACAACCGGACTTAGGGTCGGCGCTGGGGGTATTGTTGCGCAC
>JAOACZ010000208.1 GCA_026417575.1 bacterium | reverse complement strand
GAGAGCGGCGCGAAGGTTGCCCTATGCAAGCGCGGTGGCTCGTTCATCGGCCCGAACTTCGCTGCAATGCAGGATCAAGGCGGTGGCTGGGACTGGTCCTGGTTCTCTTACTGGACTACCAACGCCGCAGGCGAACCTGCGATCCCCGGCACGCCTGTCAACGGCCGCGCCCGCGCAGGCCGCCCCGGGAACCGCTGGCCCTATTCAGCAGCCCACATTGCGGGCTTTACTCTCTTTTACTCCAACGCCCAGTACTACGCCATTTGTTCTTCCGGTAATCAATCCGGTGATAGCATCGCCAACATTGAATTCCGTTACGCCCTCCGCAACGGCGGCTGGGGCACCGCTAACACCATCGCCCGCAAAACCACGGACGGAAAGTACAAGGCCTGGTCACGTGGTATCCCCTACAAGGGCAACGTGTACATTTGGAAAGGCCCCAGCAGCGACACAACTCAGGATGGCGTGTGGGTCGTCACAGGTGTGCTCAACAATGCCAACATCCTTGTCGTCAGTCAATGCGTGCTCAATGCCTACAACCTCATTCCCGTGTCCACTATGGGCGCCGGCGCCAATACCTGGGATGATTCTAGCGCTTGCGGTATCGTCGCCTTCGCGCCGAGCGAAAATGCGCTAAACACAGACTTGCTGGTTATCAGCATGAACGTCAACGGTGGAACAATCCTCGCCTTCGATTTGGCTAACCCCACCGCCGGCCCGGTGGCCTTGTTCGGCGCAACCAATCTCTTTCCTTCCGGCGCCGACCCCACGCGCTTGCAGCTCGGCAAGGCTGGCCGCTTCCTCTTTCTTCTGAAAGGCAGCACCCCAGCTACTCGTGTCCTCTACCGCCTCGATATGCTCGGCCTCACCGCTACTGATCCCGAAGTCGACGTTACCACAACCAATCAAGCCGTCTCTGCTAATGTAACCTCCTTCACCGTCCAAGGCACTAGCGCCGGCTCCGTCGCTGCCATGTGGTATTACAACGAAGCTAATGCCCAAAGCGGTCCCGTCACTGTTGGCACGACCTGGAGCGTCAACGTGCCGCTCGCCATGGGTGCCAACCTCATCAAAGTCATGGGCAGCAACACCATTGGCATCGTCTCCATTGATCAAGTTACCATCACACGCCAGGACCCGGGCCAGGGCACGCCCGTCGTCACAATTACCAACGGCGGCGTGCAGTTGTTTGTGCCGGCCACTACGTACAACCTGGCGGGAACCGTCAATAGCGAGGTTTTCGGCGGGATGCTCTGGTCTAACGTGACCGCAGGCACCGGCGGCACTTTCCCTGCCGCCGCAGCTTGGAGCGTCACAGTCACTGGCTTGATCACCGGCGAAAATAACATCATCGTCTATGGAACCAACCTGGTCAACCAGATTGCTAGTGCCACCACCAAGCTCTATCTCGGCTACAACTACTACGTCAACTTCAGCGCCAATGAAATCGGCTTGCCCCCTGGTATCGGCACTCGTACTCGCAACACTTCCATGGGCACAGACGGAACTAACATTTTCGTCTGTCGCTGCGTCGCCGGCGCGCCTATGTACCGCTTCCCCTGGAATGGCACGGACAGCAACCAATGGGTCGCGGGCGCTGCCTTCCCTGCTCTCGCACAAGACAACGAAACCGGCAACGGCTTCGGCTACCACGGTGGTTACATCTACACCTTCGCGCAGCTCTACAGCGCGTGGCGCTCCGCCGTCCGTTATAACATCGCCGCCGATGCCTGGTCCAATGGCAACGACGTGAACAATGGCGCAAACACCTCGTGTGTCCTCGACGACAGCGGCAATCTGTACGGCGGCTGGCGCGGCTGGGATCAAATCGAAAAACAAAGTCCATTCCCCGCCCTCACCGAAATCTGGCAGTACGGGCTCGGCGGGGGGGCCAACCACTCCTGGGCTAGCACACGCAGCGCTACCCGTATTTACTTCCTCAAAGGCTGGGGAACCTTTAACAACGGCCGTATCTACGACATGCCGGCCGACGGCTCAGCCAACGGCACATTCAACTTCGTCACCGAGACTCCTTGGCCTGTTGGCCTCGGCTGCGCTATCACGTACGTGCCAGCCCAATTCTCTCGCTACGGCCGGCCTGAACTCTGGGTCCTCCGCGGCCAAGGCCTGAACGCAACCTTCGACGGCCAGGCCGGTACACCCACACCTGACCTCGCTATCTACGACCTTGACCACGGTGTCTGGACGCGCTACACCTTGAATGAAGACTATGTGGAAGGCAGCGCTATGACCTTCGCCCAGGGCTGGGTCTTTCTGATGAATGGCGGCAACACCGGCGGCAACTTCGCCAAAACCCAGACAATTCCCGAACCAGCGGCGTTGGGAGTAGCACTCTTGACCCTACTCGCGCTCTGCCGTCGCCGTTGATACTTCGTCCAAGTGCATGCTCACGCGTATCTCACAGGGCGGCCACCAGGCCGCCCTGTCGCTTTTTGCGTCTCACCTACGCTTGGCTACCACGTGCTGCCCGCTGCGCTCCCGCCTCCGCAAAAACACTACCCCTACCACATCCGCCTCCACTCCATCCACATCCCCCTTCGTGACAGAAGCGCACCGGCCTCGGTGCCCGTAATCCCGCCTGAACTCACCTCCTCCGGCAACTCACGCGAATCTCATCCTATTGACGGCCGCCAGCCTCGGCGGCCGCCTCCGCACTCGCCTGACCACCCAAACCTGCTCATCCTCCTTATCTCTCTTTCCTGTAAAGGCGCACCGGCCTCGGTGCCCGCAATCCTGCCTGAACTCACCTCGCTGCGCAACTCACGCCAATTTTGGCCACCGGCCCCGGCGGCCCCGTTTTTCACACAAAACTTCTGCCGACACACGCCTATCACATCAATTGACACTGTCTATCTCGAACAACCAACATTCAATACGGCTTCATGTTCCCGTTGCACTTGGTTTTTCTCGACGCACTTTGCAGTGCGCCAACGCGGGCGCACCCCTTCCACGCACTTGCCTAACTCCCAGCACGCCTGCCGACGCAATTGCGCACCGGATCCAGAGCACGAACCCGGCCATAAAGCTCTCCCCTGCAACACATCCGCTCTTCCCTCCCATCACATGCACACGCCCGATCATCAGCCTCGCCATCAATTCCGCGCAACGGGCCAGGCGCCGCTACACTCTGGTAGTGGCTAGATCTACGGTGTGCCCTCTACTTGACAAAGCGCGCACAATCTGGTATAATTGTACCAGAATGATCACCTTGATGTTCCACACCTGTTCAATAACCCCTCCTAGGAGTCTCCTATGGCTGTGACACCTTCCACTATGCTCGCGCTGGGTACTATCGCTCCAGCGTTCTTCCTCACCAACGTCGTCGACAATAAGACCTACTCCCTTGATTCCTTCAAGGACAAAAAGGTCCTCGTCGTTATGTTCATCTGCCGCCACTGCCCCTTCGTCGTGCACGTCCGGCATGAACTCGCCAAACTCGGCAAAGACTACGCAAATAAAAGCGTCGCCTTCGTTGCCATCAGCTCCAACGACGCAGAAAAATACCCGCTCGACGCCCCCGATAAACTCAAGGAAATGGCACTCGAGCTAGGCTTCACCTTCCCCCTCCTCTACGACGAAAGTCAGGAAGTCGCAAAAGCGTACTCAGCCGCCTGCACCCCTGATTTCTTCGTCTTCGACCAGCAACGTAAGCTCGTCTACCGCGGCCAACTTGATGACAGCCGGCCGAACAACGGGAAACCTGTCACAGGAAAGGATCTCCGCGCCGCGATCGATGCCGTCTTGGCCGGAAAGCCCGTGAACCCTGATCAAAAACCTAGCGCGGGGTGCAATATCAAATGGAAACCCGGCAACGAGCCCCCGTACGCTCGTTAAACCTTTTCTCTCGCGTACCTCTCCCCTGAGCGGGCTTGGCCATCGGCCAAGCCCGCTTCTTCTCCCTCACCTCACCCAATCATCAGCCCTTCCAGCCGTACCTGATACGTCCCGTTCCCCGGTACCTTGTTCAGAAAATTCACCAGCCCACTGTGCCGCCACTGCAACATGCACTTGTGCGGCATAAACCAGTAGCGCATCCCAACACGTAACGGTACCCGCGCCTCCCTTACCAGCCCCTCGTACGCTTCTGCCGAATAGTAACCAAGATCCTTATACCCTTGCTGGCGTGGCTGCAACGGTCCGGTCACACACCACACAATGATTCCCGTCCGCTGGTCCACCTGCATCGCTGTCCCACAGTGTGTAATCGGGCAGCCGCACGACATCCCTAGCGGACGTCCAATCAGTATGTCGCCCACCCGCACGTCAAGCTCCCGCGTTAATTGAGGATTATGCAGCTTGATTGTCTCGCGGGGCCCCGGCTCACCGGGAAATACGTCTAACACAAAATCAAACTCACGCCCCAACGAGTCCGTCCACTTCTTCCGTGGCTGAGGCCCGCCTTCTGCGCTGCACCCCGCACAGCTCACCGCTGCCTTCTCGCATGTACCAGCGCTTGCTCGACCCATCGCCGCGCTCGTGTCCAGATGAATACAGCGTTTCAGCAACTCCGGACGCCGTGCCAACATCCCACGAAACTCCTCACATGTCTTCGCACCACACGCCCCACAATCCAATCCCGGCAAAATTATGCTGTCCGTCTTCATTCCTACTCTCCTTGGTAAAAGATGTCAGTTTCCAAACTCCGCACCACACCGAAGTGTTCGCGCCACCCAATGTTCTTTTTCCCTACACAGATCGTACACGTCCCAACCGGCGGATTGCCGCGTAGCTCCATCCCTGCATGGGCTGCCGGCGCCTCTTCCAGGAGCCGCACAAGCGGATCGATCCCAATCCCATATAGCGCGTTCACCTCGCGAATGCGTACACTTGGTGCCACATCTTGAATCCGCGCCCGAAATACCTCCCGCTCCGCCTGCGATACGCGGTCAATCTTCGTCACCACCGCAACGTCGGCCAGCGAGAGCATCGGCCCCACCTTCAACGGCAGATTCATCCCGCTCGTCGCTTCCAGTACCACCATCCCTAGTCCACCCGTCACGTACGGCGAACAGCGCAGGCACAACCCGGCCGTCTCCACCAGCAACACATCACACCCACATTCGCGCGCCCACTCCAACGCATCCCCTAACACCATCACATTGCAGTGGTCCGGACATAACTCCCCCGAATACACCTTCCGCGTCGGAATCCCAAATTCCTTAAACAGTTGAATGTCCTCCTCCGCATACTGCACATCAATCTTGAGAAACGCCGGCCGATACCCCTGCGCCAGCAATTTCTTGATCATGTGCCGCAGCACCGATGTCTTGCCCGTCGTCGCCGGACCTGCACAAATAGCTAGTTGCATGCAAACACCTCCAGTAAGTGACCAGTTAGCCGCTCGCCATGGCGGATCTTATCCCGCAAGATACATAGTGCGTCATCGAGCTTACTCACTTCATGCGCATACGCCCGCTCCGCCGCATCCGTGTAAAGCACGTCGGCTATTTTTCCTCCCCTCATCACAATCCGATAGTCCGACAGCAACGCAATGCGCGGATCGTGCGTGACAAAAATGAAAATCTTCCGCCGCCGCCGCAAGAGCTCCAGTGCACGCGTGCGGTGAATCCCTGCATTCTCCACTTCGTCCAGCAGCACAATCGGCGTGTCACAGATGATCGTCGCATCGGCAATCAGCAACGCGCGTGTCTGCCCACCAGATAACTCCGTCATCCGCATCTCAGTCTGAATCGGTTCTCCCGTCAGCTGATTCGCAAATTCAAGCGTTTCCTCTAATAGCGCCTCCACGTCCCGCTCCGTCTTGCTCCGGATGCGCGCGTGCGTTGCCAGAAACTCACCCACCGGTAAGTCCGATAAGAACGTCGTGTGTTGCGTGATCAGGGCAATGGGGTGGTTGGCTGGGTTTTCCCGGTACTCATCCGGCGGAGCCGCGCCATTGATAAGCACACGCCGTCCCGTCGGTGTCGTTCCATCGGCAAACAACTCAATATCGTTTATCAACGTCGTTTTCCCCGAGCCTGTCGGTCCGACGATGCTCACCACATCGCCCATGCGCAACTCAAGCTGATCAACGGCCTCAGGCGTGCCATCCTTGCCGTGCCCGCTCACAATCGTAATCGTCTCAATCATACTTTTGTTTCCCTATCTTGTTACTAAATAAAGTGCCCGCCGTTCCAACCTTCCTTACGTCACCCCCTACGCTACGTCTGCCACCGTCGTCTGCTCCAACGTGGCCGCAACGTAGTCTCTTATTCTCTTAAAAACCTTCAGCAACCGCTTCTCACGCTCGATCGGCGTCGACTCGTAAAAATACGTGCTCACCGACTCCGTCGGCGCCAACGCCCCGTCAAAAAGACGTATCACCTCGGCCAGCGTGATCGTATCCGCCGCTCGCGCGAGCCGATAGCCGCCATGCTGCCCCTTCGTGCTCTTCACCAATCGCGCCTTCTTCATCGTCCACATCAGCAATTCCAGGAACTTCGGCGGTATCTCCTGCGCCGCAGCAATCGCTTCCACAGTCACGTTTTGATCCTGCGGTTGCCGCGCCAGGTGCACCAGGGCGAGAAGTGCGTATTCACTTCGCGTCGTGAGTTTCATGCCAATTATACATTTATCCTATCTGGCTACTATTGTAACATCTTCCCGGCGGTTTGTCAAGCCCCCCCTCTATCACGCTTCTGAAACCCGCTGAACATGCCCACCTCGGCGCTGTTGCTTGCCATCCGGCGCGCGTTTAAACTGCGCTCCATGCGCTCATCTCAGTGTTCCTCAATCCTTTCATTGCCCCTACCTCGACGGGCATGGTGCTGTTGATAAAAAGGCCGACCACGTCCTTATCCTGGATCACGATGCGATTCCTGACCCTCGCGCGTATGCTCTACTGATAAGCCATCGATCATACTATCGCGAATTATATGCTCTGCAGCACATCGAAGCAGTCGAGCTGGCTGAAGCGCGAAGGGAGATTCTGCCGATCACGAGCGCTGCTGCTGTAGCACACGGCTTGATGATATACACGTTACGCATATGCTTGCCCATAACCGGCGACCAGCGCGCACCTCCGTGAGCATCAAGCACGGCAGCAAGAGAATAGCCCCTCCCAGCACGGTCACAGGTGGCTGCTCCTTCTTCCGGTTGACGACCGCGCCAACGGGTTGGCGCCTACCCCGGTATTTGGCGCAGGCTGCACGTCCCGCGAGGCGCGCTCTGTCTCGCCGTTGCCGCCACGGTGGCCAGCGCGTCGGGCGAGGACGCGGCGGCGAAGCCCCACGCGCCGTTGTACAACACGCGAATGCCGATGCCCGTTGTCACGCTGCGTTCCGCGCTCTTGAGGTTGCCTTGCACGACAGCAAGTGTTTCGTCGTCCCGCTGGGGATAATAGCGGGCGTCAGCGTGGCTGGCGCCGCCCCGGCACAAGTGGTGCAATGCGTCACGCATCGCGATGGTCATGTCAGTCATAGAGTCACACGTTCGACACTACTGCGCGCTGCGGCGCGCACACGGTTACGAAGAGTGTTGTAACAGACGCAGCTCCGCGCGTCAATGCCATCCTCATCCCACTTCGGCGACGAGCAGAGCGTGGCGACGGCTGTGCCGTGGAGTGGTCGCAGACACCTGTTTTGCCGGCCGATCCGGCTCATACATGCGACGGGAGACCCGTCGCCATACGGTCGTGATGCGCATGGTGCGCGCGCAGGTGGGTAGGCGCCGCGGAAGCTGTG
>JAOACZ010000097.1 GCA_026417575.1 bacterium | reverse complement strand
AACGGTCTAACCCGTATGTCCGCCTCTCATGAATTCACTCCGTGATCTTTGGCTCTATCGCCGCCTCCTCTGGGATCTCGTTATTCAGGACTTCCGCAGCCGCTACGCCGGTTCTGTCATCGGCGTCTTCTGGAACGTCGTCCAGCCCGCCGCCCAAGTCTTTATCTTCGCCGTCCTCCTCGCCCGCATCATCGGCGCTCGATTGCCTGATAGCCTGCGCATGCAGCAAGTCGATGACCCCTTCGCTTTGAGCCTCTACATCTGCGCCGGCCTCCTCCCTTGGATCGTCTTTAACGAAACCCTCTTGCGCACCTCAACCACTTTCCTCGCCCACAGCAACCTCATCAAAAAAGTTGCCTTCCCACACCCCTTGCTCGTCCTCTACCAAGTCATCAGCGGCTTGATTACCCTTGCCATTATGTGCGCCCTCCTCCTCCTCGTCGCGCTCATCACAAACCATCGCCTTGGTCTCTGTCTCCTCTGGCTGCCTGTCCTGATCTTACTCCAAGGCCTCTTCACTTATGGCTTAGGTCTCATCCTCGCCTCGATCACTGCTCACTTCCGCGATATGCCCCAGATCATTGGCATTATCCTGCAACTCTGGTTCTGGCTCACACCCATTGTCTATCCTCGCGACCTCGTCAACGCACTCATGCCCTGGGGTCTCGGCCCCTCCCTTCTCCGCATCAATCCACTCTACCACCTTACCAACATGTACCAGAACATCCTCTTTAAGCACGTCGTCTACTTCGACTTCCTCCCCAACCGCCTCATCCCACCCACGGATCAATTCCTCGCAAAAATGGCTGTCACCGCCTTCCTCAGCCTCCTCATTGTCCTCGCCGCAACGGCCTTCTATGAAAAACTCCGCCACGAATTGCCAGACCAAATTTAATTCCCCATGCCTACACGACGACTATGACCAGTGCTGTTACGATCACTCATCTTAGCAAGCGCTTTCGCGTCTACGACCGCCCCCTCGACCGCTTGAAAGAATGGCTCACACCCCGTGGTATGTCCTTCCATTGGGCCTATTGGGCTCTCCGCGACATCAATCTCACTGTCCCGCGCGGCTCTGCCCTCGGCATCGTCGGCGCCAATGGCGCCGGCAAAAGCACTCTGCTTAAAATTCTCTGTGGTACCCTCTCCCCCACCACCGGCTCCATCTCCGTGCATGGCCGTATCACCGGCATGCTCGAGCTCGGCTCCGGATTCCATCCCGAATTCACCGGCCGCCAAAACATCTTCCTCAACGCCCGCCTCCTCGGCCTCTCCGACGCCGAAATTCACCAACGCCTTCCCCGTATCCTTGAATTCGCTGAACTCGGCGAGTTCATTGATCACCCGCTGCGCATCTTCTCTACCGGTATGGTCTTGCGCCTCGGCTTCTCTATCGCCGCTAATGTCGAACCTGACATCTTGATCATTGACGAAGCTCTCGCCGTCGGTGACGCCTATTTTCAACATAAATGCATCCAGTACCTCCGTCGCTTCCGTCAACGCGGGGGTACCCTCCTCTTCGTCAGCCACGACCCCGGTGCCGTAAAACTCCTCTGCGACGAAGCTGTCCTCCTGCATCAGGGCTCCATCATCCGCCGTGGCGCGCCTGACGAAGTCCTCGACTATTACAACGCTCTCATCGCCCGCCGTACCTCCGATGATGCCGCCTTCCGCATCGAACACCAACACATGCCCAGTCAGCCCCCTATCCAGCACTCCGGCACATTCGAGGCGCTCCTCTCACGCATCGAAATCTTGGTCAACAACATCCCCACCCGTACTGTCGTCAGCGGCGACGAGGTGACTATCGAAGTCGAGGCTACTGCCCTCGCCCACGTCCCTGATCCCACCGTGGGTATCTCTCTCCGCGACCGCCTCGGTTACGAAATCTTCGGTGTCAATACCTATACCCTTCATCACCCCCTCGATCCGCTCGACGCTGGCGATCGCCTTGTCGTCCGCTTCCACTTCCCCTGCAATATCGGCCCAGGTGACTACTCCATCACCGCCGCCATCCATTCCGGCTTGGATCACCTCACCGCCTGTTATGATTGGGCCGATCGCTTCCTCGCCTTTAAAGTCTTGCCCGCCAGCGACAATTATCACCGCGGTGTCGCCCGCTTGCCGGTCCACGTCTCCTCCACCCGCGCCCGCGCCACTTCTACCACCCCTCATGCCTTGCTCGAATCGCTCTTCGGCCGCGCCCCCTCCTCCATCTACTTCGATTCCCCCACGCAACAATGGACATTCGGCGGTTGGTACCCCACCGAGCTTGTTGACAATATCCCCGTCCGCTGGACAAAGCGTGATGCCGTCTTCCTCCTTACCACCGGCGCCTCCGGACAGATTCTCGTCGAATGCGCTACCGACCCCGCACTCTGCGCATCACATCCCCTCGATATCACCCTCTTCGCCAACGGCCTCCCTGTCCATACCGCCACCCTTCAGGGTCCAACCTGGCAGTCTCTGGTCTTTCACCTACCCCCCGACCTGCGTGGCATCATGGCCCGCTTCGCGTTACGCCCCGCCCGCACCTTCGTCCCCGCCCACGTCTACAATACCGCCGATCAGCGCGAACTCGGAATTATGGTCCGCCGCATTGTCGCTTTGTAACCCCCCGCCCTCTTAACGCTTTTTCTGCGCGCTCGCCGCTACGTCACTTAACAGCTTCGTTATCAGCGCCGGATCATAGCAGTGCAGCATCATATCTTGATACGTGATCTCCTTCCGAAGGTACAATTCGATCAGCGACGCGTCCATCGTGCACATCCCCAGCTTCGCTCCCGTTTGCAGATCCGACGTAATCCGGTACGTCTTGTTCTCACGAATGTACGCCGCAATTGCAGGGGTATTGAACATAATCTCAAATGCCGCAATTCGTCCCCCGCTAATCCGCGGCAACAATTGCTGCGATATCACACATAATAACGTCCCCGCCAACTGCGTACGAATCTCGTCGCGGCTCGATGGTGGAAACACATCCACGATCCGATCCACTGTCCGCGCGGCACCTGTCGTGTGTAACGTGCTGAAAACCAAATGGCCCGTCTCAGCCGCACGAATCGCCGCTTCGATCGTCTCTAAATTGCGCATCTCCCCCACCAAAATTACGTCCGGATCTTGCCTTAACGCTCGCACCAACGCCTCTTCAAACGAGGGCACATCCTCCCCGACTTCCCGTTGTACCACAATCGATCGCTTATGCTCGTGCCGATATTCGATCGGATCCTCAATCGTAATGATGTTACACTCACGCTCCGTGTTGATCACATCTATCATCGCCGCCAGTGTGGTAGACTTCCCCGAGCCCGTCGGCCCCGTAATCAGCACTAAACCCCGCTGGCGAAAAAGTATCTCTCGCACCGCCGGCCCTAAACCTATCTCTTCTAACGTCCGCTTCGTGCGCGGAATCAACCGCAATACCGCACTCGGTTGCCCACGCTGCCGAAAAATACTCACCCGAAAAATGCTCCCACGCCCGTGTTCATACGAAAAGTCCGAACCCCCACGATCATGCAGCAGCCGCAAGTGCTTCTCTGGGCTTATCTCACGAATAAAGCCCATGACCGCATCTGCTGTCAGCAACTCGTCCCCCAAACTACGTAAACGCCCATCCACTCGCAGCGTCGGCGCTCGCCCTACCGCCAGGTGCAGGTCCGATGCCCCCTGCGCAATCGCCGCCTCCAATAGCTCCTTCGCACTTTTCATCCCGTCCTCCTTCGCCTTCACCCCCCTCTCCCTTACCGTACCTCCGCCCTCTCCATCTCATTCGTCACCTGCGCTACCAACAACTCCTCTCGCATCCGCAACCACTCCTCGTGCGGCGCATTCGTGACCACATTATTCCATTCCCCCTCCGGCGTCAGATGCATCTCCCGCAGCTGCCGCTGCCAGCGCTCATGTGTCCCCTCTGTCTTTAACACCGTCGGCGTAATGAATATAACCAAGTTCACCGCCCGCTTCTCCCGACTCTCCCACGTAAACAAATTCGGCCCAAGATATGGTATGTCACCCATAAACGGCACTGAGCGCTTCACTGTCACCCAGTCATCCTTGATCATCCCTCCCACCGCCACCGTGTGCCCGTCCTTCAGTGACACCCGTGTCTCTATCCGCCGTACGTTCGTAATCGGCACCTGCACTCCTTGAATCATCTGATTGTCCACTAACGCGCTTACCTCAGGCACAATATCCAACGTTATGTCCCCATTGTAATTTACATGCGGCGTTACCTCCAGCGTAATCCCCACGTAGATCTCGTCGTAATTGTTAATCTCATACGCCCCAGTCTCTCGGTTATACGTAAACTGCGGCTTGTAGCGTGTCTCCGCTACCCGAATGATCGCTTTCTTGTTGTCCAGCGTCTGCAGCTTCGGATTGCTAATCAACTTCGCTCGCGAGTTGTTCAACAAAAGACTAAATGCCAGGCGGAAACTGTCCGGCTCAAGTTGATACGTCACCGCCTCCGTCTCATTTATCGAGTACCGCCGCGCTTTGTTCGCCGGTAAACCTCCCGTAATCGGAAATTCTCGAATATCCACCCCCCGTGCCCCACCCTCCATCCGCCGCTCCCGCGTCACCTCCCGATCAAATGTGTACAATAGCTCATTCAGCATTAGCCCATAGCTGTCAAGATTACTCCAGTCGACCCCTTCCTTGTCCGTATCTCCCGCCGTTATCTCCACAAATTTCGCCTCGATCAACACTTGCGGCGTCGGCCGGTCTAAACGCTCCACCACCTTCTGAATCTGGTCGAGCTTCGCCGGAATGTCCGTCACAATAAGCGCGTTCACCCGCGGATCGCTCTGCACCTTCCCTCGCTCCGGCGTTAGCAACGGCGTGATAATCGGCACAATCTCGTCCGACTTCGCAAAGTTGATCGGAATGATGCTCACCGCCAGCGGCTCCGCTTCCACCTTGTCTGCTCGTACCACGCGGATCACGTTCCCTTCCCGTACGTATGTGTACCCATTCACACTCAACACCAGCGCCAGTGCCTGCTCCCAATGCACGTCATTCAGTTCCATCGTCACCGTCCCGCTCACATCCGGCCCAGCCACCAAATTCACTCCACTCACCCGCGCAATTAACCGTAAAATGTTCTGTAAATCGCCGTTCTTATAGTTCAACGAGATCCGCTCAGCTGCGCTTCCCTCCTTCTCAATCATCACTCGACTGCTCGCCGGCACTATCACCCCCTCCCCCCTCGGCCCTTCCACCTCACTCACCCCCCCTGTCGCTACCATGCTCGTCTCCGTCACGAGCGTGGTCTGGGCCGTGTGCGCCCGGATCGCTTCCAACACTGTCTCTGCTCGCATTACTGGCGCCAATACGACTGTCACCGCCACTCCCGGCCCTACCACCGCGCACCATCCGCTCCAATGCCGCTTCCTTCTCATTGCATCGTCTCCTTCGTGGGCGTCAAATATAACTCGTACGTCTCTTGATCAAGCACAAAAACAATCTTATCCCGCTCAATCCGCAACACACGAATCGCTTGCCCCGGAATCACTGCGTCCCCCTCCCCCACCAGACGATCATTTATAATCGCGTACCGCCCGCGGCTGGATATCGCCACCCCCTCGACCCGCGCCGCTTTCACCGCCCGCTCGATGTCCCCACGCCGCACTGTTGCTGCCTGCGTAACTACCCCTTTCACAACCCCATTCGTCACCCGCACAAACAGTTGCCGCACCATTGGATCACGTACCCCTGTCGCGTCATACACAAATCCACGCCCCTCTCCCCCCGCTCCCCATACACTCACGCTGCCCGCTACCCCAATCACTATTCCCCACCAAATCCTCATCTCTTCCCCCGCGGTGTGAGAAATCCTATCGTCACGCTCGCTGGATGACCCCCACCCCCCTCCCCCGACCCGCTCACCGTCACCGCATGAATGCGCACGTACGGCGATGTCCCCTCTAACCCTGCTATCCATGCCCCCAACCCATGATACGGCGCCCGCGTGTCAACCACAATGATATGCTCCTCATAAGACCGCCCCTGCTCCACCACCGGCACCGTCTCTCGTGGCCGCACATACTGCAACGCCACCCCCGCCGCGTCCGCATTTGCCTTAATCACCCCCACAAAACTGTCAAACGACCCGTCCCCTACCATCTGTTCCCCTGCGCGCGCTATCTGTTGTTCCATGCGCCGACATGCCGCCTTCAGCCGCGGCAAGTTCTGTAGCGTGCGCTCCGCTTTCGCTAACGCACTCGCCACCTGCTCTCCTTCCTCCTCCATCTTGCGTAACTTCACCCACTGCGGTTGCAGCACTGTATAGTACACCGTCACCAGCACCGCTGCCCCAACTATCACTGTCAGCACCAGTTGCTCTGCCTGCTCCCGTCGCATGCCCACCTCCGCTCACTTCCTTCGCACACACTCAATCGAAAACACTTTCTCATCGCCCTCTGTGCTAATCCCTGTCAACGTCACCAGCGCAAAGCTGCTCGTAAACACCTCTGCGCGCTTCAGATCGCTCAACAACCGTAACACCGCTGCTTCACTCCCCACCCCCATCGCCCGCCCCCGAATCAGCATTCGTTCCGGGCCCGCATCCGCTCGATCCCCACTTACCTCGATCCGTGTCACATAAATCGCCTCTGGAGTGACTCGCGCCAACTCCAGCCAGCATGGCGCCAGCCTCAACCGCTCCCGCTCCCACTTCTCTAACACCCCAACTTTCTCTGCCAGCTCCTCTCGCAACGCCTCCAGCGCCACCGCTTCCTTCGCCCGCCCCTCTAATTCCTCCAACGCACGCTTTTGCCGCGTCAGCGTCCCTTCACGCGAAAATAAATACAAATAAAACACCGCCAGTAACATTAAAACGCTCGCAATCACCACCCCCAATGCCGTCGGTACATGCTTCCGCGGCATCGCCTTCCGTACCCGCCGCGCGTGCTCCTCCGAAAAATTTATTTCTAACAGCGGCATCGCCATCCTGTCTCACTCCACCGCTAACCTTCGTACACCTAGTCCCACCGCCGGCACAAACGTCGCCGCCTGCTCCCGTAATGCTCCCACCCGATTCTCCAACTGCTCTAAATTCACATTCACTAAAGGATCAAACCGCAACGCCGGTACCCCCAGTAACCGCGTCATCAGCTCCGCCACCCCTGGCCGATCCGCTAAACCCCCACTCAAGTATACCCTCGCGCACCCGTACTCGGCCTCGCGCCGTAAATACTCGAATGACGACTTTATCTCCGCTGCAACTCGTTGTCCATACCGTTCGTAACACCCAGCCACCCCACCCTTCCCACTCATCCCACTCTCCATCTCCTTCAGCGCTTCTCCCGCCTCCAAGTGCAACGTTGTCCCCACGTCACGCATTAACTCCATCTCCCCTATCTCTAATGCCCGGCATGCCAGCGGCATCCCGTCCCGCACCGCACATAAATCCGTATGAACCACACCAAAATGCACAATACACACATCTCCTTCCCCAAGATGTGGAATCCCTGCATACCGATCAAAATCCGCCCCTAACGCCGCCAACGCGTTGAACGATGCCAGAGGTTCAACGTCCAAAAGCATCGGCTCTACCCCCGCCTCCCGCAACGCCCGTGTGTGCTGCTCCACCACACTCCGCCGCAATGCCACCAAAAGCACCCTCTGCATCCCCTCCCGCGCGCGTAACCCCGCCAGAAGCTGACAGTCGTACACCACCTCCTCCGCTGGAATAGGCACATACCGCCCAAGCTGAAATGCCACCGCACGCTTCACCTCCTCCGCCGGCACCTTCGGCATCTCTATCACCCGAATTACCGCATGGCGCCCGCAGATCGCCGCACGCACACTCGCCTTCCCCGCCCCAACCTCCCGCATGATCGGCCCCACTACCACCGCTAAATCATTCACATTCCCAAGCTTCCCCCCCGCACCTACCTGGATCAACCGAAAATCGACAACGCTCAGCGCCCCCGACGCTTGCCTCTCCATTACCAACAGCTTCAGCGCTGCCGAACCTATGTCTAATGCAATTATCCGCCCACTTCGCAAGCGGCGTAACAAGCCCATCTCCACCTCCTCCGCGCTCCGCGCCTTCTCATCTCCTCTCCTTCGCCATGCCTCAGGTTACGCGACACGTGCCCCTCTCCCGGCACTGCCGCACGTCTGCACATGGCTTCAGGCTCGCTCGCCACCTACACCGCTACTCACAAACCTGTGCCACTATACCAAATACCTCTCCTAATGTCAATCCCTCGCAAAAACGCCTCTCTGACCTACCCCACCTCAATAACTCACTATCCCTACCGACACGACCGCTTCACTCCTCCCACACCCTGGCGTCCACTGCACCACCCACAGCGCAATCATCTCCTTCGTTCCCCAACCCCCCTTCACATCACCATCTACAAACAATCACCCTCAAATCATCGTAGCACTGTTTCCACCCGTCCCACAACACTCGCCCGTTCACCTCCTCCCGCTTCCCCCCTAAACTCCTTCCCCACGCACTATAACCAAGATCGTTTTCAGCAAAATTTTTACATCCAGCACAAGACTCCAATTATCAATGTACGCCAAGTCGTACTGCACCCACGTCTCGTTCGGAAGCCGCGTGCGACCGCTCACCTGCCAAAGCCCAGTAAGCCCCGGTTTCATCGCCAGCCGCCGCCGCTCCCATAACTGAAATTTCTCCACCTCCGCAGGTAAAACCGGACGAGGTCCCACTAAGCTCATCTCACCTTTCAGCACATTCCACAGCTGCGGCAGCTCGTCCAAGCTAAAACGCCGCAGCACTCGCCCCAGCGGCGTCACCCGTGGATCTTTGCTCATCTTAAACGCCCAGCCGGTAAGCTCGTTCCGCGCCGCCAGCTCATCTTGCAGCCCCTCCGCTCCAGCAACCATCGAACGAAATTTATGCAAAACAAACGGCTTGCCATGTTGCCCACACCGTACTTGATGAATCAAAACCGGCCCCCGCGACGTCAGCTTAATCAGAACCGCTATCACCAGCATCAGCGGCGCCAACACCACAAGCAGCAACCCCGCAGCTACCCGATCAAAAAAAAGCTTCACCGTCAGCGCCCCAAAATTCTGCGTCGTCGGATGAAGCGTCAGAAGCGGCAGCCCGTGCAGATATTCCGTCGTAACCTTGCAGATCCGCGGCCGATAGATGTCAACTGCAATGCGCGTGGTCAGGCCAAGTTGTTCGCATACCTCGGCCAACGGCGGAATCTGCCCAACCTGTGTAGCTGGCACTGCAAAGACAACCTCATCCGCCCCGCATGTCGTGAGTGCACGCACCAGCTCGTGAGCACCAATGTCACTTGGCAGCGTTGCCGCAAGTCGCAAACCCCAGTCATAGTAATGCGCAATCAGATCCGCAGCACGCGTCGCATGCTCACCCTCTCCTATCACCACCACATTGTGCTGATACTCCGGCCGTTGGTGCAAACGAATAAACACTCTCCGCACAATCAATTCTTTCAGCAAAAGCAACGATGCCGCCCACAAACCCGTACCAACAATCACAATACGCGCAACAAATTGCTGCTTGAAAACAAAAATCGCTAATATAAGAATCCCCACACTCACCACGCTCGCTTTCACGACGATCCACCGTCGCGCTGCCGTGTGCCGCAGATCGTACCAGTCGTACGCCCCAAACCGGTTCAGCACCAGCGGCCATACTAGCGCACACGCCGGAAATAGCCACGCATACTCGTCAAACAGATGACTCCGCTCATACGGAACTATGTCTGGCAACCACCCCGGCTGCAGCTGTGGATAGCCTTCCAGTACCCACGCTAGCACCGCCCGCGTATAGTACGCCGCCACCAGCGCCCCTACTGCCACGACCATGTCGAGCAGCAAGTTGACCCGCAAAAACACGTATTGCCGCTCGTGCACCATCAGCGCACCTAACCCAGCGCCCGCGCAAGCCGCTTGCCTAACTCCGCCACGCTCACCCCCTCGTCCCACACCCCATTCTCAAATAAGCTGATCTTCCCCGTCTCCTCGCTCACACAAATCACTAACGCGTCCGACTCTTCACTCATCCCTAGCGCCGCCCGGTGCCGTGTCCCCATCATCCGCGACTGCGGGCTCGACGATAACGGAAAAATGCACGCCGCAGCTGCGATCCGCCCGTTCTCGATAATCACACCCCCATCATGCAGCGGGTTCTTCGGGTAAAATATACTCACCAGCACTGGCGCACTCACCTCCGCATCCAGCGCTACCCCCGTCGTCAGAAACGTACGCAGCCCCACGCTCCGCTCAATCGCAATCAAAGCCCCAACCTGCATATTCGCCAAAATCCGCACCGCTTCTCGCACCTGCTCCACTACTGTGTGTGAACTCATCACCCGCCGAATAAACCCCTGCCGCCCTATCGTCATCAACGCCCGCCGCAACTCCGGCGCAAACATTACAATCAATGAAAAAACCACAAATTGCGCCAAATTCCGATACAGCAAGTTGATCGTGTCAAACTCAAAAACCTTTGCTATACCAAACAGAG
>JAOACZ010000081.1 GCA_026417575.1 bacterium | reverse complement strand
AGATGTGTATAAGAGACAGAGGTAACGTTCTCGCGTTGCCAACACCGATGCACTTCATCCCTGCCTCAAAGGCTGCCTCCACACCGGAGGCAGCATCTTCGAACACCACACAGTGAAAAGGGTGCACATGAAGTCGCTCAGCTGCACGAAGAAAAATCTCTGGATGGGGCTTGGCATGGGTGATATCGTCGCCCGTCACGATCGCGTCGAAGTACGGCGTGAGCTTGAGGCGGCGGAGGACTTCTGCCGCATTCTTGCTGGAGGAGCAAACGGCAAGCTTTACGCGGCGTATGCGTAGTTGCTGAAGCAGCTCCACAGCACCAGGGTACAATGCGCGTTTGTCTAGCGTTTGAAGAAGTTCTTTGTAGTAGTTGTTCTTGCGCTCCGCGAGTGCGTGCTTTTCTTCGTCCGAGAGCTCCACGCGATTGTGTCGGAGAATTATTTCGAGAGAGGCGACGCGCGGCACACCGCGGCATGCCGCGTTAATACGACGGTCAAATTTCCAGCCCTGCTCCTGTGCCAGTCTTTTCCACGCCTGGTAATGTAACTCGTCCGTACGGACGAGCACACCATCGAGATCAAAAATCACTGCCTGAATGAGACGGTGCATTGCCATAGTTAGTGGGCTGGTGAGGGGTTAGGGTAGCTCAGGCAACGGGGCCCCGTACACGCGTTCCGAAACCCGGCTGAAGGCAGCATACATGCAGCGCTTTGCCGCCTCCGGCGCGCCGATAGCCCGATCATCGCCGTAGTCCGAGAAAATGAAGCCTCCTTCAGGGAGCATCCAGTGCAGCCCTAGTTCTTCAGCATCCGCACGAATTTTGTCGACATCGCCGGTCGGCAAGGTTACTTGGATGTCGGCAAGCGATTCAAAGGCTACTTTGCCGCGGTAGCGTTCGCCGATTGCAGCAATACCGAGGGCGCGTGGTTGTTGGAGATTAATCACATCGGCCCCCGCGTCAATGAAGCCTTGAATCAGCTCATTGATTCTTCCGCAGGAGTGCACCCACACGTCTTGGCCCCCCGCATGCATCACCTCAAACAAGCGTTTGTAGCGTGGGAAGAAGAACTCGTACCAGAGCGCTGGGGAGATGAAAGTTGCGCGCTGACTGCCCCAGTCATCGCTCATACTAAACGAGTGAAGGCGCCGACCGAAGCGCTCTTGAAAGTTGCGCACAAGGTTAATCTGTGCCCCAAGAATTTTGTCAGCCAGCGCCGCGGCGTTGTCGCGATCATCAAGCAGGCCCGTCAACACCGTCTCAAAACCAGCCAACGCGTGCATGCGCTCAAACAGAACCATAAAAATCCCCGCCTGAGTATACTTTTCGTGTTCCTCCGCGGCACGCAACACGGCATCGCACTCCTCATACATCCAATCTTGCGAGTAATCCGGTACCCTCAGAGACTCATGCGCGGCAAGGCAGGAGAGCGGGTGACCTTTGACCTGACCCATGTTGGGAACATCGGTATGTTCCCAGCGGCAACCCCATTCGTCCAGCCTCGCACCGTTCTCAACGCGGTCAGCCGTCTTCCGCCAGATCCATGCCGTATCGTCCACACCCAGACTGGCCATCCGCACCGGTAGACGCGCGGGGCGCTGAAAGTGTACTGCCGCGTAGACAATTTCGCGCGAGCTGGAGACCATACGCTTCCTGTCCTCCTGTGACAGTGTAGCAAAAGGGCTTGGAATGATGCAACGCTTTTCTCGCTGGCACCATGTTTGAGTATCGTCGGGAGCGTTCTGCAAATACCGGTACACTCGCAGAGCTTTGATCACGCGGTATGTCGCAAAACTTATCACAGTAGAGATGTGACACCTCCTGGCCTCCCTTCCAGGGGTCATCACGCACACTGTTCCCACCACTTGCGCACCATAAAGCTAGCGGCGAGCGAAAACGCAAGCGGAACGTGTGCATCGGCGGTTCCGCCGCAGGGACTAGTGCGGAGCCGATGCTGCTGCGCAGATAGAAGGATGCGGCGCGACATGAGCCGCGGCACCACGTGCTTCAGGAACGGCGGGCTTGGCACAGCAAGTGAGTCTCAATCGATGGCGGTTATCTCAATCGCTCTGAAACGAAGCGCGAGAAAGTTCACGACCGCGCCGATTGACGACCCGCATAGCGCGGTGCGGTCTGTGGTGTTCGTGGACGCGAGACAACGGTGGGGATGATAAGCCCCACGTGAGCGTACCTCGAACGACGCGTGGTTCCGCAGAGCCCGTAGGTTGACCAGGTTTTCGATCTTTGTAGTCAACCGGCAGACGACAGTGCACGAACAGTTACGCGATCTGCGGCCGCGTATGTACGTTGATCACGCGATGGAGGCGGTGCACGTTAGCGTCATCCAGGTGCACAGCCGACAAGAAAAGGGTGGGTGCAGCGGTTGGTTCGTTGAAGACGTAGAAAGACCGTCTGGTGACGGAACTACGGCTGCAGGGCCTCAACACGCTGGGGTACCAATGAGTATCTGCGGCAACGCTATGTGACGGCGTACGTCACCCGGTTCGTCATGCTAGTGCGGGAGGCAGCCGAAATTGCGGGGCTGGAACGGACCAAGCCACACAGCGTGCCGGATGAACGCCGCGCCCGGATGGACCGGGTAGTGCAAACCTGCGCCGCGCCGTCCGCGCCGTGGTTGAACCAGCCGATGGGTGGGCAATGCGCAACCGCGCATTTTAACACCGTTGCTCAGATGACATTTCCAGGGGTTTCAACTTGGGCGCTCGTTGACCTCGGCGCCGTAAAATGCTATAGTGGCAGTGTGAAGATGGCGTTAAGATGCGATGTGTTCTGGGCCGCATTCCTAGTCGGAGCACTTCACGCACAGGTGGTCATAAACGAGCTCTACTACAACCCTCCCGGCTCCGGCGATGAGACCGAGTTTATCGAGTTCTGGAACATCGGCAGCACCAATGTGTCGCTGGCCGGCTGGTACATGCAAGATGGCGTTACGTTTGTCTTTCCAGCAGGGGCCCAGATTGCCGCGGGCGGATTCCTTGTACTTGTGAAAGATCCCGCGGCGTTCGCCCTTGCGTATCCTCACGTCTCAAACGTCTACGGGCCGTTTGCGAACAACACAGGTCTGAATAACTCTGGCGAGCGGGTGGCGTTGGCAAATGCCAGCGGGGTGGTCGTCAGCGAAGTTACCTATGCAGATCGCGCGCCGTGGCCCCCGGAGGCAGATGGCGATGGGTGCTCATTGGAACTGCGCCAACCACGCGGTCCTACCACAGCTGTGTGGAATTGGGGCGCTTCCCGCGCCTACGGTGGTTCCCCCGGCGCAACTAATAGCCTGTACGCCGGTTTCCCAGGCATTGTCGACATGGGACCTGATCCTGCCTTCCCCGCAGCATACCAATCAACCACCTTGCGTGCCTTCGCTCTCGCACCTACATCTATCGCCTCTCTTGTTGCCATCTACGCCACTAATCTCTTTAGCACGAATGTCGTGACGCTCTTCGACGACGGAATGCATAATGACGGGACCGCAGGGGACGCGGTGTATGCAGGCGCACTGCCTGGCGTCGCTGCGGGTACGTACGTGCGCTACTACTATCGCATGCTCGTAAGCGACGGTAGCGTGTTCGAAATGCCAGCGGAGGAACCAATCCAACCGATGCTGCCCGGGCTGACCGCCCGACTTTCCGGAGGTGGGTTGTACATCGATGTGGTACCTCAAAGCGCCTGGCAGGTTATTTCCACAACCGGCCAGGCGACCTCGAGCCGTTTGTACCTCTATTTAAGCGCCCCTGGCGAAGTCCAAGTGGATGATGTCGCCATTACCCTGGGTGGGACACAGCACATTGTGAACGGTACCTTTGACACAAGTGCTACCAACTGGCAGGCAACTGGCAACCATTCCAACTCGTACTTCACCGCTGACGCCGGCTCCAGTGCCCCTGGTTGTATGACCATCGTAGCACGCGGTGCAGGCGGGAGCTGGGACAATAGCGTCAATTGTTACACCAGCCCCAATCTAATTAACAACGGGCCGCTCTACGTGCTTTCGTTTGCCTATCGTCTCGCCCCGACAAATAGCCGCTCCTGGCTGCGCTATTACGTTGGATCCACCAACTGGCACAATCTGCGCCTAAACGAGGTCATGCCCTATAACAGCGTTACCCGTGCGGACAGTGACAGTGAGTACAACGACTGGTTTGAGCTATACAATAGCGGAACAGTCGCCCTCAACTTAGCCGAGTGCACCGTCTCCGATGATGCTGACAACCCACGCCAGTGGCGCTTCCCTGACATGGTGTTGGCGCCCGGCGCACACTTGCTGGTGTGGGCATCTGGAAAAAATCGCACCGCGGGGGAACTGCACACGAATTTCCGCCTGGCAGCAAGTGGAGAAGCGCTTATTCTCACCGATCCGTTCGGGCGCGAAGTGGATCGCCTAACTTGGGGCTCTTTGCCACCCGATGTTTCCTATGGCTGCTTGCCTGACGGTGTCACGAGCCGTGTTTACTTCGCCAGCGCCACACCCGGGACAACTAATCAACCACCCGCGTACGCTGGTATAGCGGAAACACCGCGTCCCTCACGACCTGGTGGGTTGTTCCTCGGTAGCCTCGTCCTCACGTTGCACGTGCAAAACGCCCAAGCACAGATCCATTACACCCTCGACGGCACGATCCCGCAAACCAACGCCACTATGTACACTGCTCCCCTGATGCTCAGCAGCACCACACGCCTGTGCGCACGCACGTTCGCGCCAGGCCTGCTCCCCAGTCCCGTCGCCCGCCATGAATACTACCGCCTCATGCCGAGCATCCTTACCTCTTCACCCCTACCCATTCTTGTGATTGATACACGTGGCCAGAGCATTCCTGATGAACCAAAAATTGACGCCTTCCTCGGGATTATTTCTAATGGCATCGGCCGCAACTATGTCACTGATCCCTTCTCCCATTTTGAAGGTCGCATTGGCATCGAGCTGCGCGGACAGACCTCTTTGAATGAGCCCCAGAAACAATACGGCTTTGAAACCCGCGACGACGACGGCGAAGATCGTGACGCCACCTTGTTCAATTTCCCCGCGGAAAGTGATTGGGTGCTGTACGCACCGTACAATGATAAAACTCTCATGCGCAACGTTCTTGCCTACGACGCTTTTCGGCGTATGGGATGGTACGCCTCACGCACAATGTACTGCGAGCTCGTCCTCAATGGCTCCTATGAGGGTGTGTATGTGCTGATGGAAAAAATCAAACGTGCGCCCGGTCGCGTTAACATCACCAAATTGGCTCCCGTTGACAACACGCCGCCTACTGTCAGTGGTGGCTACATCGTGAAAATTGATAAAACGGACAGTGGCGACGTCGTATTTTATACCGACGAGGGTACGCGCTTCATTCATGTCTACCCCCGTGGCGAACGCGTCACGTCGGCGCAGCAAGCCTGGATTCGCAGCTATCTGACGAATTTTGAAGCGTGTCTCCGGAGTCCCACTTATACCCACCCCGTCAGTGGCTACGCGCGTTTTATTGACGTTTCGTCCTTCGTCGATACCTACGTACTCGTTCAGGCATGGAAAAATATTGACGGTCTGCGTTTAAGCTCGTACTTCTACAAGGATCGCAATGGCAAGTTGGTTAGCGGGCCGCCTTGGGACTACAATATCTCCCTCGGGAATGCCAACTATTACGACGGTTGGAATACGTCCGGCTGGTACACCACCGGTGATTACTATGCGATTCCGTTCTGGTGGGCGCGCTTCCGCGCTGATACAAACTTCATGGCCCTGTGTCGCCAGCGATGGCAAGCCCTCCGTAAAGATATTTTGCACCGCACGAATTTCGCTGCCCGCATCGACACTCTTGCTGCTGTCCTCGACGAGCCACAGCGCCGGCACTTCCAGCGCTGGCCCATCCTCGGTACCTATGTGTGGCCTAATTATTACTACGCAGCCACCTCTTACGCGCAGGAAGTTACTTGGATGAAACGCTGGGCCCACGATCGCATGGCGTGGATTGATGGACAGTGGAACACCCTCATTGCTGATTTCTCTGCCTCACCCTTGACAGCGTTGCTCAACCAAGCTGTCGTTTTCACTAATTTGACGTACGGTAACGCTAACGCTTTCAGGTGGGAGTTTGGCGATGGTGCCGTTAGTAGCGTGCGTCATCCGCTCTACAGCTACAGCACCATTGGCCTGTTCAATGTGACGCTCGTCGTGAGCAACTTTACCGCCGAAAATGGGTGGAGCATGGACAGCCTGACGCGGACGAACTACGTCCTCGTCGTGCCAGAGGCAGTAGGATTCTTCACGCTGCTTTTGCTGGCCGCTCTGTGTTTCCGCTGGAGGGAATGATGTGCCAAAGCGTCTGCACGGCGCGTGCGTACTCGTCGGAGGCCTGGCTGCAGCCCTAATCCTGCGGCTCTGCCCGTTCCCTGACGATCCGCGCTGGAGCCCGTGCCTCTTCCGGCGTGTGACGGGCTTGCCCTGCGCAACGTGTGGCCTTACGCGCTCCCTCGCCTCACTCGCGCACGGCTCATGGCAACGCGCCTACGCATATCATCCTCTGGGCCTACCCGTCGCGCTGCTCTTGGGGACAGCCTGGGTTGCACTCTCCTGGTTCTGGTTGCGTGAGCAACCTATTCCACCGCGCCTTGTCCGCGCATGGCTCCTCGCTTGCCTGGCGGTGGCTGTAGTCGCGTTCATTCTTTGGTTGACCACCGTGGTGTTTCCCACCGCAGCAGCATTTTGGCACCATTAGTACAAGAAGCGCCGGTGTGCTTCCGTTGCTCGTTGCGCACGATCCTCCTGGGCGTCTAGGCGTGGAGGCTCGCTCTGTATTCCGGTGTGAGCAATCTCAGGTTATCCCAGCACCGGTTTGTATCGCAGCGTCTCTACTTCCTTCTAGGGAGGTACTCTGTCGTGCGAAAATCCACTGCCCTCTGTGCTTTGTGGTGTGAGCAGCCCCCCGCGACGCAAGAAGCGTCGACTGGCTTGCATTGCAACGGCGGGACCGGTGCAGGTAGTGTCGCCCTCTTAGTGACGAGCATTGCCACACAGCAGATGATCTCTTACACGCTCAGCACATCGACAACGCGATCAATGCGATCGGTCGCAGCAACTTAGCTCTTTCATCATCTTGTCGCCCGGTCATTGTGTAGCGTTGCCTAGCCCCTCTAGCGGCTCCGCCTCAAGAACAAGAGGAGCGTGCGGACTTTCTCTCCACGTCAAGCACTTGGTCTGGGTCATGACTACCTCCAGGGCGCCAAAAGCAGGCAAAAACAGCACGCCTCGGTGCTCGCATTGGTATAGACAATTTGCAGACGGCGAGCTCGTAATCGGTATGTCGCTTGTCGCGCGCACCTGTGAAAGTGCTGAGGCAGCGACGAGGTCGAACACGCACTGCGTTGTAAAAAGCTTTTTCTCTTGCGGCCGCATCCGTGGCGTTTGCGAGATCACCGTACCAAAAGCCGTTCCCCGCGTGTTGACTCTCGCGCAGCGCTTGAAGAGGCCTTCCTTTGACACCCCGGCGCTGATTCAGTGACTGTACAAACGCTTCGTGGTTTCCCTCTACAACGATATTCATGCGTTGCGCGTATCTGAGAATGTTTTCTGCCAGCCACAAGGGCACGCGTGTTTTGCATGCTCGATCTGTTTATACAAGTCTGCGAAGATGCAACCAACACCTTCGTCCTGACAGCAGGAGACTGCGATGCACCTCATGTCGTACGGTCTTAGTGGTGCGCGCTCCCTGGCCACGCCCTGCGGTGCAACATGCTGCCGCTGGCAATGGACTTTCGACGCAGGCAGCACTTGCTATGGGATGACTGGGTGTTCTCACAGAAAAGCACGCGGGCACCGTATGTCCATTTTTGCCATAACTATGTCTGTTTATCCCCTTGACCGGAATGGCGTGACATGCTAGCATGGATACATCGAAGAATTTTGCGTGCACTTGCTGCCGCTTAACCTTACGGAGTCTCGCGTTGAGAAACTTCGTGACCGTCTTCCTCGCCTGTTTTCTCCTCCACGCTCTCGCCCTCAGCGCACCGAATCTGATCGGCATGAACATGCCAACGCCGTTGGATTGGGACAATAGCAAGGTGTTTGCCGACGCCTTCCGCACCGCGCGCGACTGGGAAAAGATTAGTGGCGGAACCGCAGGCAAGGATGCCAACGGTTGGCCGACCCAAGATGCGCAAGTAGTCTGCTGGCATGGCGCAACCAACATGGCGGGCACGTACAAACTGGAATTCAACGGCAAAGGCGATGTGACGTTTCCGTGGGGTGGCGCAACTCTGTCAAATAAGACGTACGATGCTACCAGTGACACGACCCGTGCGTTCATTAACGTCACGGCAGACTCGCAGCTGATGCTGCGTTTTTCTAACACATCGAACGGGGTACGCAACGTGCGCTTGTGGCGGCCGGGGTATCATGCAGGGACAAATACCTTTACGCGGGAGTTTCTGGCACACCTGCACCGCTACCAAGTTCTACGATTTATGGACTGGCTGGCGACTAACTGGAACAAGGATCAGCGCTGGAGTGATCGGCTTCTGCCACATCAGCATTCAGCGGGGATGAACAAACCCGGTTATGGCTGGCAGGGACGTGGTACAGCGCTAGAACTAGCCGTTCAGCTGTGTAACGAAGCGCAGAAAGACATGTGGGTGTGCATTCCCGGGCGCGCGGACGATAATTATGTCACGAACTTTGCGCTGGTGATTCGGGATGGGGCGAACGGCTATCCGGGGCTGGCGACCAACTTGAAGGTGTATGTTGAGTACGCAAACGAATTATGGAACACGATGTTCTCCCAGACCTTTGACAATTATGCCATGGCGACGCAGGAAGCGGCACAGGCTAACTCCCCCCTTAGGTATGACGGTGGTGGGGGCGATTGGTACTGGGCCTGGCGCCGGATCGCCAAACGCGGTGTCGAAATCAGCCAGATTTTCCGGCATGTGTTTGGCGACGCAGCGATGATGACGCGCATCCGGCCGGTGTTGATGACCCAGGCAGACAACGGCCAGGCGACGCTTTCAGAGGCGTTAGGGATCTTGGAGGGTCATTACAACAACCCCGAGCGTGTAGCCGTACCGCGCCCGGCCAATTATTATTTCTACGGCGCTGGCGGCGCAAACTATTACAGCCCGGATAATGAGAGTGACACATTGACGCTGGACAATATTTGGAACAGTGAGCGCTTCAACGTGGCAAATATGACGAATATTCTGATCAACGATGCCCGCTACGTGTTGAGCTTCGGCTTGCAGCGCATTTGCTACGAAGGTGGCCCGGGCCTTGATAAGACCGGCCACAGCGAGGCGGTTAAGGCCGCCGCGGTGAATGATCCCCGCATGCGCGCCAAGGTTGTGGAACACCATGATGCATGGAGTAGATTTGGCGGCGGGCTGTTTGTGTACTTTTCGTTGGTTGGAGATTATCAGTGGGGCTTTACACACTACGTGGGGGTGACGAACACACCCAAGTTGCAGGCGATTGACGATCTGAACGCAGCTCCTGCAGCAGCGACGGAATACGGCATATTGTTGCCAGCTACCAACGACGGCAGACGGTTCTCGTGTTATTACATTGGCTGGCAGCAGCCTGGAAGCGGGAGCTGGGACATCCCAAAACTGCACTGGGCCGGTTACGTGACCCGCGTATCATTACCGGGACCATACCGCTACACCGTGCGGGCAGGGGCAGCGACACCCAGCTCATTTGAATTTTTCATTGATGGTAACTCCTATGGCACTTTCAGCGTGCCTCCCGTCGGGTTAGCCAACGTCACGAATGTTGTCATCGGGACCGTGCTTCATAGTCCGGGAAACCATAGTTTTCGAATTACGAGCCGCAGCGGCACCAATCGTATTCATCACGTTGTAGTCGATTTCATTCCCGAGCCCGGGAGCATCTTCGCGCTTCTAATTCCAATCGCGCTGCGTGAATGGCTTATTTCGTAATGTTCACAGTGCCTGCGGTTAACACGGCACGTAGGCTAACGAATCCAACCACCAGAGGTGCGGAGATTAACCCTTTGCCCGCGTGAGATCCGTATCCTATCAGAATTTTTGCAGCAGTTCACCTTCGATGCCACGGAGGTTTCTCCATGCCACTGTTAATCGCGTGGCAATCGCGAAGCAGCCCTGGGCCGCAGCCGCCTGCTGGAGACGTGTTGTCGTCGCTTGTGTTCACACTGTCGCGGTGCGGATCACGCGCCTATTCGAACTGCATGAACATCCTGCAAGGGGACGCTTGATGAAGCAACGCGTGCTTAAGCAGTTTGTGAAGTTCCTCCAAGACGGCGTTGCCCATCGGCTTTTGCTCACTATCCGTGCGGCGTTCTTGACGGTGCCTGAGCGTGCTCTCCTCGTAAAGGCCTCACCGATGCTCGCCATTGTTGTAGGGTTTTGTCGAGGAAGGATGAGACGGATTCTTGGCGCCGACCTGCGGTGCTTGACATCACTTCAATATCGTCTTGTAAACGACGTTATATTAACTCTGGCACTTGGACCTGAATGAGTTACGTTTCGTCGTGCTACTTCAGCCCTTGCGCGGCAAAACTGCTGTCCATTATGGCAGATACTTTATCTGCTACGTTATGTCACCCTCTGAAACTTGTGCTCAGCCGCCTCGTACGCTGGTCTCACGCTATCGCAGTGTTGGCTGTCATATGAAAAGCCTACCTTTGCAGGTGTGTAAGGTCTCAGCGCATCTAACGGACGCGCGGTGGCGCCAGTTATCGTCCCCCACACCACGAAAGGCGCATGCTCAAAAGAAAGCTGGAGTAACGAGCCTATGAAGATACACCGGTTCACAACGCAGAAGGTAGGCCCGCCAAAAAAAGGTGTGCACAAGAGCACCGGGTGCATCCCTACAGGTGGCGAAAGCAGAGATAACCCATTTGCCGACGACAATCCTACGTTGGATCTCTGCACTACGCCATCTCGAGCCAGATCCTCCAAGGCGTTGAAAAACTTCTATCCACCGCACAAGAGAAGTGAGTGTTCTGGAACCTATTGCCTGACGAGCAATTGCGGCGTGGTTATAGATGGTAAAGATCAGGGGAAACCACTCGCGCGTCGATGTGCTGAATTGACCAATTCGTTACGATTCTCCGTGCGTCTTCCGCATAACCATCTCACCAGAGGTATACCATGGGTAAAACGATCATGACGCGAGTAAAGTGCTACGGCGTGATAGTGTGCTCACTTGCCGTATGGGCCTCACTTGGAGCCACACTCAGCATCGACACAAATGTGCGCTATCAGATGATCGAGGGGTGGGGTACCTGTTTAGCCTGGTGGGACACGGTAAATACGCCCTACTATCAAACAGTGTGGCGTCAGGCGTATCGAAATTTAGGATGTAACATTTTGCGGGTTGCTTTGAGTAAGAGTGCCCTCGTTCATCCAAGTGGTAATTACGCCACACCTGTGGTACTCTCCGACAATTTACAGGCTAACATTTCTCTGTTCGACTTCAATCGGGGTGATGTACGTGTTTTCGGCGACTTTGCGAGATGGTTGCGGGCAAACGCCCTCGAACCTAACCGGGTCAAAATTGTCGGCTCCGTGTGGTCACCCCCGCACTGGATGAAAGGCCCGACAGGCATGTCTCAGTACCATGTCAGCAATCCAAATGTGCTCAAGCCAACGCCATGGTTAGCGCACGACACGTGGGGAGATAGCATCGGCGGGCGCCTGCTGCAGGACAGCACGAATCTAACGCAATTTGGGCGCTACCTGGCCGCATGGATCAAGGGGTTCGAACAACGCTATACTGTCTCTTTTTATGCGGTTAGTCTACAAAACGAGGTAAGCTTCGAGAACCCATTCGACAGCTGCACGTATGAGCAAGGTCCGGGCACACCAGGGTCTCCCGGGCCGCGTGAGCAGTGGTGGCAATACGCGTCTGCCTTGAAGGCGGTTAAGGACGCTTTCGCCCGCTACGGTGTCAACGTCAAGATTAAAGGGCCGCACTGCGCAGGCGTAAAAGACACGCCTGCGTCACCTTGGGAACTGCATCAACAAATGAACTACATACTGGCCGTCAAGCAGCACAGCGATCCAGAACTAATAGATCGGTTGGACATCTACGGCTCAAACGGGTACATGGACTCGACTCCGGATGCGGTGAGGAATTTGGCAGCTTACTGGCGTGGCCGCGATAACGTACCGGGCAATTGGGCCTGGTGGTTGTACGCGCCAGGCGTGATGTTTGACAACAAGCCAACTTGGTTTTCAGAGAGTTGCGGCGAAGAAGCAACATGGCTCGCTGGCAGCGGTGGCACTCCTGGCAACGGTGCGCTCGTTTTAGCACAACGGATGCACAACGCGCTGGTGCATGCAAATGTAAGCGCGTACTTATACTGGCAAATGAGCGACAGCAGCAGCGCGGAAAACGACTACATTCTACTTGGAAAAAATAATCTCGCCAACCCACACGCCAGTAAGAAATATTGTGCATACAAGCACTTTTCACGCTACGTTCGGCCTGGCGCACGCCGCGTGCGGGCTGTGTTCGAAAACGGGCTTACCTCCATCGGCGCCGATAGTGAGTACAACACTTATGCGAGCCTGAACGCCAGTGCCTATGTTCACGACGAAGACCTGACTCTGACTATCGTCTTGGTGAATATGCGCGCAACTGCACAGAGCGTGACGGTGGTCCTGCCACCTTATCCAGCAATCGGTGCGTACCAAGTATATCGCACAAAAAATGACGAAAATTTTGCGCAACAGCCCGATCTGGTGCCAAGCAACGGCCGAATGTCGCTCACTGTGCCCGGCTATAGTGTGGTTACACTGTATGGCTTCGTGCCTGAGCCCAACGCGATTGGCCTTATTCTCACCGCCGTCCTTGCCTGGCGCGCGGGCAAAAACGGCTCCTTGGCTTGCAGGTAGCTTCACTCATACGGCGACAACAGATCAACCAAAGCGGTATGCCTACCAATCAGGTTATGCAAAACGTGCCACCCCGCCTGAGGTCGTCGTTGTGGCAACGTGAAAGTACGCGCCAAATCACCGGGTGAAGCGCGAACAAGCCGAGCATGGTCAATGCATTTGGACGTGCCCTCCTGGTCTAGCTGCCATCTCTGATTTCCAAAAATCAGGCTCGCGCGGCACGACGATGCTGGTCGGCGAAGTCTTTCCATTGCCCCGCCCGTTGCCTCGCTGCTAGGCAAAGTGTGGACGATGTTTTTGCGGTACTTCTGACCGCGTTGCTTCACTCAACCGTTTCATTCCCCCTTGTGGCTAGGGGGCATCTCGCATTGCTGGCCGTGGCAGGCGTGGGTCTTCTCCCTTGCATAACTGAAGCGCGGTACACGCACCAGCGGCATTTTGATATCATTACAATGATGCCCCCGCGTGTGCATGTAGTGCTCGGCCTTCTAACCACCGTTTTTCTAAGCGCATGTCAGACGGCACAGCGTGTAGGAGCGGGCGCGGCGTTACCCTTCGCGGCGATTGGTGACACACTGGTCTTACCGGTGCAGGGGCTAGCTGCTGCCTCGGATGAGTTGCTGAAGCTTGGTGCAGCTCACCGCGCGCGTATGCATGAGGAAAACCGTGGTAAGGTTACAGAAGATGCTGCCGCTGCATCGGCTCTTGTGTACGAATTTCCAGGCTACTTGTTCTACCCTTGCAAACTGATCGCACCTGAAGAGCCCTACCCCATGACCCGCGCGTGCTGGGCCATATTCCACCCCGCGCCAACCAATCGCCCTGCTCCCACAATACCCACGAGCCCGAGCGAGTCATTTGAAGAATGGTAACCAGCTCAGTGACCCGGGCAAAGAGCTCTGAACCTCTCGGGCATGCGCGCAACTTTGTTGCGGTTGTAGTCGAAGAAGACCATCCCCGTCTTTGCTCGGGCCACCTCTATCCCCGTGTTGGCGTCACTGACTAAATAGACCAAATCGCATCCCACTGGGCCGGGGTCAACGACGGCTATGCTGACGCGAAGGCGTTGCCCATACCTTCCTTGTGACTTAAAAACGATCGCCGCGTCCGCCATGATCAACCCACAGCCGCCTACGTCCTTTTCTGACAAACCGTGCGCCCCCAAAAAGCGCACGCGCGCCTCATGCAGCAACCCTAAAAGGGCATCATTGCCCAAATGTTGTCCGTAGTTGATATCTGTGATCCGAATCGTCAATTCCGTGTTAAACGGAAACATCGCTGGAAGTTCAATGTTTACGCGCGCCATGGATTGTCCTCAGAACCTGTGTTATGCACGTCACCCTATGCTCAATACGTCCTGCCTGCTAAACTGGGCGGCGTTCAAACACCCTTCACCTCCTGCACGGCAGACACTCACAACTGCTGTCTTGTGGGTAGATTGTGCTCGGGAGGAGCGCAATCCTGTTCTTTCCCTTCCGAGGTCATGACGTAAGACTTCCGCGAGCACGATGGTTGCTGCTGCTTCAACGGAGTTATTGTGACTGTGGTGCGCCTCCGGGCGGCGTGTGATACCCGGGCGGCGGTGTCTGCGGTGGTGCTTGTGGGGCAGGGTGGGGCGCGGGCGGGACATAATATGAAGGATAGCTCTGTGCAGGTGCCGGTTGTGCTGCGTACGCGGTTGAAGGCGTTGGCTGTGGCGCATACCCTGGCGCGGGTATTCCCGCCGTGGCAGCTGCTGCCGCGGCAAAGCGGCTTTCGTAACGCCGCCGTGCCAGCCCTTCCCCGGTAAACAAATCCAATAGCTCGGTCAACGCAGCGCTAATTGTGCCCAGCAACGCATTCATCCGCCCACGAAAGATAAAAAAGGACAACATGGCTGGAATGCCCACACACAAGCCATAAAAGGTTGTGATCAGCGCAACCCCAATATCTCCTGCGAGAAGCTCTGGTTTGCCCATGCTCCCTTCGCTAATCTTGTCAAACGCACCAATCATGCCCTGTACGGTACCAAGCAACCCCAGCATCGGACTGAGGGCTGCAATCACTGAAATCAAATTCAACCAGAAGCTCATTCGCGTTTCCTGCTGATCCACCGCATCGATCATTGCCGCTTCGGCGGCTCCCTTTCCCAGGTCGGATGCTGTAGGATTCAGTTTACTCACACCAGCCAAGACTGCGGTCGTGAAAAAATTCGGGTGTTGCTCGCAGTAGGCATAAGCGGCGTTCAAATCGCGATTGTAGAGCATGGCGCGTAGTGCTTCTGCGTCTTTGGCCGGGACAAGCTTGCCCGCGCGCAGCAAGCGCGCATGGTAAATCACGAGCGCCAACACACCGCACAATGCTACAGTGAGCGGATGCATGAGAACTCCACCTGCTTTGTAATAATCTAAGAGGGACTTGTCCTTCGCCCGCGCTACTGCATTGGTAGCTGCCGCGTGAACTTCCGGCGCGCCGAACATGCCGACCGCGATGCTAATCAGTACACTCAGCACTGTCACACGCACAAGCGAACACAATGAGCTCATGGTTCCTCTGCAAGGTAGTTGGTTATAGACGCTAACGCTGTGAGATTTGTTCCGCACGTCAGCGCATGAAGCCGATCTTGCGCGATCGCTGCCCACACCGTTCGTTCAAATCGCTGCGTAAGAGTCGCGCACGTCGTGATGAACTCCTCGCGCCGCTCAAGTGCCGCAAACGAAGCAAGCGCCGCGGTCAAACTGCGCGGCTCCCACGCGCCGTGCATGCTGTAAAATACGGGATTTTTCAGCAAGGTGAACAGCGCCGCGACATGCTCACCTCGCTGCGCATACGACACGCCTGCATAAAACAAAAACTCTGCTCGTTCCGCATCATCCTCTGCTGTCGCGACAAAGTTCGTGAGCGCCACCAGCGCCGCGCCGTTCGTGCTCGTCCAAAACGTGCATACTGCCAGACGCTTCGTTGCATGGAGGCGCGTCGGTTCATCTACGGCGATTCTCTGCAGCTGTTCATACATGCGGGCGGCCGTGCCATATGCCTTTTGCCGCTCCAGTAAAGCCCCATAAAGCCGCAGTAATCCAGGTAAGTGATTTCCTCTAATATCCGCAAACGCCTGCCATGCAGTGTATTGCTGTTCCACTGCCTGCACCGCCTCCTCTAGTGCTTGTTTATCGCGCAGGGCGCGCACGTTTATACTTGTCAGAATCGATGGCAGCGGAAATTGGATTGCGTCAATCTGCTCAAGCCGGTGTGGTTCGCGCGCACGGGTTGTGCCGACACGCCTTTCCACGAGAATTCCCTCCGCTGTGCGCTGCACTAACACACAGTCCAGCTTGCGCCCGTCCTTCAAATGCAGACGTATCGCCATCGGCAGCAGCTGCGCTGCCGCTGCAAGCGCGCTCACAGCCCACAGTAGCACCAAACGCAAGTGAGCCTTCATGACGACCCCTCCCCTGTTTGCAGAACATTGCTGCCCGTAAGGTGTTTCAACCGCTCCCGTGCATATCGCGCTTCTTCGTACTGTTCGAGTCGTGGGTCGTTCAACAGCTCGCGGTACGAGTTGATCGCCTCCTGGATCTTATTTAGGCGTTCAAAGCAACGACCGCTGTAATAGTACGCTTTGGCCGTAAGCTCGGGGTAACCCGCGTACATGACGTAGATGCGCTGGTAGTACGGAATAGCCTTGACGTAGTCCGTCAGCTCTTCATACGCCGAGGCAATGCCGAAAAGAGCCCGTGGCCAGAGGGGCCCACGCGCCGCGCGATTCGCGAGCACCTCCTCAAATTTTGCAATGGCCGCACGCGCCTCGCCCACACCCAACAAATGCTCGGCACGTTCTATCGTAATCTCCAACGCAGTAGGCACGTCTTGGACCGCCGCCTCCGCCGCGGCAAGATGACGCGCCGCCTCCTCCAGCGCGCCGCGTTGCCGCGCCACCTGTGCCAGGCGCAGTTCCGCCTCCGCACGCAACGGGCTCGCGGCAAACTCCCGACTGATCTGCATGAACAATGGCACTGCATCCGCCGTACGCCCTTGCTGCCACGCCTGCCGCGCCACGAACAACAAGCCGTCCGCCCCCAACACATTGGTCGGATACCGCGCTCCAAAGGTCCGTGCCAGCTCTTCCGCCTCATTTGTTCGTCCGTTGCGCTGCAACATGTAGTACTCCGCCATCGCCAAACGCGAGGCCAACGTTAATCGCCCGCGGGCACGCTGTACGCTGACCTCTTCGCGTAAACGTTGCGCTAACTCTTCCACCCCGTTGCTTCCTGGGTACATGCGTTGCAAATCCTTCAAAATTTCCTCAAACCCCCACCAGGCACGCTGGTTGCCATACCGCGCAAGCGCGTCCCAGTAAGCCTCCCGCGCCGCATGAAGATTCCCAAGCTGCCGGTACGCCCAGCCCAACCAGTACATTCCCTCCACTACCTGGGGCGAATTCGGCACGGTAGCCACGTACTCTTGATACAGCACCACCATGTTCGTATAGTTCTGCAGCGACTTGTAACACTTCCCAATTTGTGCCACCCCGTAATGATAGTACGGTCCGCTCTCCGGTCTTAACTCTTGATACGCCCGAATCGCAATGTCTAGCTGCCCGAGCGCCGCCAATGCGTCCCCCCGCAACATCCGCGCCTCCCAAATTAGCGGGTGATCCGGATACCGTTGCGTAAACTGCACGAGTGTAATCGCCGCATCCCGATAACGCTCTAACAGATAATGTGCCGCACCAATTCGATACAGCACGTCCGGTGCGTAAATGCTCTCCGGGTGCTGCTGCAAAAACGCCGTGAGCTGTGCTAGCGCGTTTGTATAATCCCCGCTGAAGTATAGCACCATCGCATACCAATACGCTACGTCAACTGCCGCACTGCTTTTTGCATACGCAGCGGTTTGCCGCCAGCGTTCCAACCCAGCTCGCGCCTCCGTAAATTTCTCCTGCAGTGCTTGCGCAAGATGCAAATAAAACTCCGCCCGATCCCGCGATGGATGCTCAGGATACTCTTCCAACAGCTTCACTAATTCTGCCTCCGCTGCAGCAAAATTTTCCTCATTCAGGTACGATTCTGCCTTCACGAACGCAATCTGAGGCGCCTCGGCAGCCCGCGGATAGCGCATTAGAAATGCCTCCGCCTCCGCACGCGCCGTGGGAAAAAGACGCATCTGTGCGAGACACAAAACTAGTCGCGCATGCGCTGTCGTGACCATGCCACTCTGCGGATACTCCTCCACCACGGCCCGAAATGCGATACATGCCTCCCACAACCGTCCCACGTCGTAAAAGCAGCGCGCTAACCGCATTAACCACGCCGTATCAAACTCTGGCATTCCCGCCAGCTGTTCAAGTTCTGCCTGACATTGCGCCTCTAGCCCAGCCAGCCGTTCTCGCATCGAAACCCTTTCCCAGGTCTGGTTCGACTGCTTCTCCACTGCACTACGCAACCTTTGTAACCGCGCAACCCGCACCCGCTGTCGCCGCTCCATCTCGCCCCGCCGCATGACGCATCGGTAGGCATCCAGTGCCCCCTCATAGTTGTAGTCTTCATACAAGTAATCACCCAACTGTAGCGCAGCGAGACCCAGGAGTACCACGTGATCCTCCGCCAGCCGCCCACGCACTACGCGGACAAGGTTCGACAAAGCCACCTGATACATCCCTCTTTGCAAATAACAACGAATCAAGAGTGCCTCTGCGGCGCCGGCCAACTCCCGCGCGCGCGGATGGCTGCGCACCCATAGTAACGCCGGAATCGCGTTCGTGTAGTCCTCCATTGCCATGTAGCACACCGCCATCTGAAAGCGCGCATCGGGTCCCTGCTCGAACTCTGGAAACCCTCGTAGCAATTCGTTGTACAACTTTACTGCACGGCCGTAATCCCCCAGGGCCTGCTGCGCCGACGCCATTCGAAATACCACCTCCGCCCGCTGTGGCGACGTCGGTGCCCGCCGCAAATGTTCCTCAAATGCCTCTACTGCTTTCTCCATCTTTCGCAGGTTGTACCACGCGCAGCCCAACGCGTAGTATACCCGCGGCATCACAGCTGTCATTGCCGGTTCATTTGCGTAGCGCGTGGCAAATTCTTGAAACGACTGCGCCGCAACTTCGAAATCTCCCGCCGTTAACGCATTCAACCCACGCGCGTACAAGGCCTCTGCGTCAAGTCGCTCTTCCTGCGCTGCCTGAGCCAACGCAGCAGCTACCACTAGAAAAGCCGTTCCTGCCACTATGCGTACCAGGGTCATATGTGCTCCCACACTTGCCAACGCTTGCGCGTATGATACCATATCCACCACCACCAGCTCAAGCGGAAGCCCACTCTTTGCTCTGCCGCCACGCAGCGTTTGCACCACCTTAACAGAAGGTTCAAAAGAATTCTGCCGTCTTCCTTGTTTGTTCCGCCCAATCCCTCCCCAGTTCTCGTTTCAACCCCGACAATCGCTTCTGGTAACTCTGCCTTTTTGTTTCACACGCGTGCTCCTGCTTGCGCATCGCGCCGGCAGACGCTCTTCACCGTTTTTAGCTCTTGCCGACTGCCTGGGAACATCATTCTTGACAGATGAGTAAACTCGCCAACCTAACGCCCATGTCCCACCTTGACAGCGCGCCGATCTTTGAATAGAATGAAACTAAACGCCTTGCCGAAGTGGCGGAATTGGCAGACGCGCTGCGTTCAGGTCGCAGTGAGGGCAACCTCGTGCTGGTTCAACTCCAGTCTTCGGCACCAATCTCCGGAGCAGATAATGCTGCTCCGGCTTTTTTACTCCGCAGCAACGCCTATCCCCGCACCGGCCCTCGCGAGATTTTCTTCGTTCGTGGTGGGCCGAAGATCACGAATTGCTCCCGTCGGACAAACCTTCACGCACGCCCCGCATTGTGTACAGACACCCGTATCCAAAACCGCCAGATTGCCGTCCATACGGATAGCGTGTACCGGACACGTTTGCACGCACTTCGTGCAGGCAATGCATGCTACCGCACACTTTTTGCGCGCCACGGCCCCTTTATCCTGGGAGTGACACAAAATTAGCACACGCTTGCTACGGTAACGCAACGCAATTACCTCTTTCGGGCAAATCGCGATACACTTACGGCAGGCGGTACACTTCGCTTCATCTATAACTGGCACCGACCCTGTCTGCCACGAAATCGCGCCAAAGGGACATGCGTGGTAACAATCTCCCATCATCACACACGCATACTTGCACGCACTCGGCCCCTCGCTCACCAATGCCGCTAGTGCGCACGACGCAACGCCATCGTACTGGGCTTCTTGTTGCGCGTGCGGTGCTCCCTGGCACATCACGTACGCTACTCTCGGTTCTGTGGCCTCATACGTGACACCGAGAATCGCGCAGACCGCTTCCGTAACTTCCGCACCCCCCGGCGCACACAGCGATGGTGCAGCCTTCCCACTGACCACTGCTTCCGCATACCCTGCACACCCCGGATAACCGCACGCACCGCAATTCACACCCGGCAAAGCCTCCAGTACCGCGGCCACGCGTGGATCCGTTTTGACCGCAAATTTTCTCGATGCGTACGCCAGCCCCGCGCCGAAGAGGCCACCAAACAAACTCATCACTATCAATGGATGAAACCACATAATATTCTCTGCTCGCCGTTGCTAGCTCATCAATGACTCCACAAAGTGTAGCAAACCACTCATCGTATGTCAATGCGATTCACCTACCTTTGATCCTTTTTAGTGCCGTCCGGCGACCACTGCACTGCAAGGCCTCATCCGCAACCTCGCCCTGACTTTCTTCTTCACCGGTGTTCCGCCGCACGGCTCCCCCCACTCACGCGCGAGAAAACTTCGTCCGCCTGCCGCAACCGACCCAACGCCTGCTGATACTGGAGCGGTTGAACATCCGCTGGCGCAGGCTGTTTCTGCGCAAACTCCTCTCCTCTGCATCCCGTTTACCCCGCTTACATGCTGCCTGTCCTAGCCCGGTTACGCGCCGTCCTGGTCATGTTGTCGGCCTTACGCCTCCGCTCGTTCACATGAGCTGCTTCATGCTGTTCTATCTCCGCCTCCGGCCGTCCTTTTTTGCCCGCAACGTATATTTTGGTATAATTTGTTTAGCGCAGGGCGGTGAGGCGCACATCAATGCTATGGCACCTCGTGTTGCTGTGCTCTTGCACACGGAAACGGAAAAACCTGGCTCGCTGGCAGATTTCCTTACCGCCCATGGTGCCGAAATTTCCTATATCGCCTTGTACGCCGGCCACCCTCTCCCACCTGATCCACGCGCGTTTGATCTGATTGTAGTCATGGGTGGCACTATGAATGTTTACGAGACCGCCGCCTTCCCCTTTTTGCGCGACGAGCCAGATTTCATTGCACGTGCTATGGCTGCGCATATTCCTGTCCTTGGCATTTGCCTCGGCGCCCAATTGATCGCGCTCGCCTGCGGTGTGCCTGTGATTAAGTCGCCTCAACCAGAAGTCGGGTGGTTCTCCGTCACTCTCACTCCCGATGCCACGCATGAGCCCGCGTTTTCCGGTTTCCCTCCGAGCTTCACCGTCCTGCAATGGCATGAAGACATGGCCACTCTCCCGGCAGGTGCCGTTCTCCTCGCGACATCACAAGCCTGCCCCCACCAAGCCTATCGCATCGGCTCAGCACTCGCTCTGCAATTTCATATTGAAATGACTCACCCACTTCTTCAGGAATGGACCGCAGACAAGCCTCACTTACAAGGTATTGCCGATGATTTCGCCCAGCACGGCCCTACCTTGCTACAGCTCGCGACACGCCTTTATGAAAATCTTTGGTCCCGCCTCGTTACCCACGATCACACGACGGAGGCCTAAGCGCGGCCGCGACACCCGTCATGCTTTTGCTGCACTCTGCCAGCGGATCGCACGAATTGGCACTTTTACCATCGTACGCAGCTTCTGTTCAATTTGCTGGCCGATACCGCGGCGTAGCTCTTGCAGCCACAGGTGGTTGCTCACGTTCGCGTAGAGGACTCCTCTCTCATAGCGTTCCGGCCGAGCCTGTTGCGCAACTAACTCTCCTGCTGCTTCTGGCCACACAGCCAGTATGGCATCCAACGCCGCATCGTCCGGGGGTTTTAACCGCTCAAGCAGTTCACCAAGAACATCCCCCACCCGTACAAACGATCCTCCTCCCATTACCACCCTCTGCTGCGTTTACACCCGCATCGGCATGATCACACACAGAAAATGCTCTCCCGCTCGCACCACTGCCGGGCTCGTCGCGTTCGTCAGCTCCATGACTAGCTCGTCCGCCTCCACGTTTTGACACACGTCGGTGAGAAACGTAGGATTGAATGCTATTTCCATTGGTTCTGCCGCGTATTTTACGTCCAAGACTTCGTTCACTTCCCCAATATCAGCTGTCTGCGCAGTGACCGTCAGCTTATTCCGCTCAAAGGCTAATCGGACCACGGCTTGTTTCGTCTTTTCTGTTACCACAGTGGCCAAACCGATTGCATCCAAAAATGCCTTGCGCGACAGTTCGACCGCCACTTGACACGTTTTTGGTATTACCTGCATATAGTTAGGATAGTGTCCATCGATCAATCGCGTTACCATGGTAGCCCGCGGAGTCGTGATCTCAAGTTGATTGGTTGTGTAGCGCAATGTTACTGTGCCATCCGCAGCAAGCATTTGTTGCAACATATTGATAGATTTAGTCGGCACAATTAATTGTCGGGGCTCTTCCCGCTTGATTGCAGTAGTTGTATACTTCGCCAGCCGCCGCCCGTCCGTGGCTACAACGTCAAAGCGTTCACCAAAACTAAAGCATACACCATTTAACACGTACCGCGTTTCATCCCGCGACACGGCATAGCTTGTGCTGCGCAGCATTTCACTTAGGTCCTTTGCCGCTAACTCTACTTTGTCGCTGCCTTCAAATTGCGGAAACTTCGGAAAATCCATAGCCGCCATACCGCGTAAACTGCATTGCGTTTTGTCGCCCGCACGTAACGTTGCCACGTTATTCTCGTCCACACTGACCTGAATTGTCTCAGCGTTTAAACGCCTCAAAACGTCGAGCAATAGACGCACCGGAATCGTAGTTGCTCCACCCTTCGCCACATCTGCCACCACACTCGTTTTCACCGCCACGTCTAAGTCCGTCCCCGTCAGTTGAATGTTTCCATTTTCGGCGACGACGTGGACGTTCGACAAGACCGCCAACGTCGTACGGACTGGACACACGGGCGCAATAAGCTGTACAGCATCACGCAAGGCTGCCGTTGCACATTGAAATTTCATACACTCTTCTCCCTGCCGTAAGCAACGTTACTCACCAAGCCGAATAAGTTATCGTTAGTATGATAGCATAAAAACAAAACCCATTATATTCCTAGTTCTGTGAACAGTGTGAAAAGCACGGTGGGAGCAGGGGTGATGACGTGCACAAAATGTGAATAAACGCCGCTCTCATTTTAATCGTCGTGCGTAACAAGTTTCATCAAAATGTTATCCACAACGCACGTCAAGTTGCTCACACAGTCCCCTGTGTACTTTCCAGAATACGCTTTCGCAATGCTGCAATCTGTTGCTCCACCTGTTCGTCAGTGCGCTTGAGCGCATCAATTTTGCGACACGCGTACAAGACGGTTGTATGATCTTTTCCACCAAATGATTGCGCGATATCAGTGAGAGAACTGTCGGTCAAGTCACGGCACAGATACATCGCCACTTGGCGAGGATGAGCAATCATCTTTGGTCGCCGATTCGAGCGCAGGTCGCCGACACGCACATCAAAAAATTCTGCCACTGCTTTCTGGATTGACTCCAACGTAATAGGAGCCTGTGCTGTGACGTAGTCCTTCAAACACTCTTTTGCCATTTCCAAAGTGACCGGCTTGTTCTGCACAGAAGCAAAACCCAAGAGGCGAATCAACGCTCCTTCAATCTTGCGCACATCATTACGCACCCGATTGGCAAGGTAGTAACAGACATCGTCATCCAACGTCTTGCCAAACGTTTCCAGTTTCTTGCGAATAATTGCAACGCGCGTTTCGAAGTCAGGCGACTGAATATCAACAACCATGCCCCACTCAAAGCGATTGACCAAGCGATTCTCGATATGCTCCAGCTCCTGGGGAGACTTGTCGCTGGTCATGACAATTTGCTTGCCTTGATTGTGCAGGTCATTAAATGTGTGATAAAACTCCTCTTGCAGACCTTCCTTTTTTGAAAGAAACTGAATGTCGTCAATGAGAAGCACATCAATACTGGACCGGAATAAATCCCGGAACTTACTCAGCGTACTTGTCTGAATGGCCTCGATGAACTGATTAATAAAGCGTTCACACGAAACATAATGTACGACGCAACGTTCGTCGCGACTCAGCACGGCATGACCAATTGCCTGCATTAAGTGGGTCTTGCCGAGACCCACACCGCCGTAGATAAAGAGCGGATTATAAACGCGACCAGGGTTCTGAGCGGTTGCAAAGGCAGCAGCATGCGCCATGCGATTTGAACTGCCGACGATAAAATTTTCAAAAGTGAAATACGGGTTCAAATTGGAAGGGAGCGAACGCCCGCGCCGAACACCCAGAGAAAACTCAACGGGCGGGTCAGGCGGTGAGGGGAGGGCACAGTCATCAGGGAAGACCTCATTGCGTGTCACGGTCGTCGCCGAGGCATCGCATTGCAACACCAAGCGGATAGGACGCCCGCATAACTGCTGTAGGGTTGCTTCGATTGTCGCGGCATACTTTTGGCGTAGCCAGTCAACGACCAAGGGTGAGTCCACCTGCACCACGAAACGGTCTTCGTCGAGAGACAACGGATGCACCACGGAGAAGAACGCTTGAAAGACAACCGGGCTCGCCGAGGTCTTAATGACGTCGAGCACTTTGCTCCACAAGAGTTGGCAGTCACCCACAGTAGCACCCTCGTTTTTTCACACGTTATTCACAACGTTAAATCACGTATGCAAGCGCCAGCTGTGCCTCGCCTCGGAATAAGTCACCTTGATACGTAACTTGTTGATTTTCAAACAGGTACGTACGGGATGAGAAATCACACCACGTGCCACAAAGATATCGCCAGTGTGAGGCCCAGCTTCGATGAGTACGCACGTTATCCACAACCCCTCGCTGTCGTTCCGGGACTAACAACTGAAGCCAAACACAAACCAAAGACCTCGGGTTTCGCTGTCACGAAACGGTTGCCATTATAGCGAAAACCGGACGGGAAGTAAAGAGTAATTCAACAAAAAGGCAGGTCGCAAAAGAGAGGCACAGTATCACGCGTCTAAGCCTTGCAATGTACACAAGATATAGTCCGCTCAGAATGAGAAGAAAGGGAAAAAAAGCGTGGTGACACAAATAGCGAAGTAAGAAGATGTGGCCGAGATGCCGATGAATACGGGGCGCGCGGCGGTATTACGGTCAGCGGCGAGGCATGTCAAGGAGGGGCCATTAGTGTACGCGAAGAGCGTCCTGTTGAGGTCTCAACGGGCGTCAGTAACGCCGCAGACCCGTTCGCGGGCGTGGTCAGCGCAGTGGTGCGACTGTGTCGCGGCGAGGGCGGCGTACAAGTAAAGAAGAACGAGAATCCTGAAATTTTGCCCTTGACGCCCTTCAGAGCATAGATTATAATACGTTGGTATGCAGAAATATCATGACACCGACGTTCTCGTCATCGGCGCAGGAATCGGTGGCTGCGTGACCGCATTAACGGCCGCAGATCGGGGATGCCGGGTGACGCTGATCACCCACGGCCGTGGCATTCACGGTGCTTCAACGAGCCTGGCGCAGGGTGGCATTATTTATCGTGGCCCACGCGACTCTGTCGACGCACTGGTGCGAGACATCATGAATGCCGGTGATGGCCTTTGCGATCCGCGTGCCGTACGTATCCTTGCGACGCGCGGACCTGAATTGGTGCGCAGCATCCTGATAAAGCGCTTGCAGGTACCGTTTGACAAGCGTGCGCGAGGCGAGCTCGATTTCACGCGCGAAGGAGCACACAGCACAAACCGCATTATTCATTGCGCAGACTGGACGGGCCGGCATATTGCCGAAGCCTGCTGGCGTGCGGTGACCGTGCATCCACGCATCACCGTTATGGAACAAACCACCGCGATCGATGTGCTGACGACGCACCATCATTCGCGCGTACCATCTGATGTGTACCGGCCGAGCGAGTGTTTTGGCGCGTACGTGTTGCGCCAGCGACCTCATCGGATTTTTGCAATTCGAGCGAAGGAGACAGTTCTGGCCACAGGTGGGCTTGGGCAGGTGTACTTGTATACCACCAATAGTCCGGGCGCACGCGGCGACGGTTACGCCATGGCGCTGCGTGCGGGAGCCCGCCTCGCCAATATGGAGTACGTGCAGTTTCATCCCACGACGCTTTTTCGGCCTAATGCTGACAACTTCCTGATCACGGAAGCATTGCGCGGCGAAGGTGCCGAGTTACGAGATCGCCACGGGCGCGCGTTCGCCAAGCGCTATCATCCGCTTGGATCGCTTGCGCCGCGCGACGTGGTCGCGCGCGCAATTCACACAGAGATGCTCAAACAGCATGCGCCGTGCATGTATTTGGATATTTCGCACAAAGACGCAAGCTGGATCAAGTCGCGCTTCCCCACGATTTATCAACGCTGTCTGGAGCATGGGATTGACATTACGACGACGCCAATTCCCGTTGTGCCGGCAGCGCACTACGCGTGTGGCGGCGTGGTGGTGGATGAATATGGGCGGAGCAGCATTGCGCGTCTGCGAGCGGTCGGTGAGGTCAGTTGTACAGGAGTGCACGGTGCCAATCGGTTGGCGAGCACGTCGCTGTTGGAAGCGCTCGTGTGGGGGGAAGCCTGTGGGCGTGACTGTGCCACCGCGATCAGCTCGCGGGCAAGCTACTACCTGCCCGAGGTGGTCCCGTGGAAGGAAGAACACGAACACGTCGATCCAGCGTTGCTGGAGCAAGATTGGATGATCATCAAGCACACCATGTGGAACTACGTTGGGCTTGTGCGGGGTGAGCGGCGCTTGCAGCGGGCCCAACGAATCTTGCGCGAGTTGCAGACCGAAGTCGAGACCTTTTATCATCGCGCAGCGATGACCGACCAGATTATCGGCCTGCGCAATGGACTGCAGACGGCCACGGCGATCTTGACAGCGGCGATGCGCAATCCGCACAGTCGCGGTTGCCATTATCGTGTTGAGAAAGACTAACAACTGAGGAACGCCTATGCACTTTCAGATTCCGCCGCACGGCGGCGAGCTCGTCAATCGTGTTTTACGCGGCGCAGAACGCGAGTTCTGGTGTGAAAAAGCCAATACTCTCCCGACGGTCACAGTCGATCAGCGCACGCTGGCGGACATCAAGATGATTGCGATTGGTGCGATGAGTCCGCTCGAGGGCTTCATGTGCCGAGACGATTACAATCACGTCGTAGAATTTATGCGATTGAAATCGGGGCTGCCATGGCCGCTGCCAATCGTCCTCGGCGTGACGCCGGATCAAGCTGACGAGTTCGATACGGACGCGCAAGTCGCGCTGAAAGATCCGCAGGGGAATGCTGTCGCCATCCTGCATTTGCGGGAGAAGTACACTGTGGATAAAGAACGCGAAGCTGCGAAGGTCTTTCGTACAACAGACCCACGCCACCCTGGTGTGCAGCTCTTACTACAGCGTCCAAGTGTGCTGCTTGGCGGTGACATTGATGTGATTGAGCTGCCCATCCCAGCGGCGTATGCGGAGTACCGATTGACACCGCTGGAAACACGGCATGCGTTTGAGCAGCGTGGCTGGCGGCGGATCGTTTCGTTTCACACCCACAATCCCATTCATCGAGCCCACGAGTACCTGCAAAAGTGCGCCCTGGAAATCTGTGATGGCCTCTTGATCCACCCGCTCATTGCCGACTGTGAAAGCGAAGATCTGCCCGTCGACGTGCTCATGCGCTGTTATGAGACATTGATCGAAGAGTACTTCCCGCAAGATCGTGTCATGCTCAACATTTTCCCTGGCGCCCGCCGGTTTGCCGGGCCGCGCGAAGCAGTCTTTCATGCCATCACGCGCAAGAACTATGGCTGCACGCACATTATTATTGGGCGCAATCATGCCGACGTGGGAACCTACTACGGCGCGTACGATGCGCAGGATATTTTCAAAGAATTTGGAGCGCATGAACTCGAGATTACGCCATTATGTTTTGAAGACGCAGTATACTGTCGGACATGCATGGGGATGGTGACGAGCAAGACCTGCCCGCACAGCGCGGAGCATCACGTGGCAATGAGTGGGACACGTTTGCGCGAGATGCTCCAAGCAGGACAAGAGATCCCGCCAGAGGTAGCGCGGCCAGAAATTGTTCAAGTGATCCGCGAAGCTTTGCAAGGCCGATGATGGGCGTCGTGCGGGAGAGACGTTTTTACCTCCAGACCTTGGGTTGCAAGGTAAACTGGTGCGACAGCGACGCGTTCGCGCGCGCAGCGCGCAGCCGCGGTTGGGTGCAGGTGGGCAGAGTGAGCGATGCGCAGGTCGCGCTGGTCAATACATGTACAGTGACTGGCCATGCGGACGCCACAGCGCGCAAAGTCATCCGTGCGCTGCACCGCGCCAATCCGAGCATCCCCCTCATCGTCGCGGGATGCTATGCGCGTACTGACGCGGCTTCTGTTGCGCAAGTGTGTGAGGGAGTACACGTAGTCCCCGGCTTGCCGGTAGACGCTACTCTGGCGCTCATGGAGCAGTTGGCCGAAGCAGCAGGCGAGCAGCCCCACGGCGCAAAGGGCGAACCTGATCTGGCAACGGGTGAAACGTTAGGGGTGCGGTCGTGCGATAGCATGAGGGGGAGCAGCTCCCCGGTCGCGCTCGCACCAGGCCGTACCCGTGCGTTTATCAAGATTCAGGACGGGTGCGACCAGCGGTGCGCATACTGTAAAGTCCCCTTGGCGCGTGGCCCATCTCGCAGCGTGCCGGTTGGGGCAGTGTTGCAGCAAGTGGAAGCACGCGCGGCGGAGGGATTTCGCGAAATTGTCCTGACGGGGGTAAACATGGCGCTGTACCGTGACGGCACAACCGGGCTGGCGGGACTGCTCCGCGCGGTAGCTGGGTTGGGCATGGTGCCACGTATTCGCCTCAGCTCAGTGGAAGCAACCGCGGTGGACGAGTGCCTTTTGGCCGTTTTTGCTGCACACCCGAGCGTGGTGCCGCACATCCATATGCCGTTACAGTCCGGCAGCCCGCGCGTGCTCGCGCGGATGCAGCGCGTGGTTACGAGAGAGCAATTTTGCGCTGCGGCACGTGAGTTTTATCGGTGCCGGCCCGATGGCGTGATTACCACAGATGTGCTCGTCGGTTTCCCCGGGGAGACGCCGGCTGACGTGGCGGAGACACGCGCTGTGATTGAGGAGATAGGCTTTGGGAAGGTGCACGTCTTTCCCTTCTCGCCGCGGCCTGGCACCGCAGCGGCGGCGATGCCTGGGCGCGTACGGCCAGCGGAGGTGCGAGCGCGCGAAGCAGAGATTATTCGTGCGGCTGCAGAAGCTGCGCGGCGCTGCCGGGAACGTTTCCTGGGTGTACCACTGCCCGTGTTGATTGAGCAGCAACGTGACGGGTGGTGGGAAGGCTTCTCACACAACTATTTGCGGGTGCGCACACGCCGTCGCGGAGTGCGACCTGGGGATATTGTCGAGCTTACTGTTAATCAGCGTGACACCCTGTTCGTCTTTCCATGCTAGGTCGCGTGCTGTACGCCATTGGATGGGTGCTCTGCAATCTGTACTTGCGTGTGTACCACCGCTATCGTGTCTATGGGCGTCGCCATGTGCCACGTGATCGCGGCGTCTTGATTGCGAGCAATCACGCGAGTTATCTGGATCCGGTGGTGATTGGCGCAGCCGTACCACGGCGGCTGTGGTATCTCGCGCGCACCACCCTGTTCGAACGCAATCGCTTCTTTACGTGGTTAATTACGACGCTGAATGCGGTCCCTATCTCGCGCGAGCGCCTCGAGCTGAAGACCATGCGCGCGGTGCACGAATTGTGCCGTGCAGGCCGCGCTGTGGTCATTTTTCCTGAAGGGACTCGCAGCCCTGATGGGAAGCTTCAGCGGGGCCTGGCGGGTGTAGGTCTAATGGCCGAAAAGGTTGGGGTGGACATTGTTCCCACGTACATCGAAACGTATCAGGCCTTCGCACGCCATGCAAAATGGCCGCGACCGGCCCGCATTCGCGTTGCATTTGGACCACCCTTATCGCTTAGCCGCTGGCAACACATCGGCGATGCACGTGAACGCTATCAGGCGATCGCTGACGGCATTATGGAAGCCATTAAAGCCTTGGAGCGCCAACTTCACGGACACCAATCCATCTGACCCTGCCAACCAATCTGGATGAGCCTCTTGTCGTTTGCACATATGTCCGCGCAATCCGTGGGTATGGCGGAGTACGTCTGAAAAGCCAGTATTCGTCAGAGAAGGCTGGATGAGAATTGCCTTTTTTGGAACACCTGAACCCGCCGCTCGCGTCCTTGACGCGCTCGTGCAAGCCAGGTATGGCGTTTGCGGCGTCGTAACACAACCTGACAAGCCAGCCGGACGGCATCAGCGACTCACGCCACCACCGGTCAAATGCCGGGCTCTTGCGGCCGATCTGCCTGTGCTCCAACCCGCTACCGTGCGAACACCTGAGGTATTGGCGCAACTAAAGGAATGGATGCCAGATGTGGCGGTGGTGGTAGCATATGGAAAGATCATCCCGCCGGCAATGCTCGCAGCAGGTTTTCCGTTCGTCAACCTGCATTTTTCGCTCTTACCGGCGTACCGCGGCGCAGCGCCTGTGCAGCGGGCGCTTCTCGATGGGGTGCAAGAAACGGGTGTGACCGTTCAGTACCTCGCGGAAGAGTTGGACGCCGGTGACATTATTGCACAGGCGCCCGTACGTGTTCAAGATGACGACACGGCAGAGAGCCTGATGGATCGCTGTGTGACCGTGGGCATTCCCGTCCTTCTCGAAGTGCTCCCGGAGATCGTATGTGGCACCGCCCCGCGCACCCCTCAAAACCACGCAGCTGCCACCCTCGCGCCCAAAATGACGAAAGAGGATGCTATCGTGCGCTGGAATGTACCGGCCCGGGCCGTGCATAATCGCGTCCGTGCCTGCAATCCGTGGCCCGGCGCATGTGCCTCGCTGCGCGGCCAGGCGCTGAAAATTTGGCGTACCCGCGTCGCAGACGACGTACAGCCCAGCGGCCCACCAGGCACGATCATCCCCGCGCGCGCGCGCTTCCTCGTCGCCGCCCAACCAGGCACCGTAGAACTGCTCGAACTCCAACCACCTGGCAAACCTCGGATGACCGCCGCCGCTTATCTTGCTGGGCATACTCTGCCACCCGCGTTTGACCCCTAACAACCGTTCTCACCTTATGCTTCTCCGCTGCTACCAACCGTTGCGCGATACGAAAACACGTCAGCTGTCCCCACGCAGAGTGGCACGGCGTTCGTATCTGACGCAAAGGAACGATGTCAGCCCTCGCAGCAATCACGATTCCCTCGTGGTATGAGCTCCCCCCGCCAACGACGCCGTAGCCATAACCCCACTCGCACACTCGCCTGGCGGATCCTTGTCCGGCTTGAGCAACGCCACTTCGCCTTACATCTCGAGGACCTCGTCCATCAGACAGTGGACGAGCATAACCTCGCACCGCGCGATCGCGCCTTGCTGTATGAACTGGTCGCCGGGTGTGTACGCCACAAAGCCTTGCTTGAATATTATCTCACCCAGTGCAGCCAGCGCCCGATTGATCGTCTCGATCCGGGTCTGCGCTGGGTTTTGATCCTCGCCGCATACCAGCTTGCCTTCCTCCAACGCGTACCAGCCCATGCTGCAGCGAATGAGACGGTCGAAATCTGCCGCCATGCCGGGCACGTCGCCTGGGTTGGGTATGCGAATGCAGTGATACGGACGTTTGCCCGCCTACGAGCGGAGCGCTCCGTGCGCGAGCCCGCTGATCTGCCGACGCGCTATTCGCACCCGGCATGGATCGTCCAGTGCTACGCGGACGTCTTCGGTGCCGAACAGCTGGAAGCGGTCCTTCAATGGAACAACACCGTCCCCAGTCATTATGCGCGGGTGCGTGGCAACCGTGACGAAATCCTCGCGTCGCTTCCCGCGGGCGCCGCCGAGCCTGCGCTTGCTTTCGGTCCAGATATCCTCCGCGTGCACGACACCACCGCTGTTCTTCATTCCGCCGCGTTTCGTGAGGGCAAGCTCTACCTCATGCAACCCTGGTCGGTGCTCACCGCGCGTCAACTCGGCGTCCGGCCCGGCTGGCGCGTCTTAGACATGTGTGCCGCGCCTGGTGGCAAAACCATTATTCTGGCCGATGATGGCGCGCACGTCGTGGCGCTCGACAATTCCGAGCACCGCCTCCGCGCCTTGACGGATAATGTGCGCCGCTGTCACGCGACGAACGTCGACATCCGGCTCCTCGATGCCCTTGAGGCACTCGAAGTCTTTGGTCCGCGCAGCTTTGACGCGGTGCTTCTCGACGCTCCCTGTGCCAACTTGGGTGTCATTCAGCGGCACCCAGAAATTCGCTGGCGCCTCACCCCAGACGAGCCCAGCCGCTTGGCCCGCCACCAACGGCTGCTCTTAGATATCGCCCTGCGCGTCGTCAAAGTGGGCGGGCCGGTGCTGTATGCGGTTTGTAGCGTTGCACCTGCAGAGACTACGAACGTGGTCGCCGAGATTTCAGATGCGGTGTGTGAGCACCAAGCCCTGGTCCGACCTGGAGAGCGTGGCCTTGACGGGGGCTACAGTGCGTTGCTTCGGGTGCCTAACGTTTAGGTCGCATATGCTCAAGCACCTGCTCTGCAACTTCTCTCCAGATGGATCAGTATTCGGAGACGTCAGCAAACGACCAATTTGGTCGGTTGATCAGATGTTGGCGTTGCACAACCGTCAGGACAGGAACCACTGCAAAGCCGCCGGGGAGTGAGGAGCAGATCTGGCGGCTATGTCTTGAGCCGTACGCGTTAGAAGGGCGCGTGCGTGTAGTCGCAGGT
>JAOACZ010000144.1 GCA_026417575.1 bacterium | reverse complement strand
AGATGTGTATAAGAGACAGCCAGTGCGTAGACGTGCGCACACATCTGCCATGAAAGGGAGATGGCACAGCGGTTTCCAGAAGTGACTCAGCATGTGGTAACAGAGAAAATTGTAACAAAGGGAGGGGGTGGTAGCAAGGCGAACAGGAAGAGGCCAATTTGGTTGAAAAGTCTGAGGTGGAGGGTAAGGAAGCGGCAAATGGTAATGGACAGATAGAGAGGCAAGATCGCTCGACTGCGGGTTTAGGTAAGAAATTGCAGTTTGGCTATGCGGAAGACGAGACACGTCATTCGCAGCCAACGAAACGAGTTATGGGCAATAGTGCGTGCGAACTAGAACAAGACTGATTGTGCCCAGTGCTTGATGAAATAGGGGGATGCAGGAGAGATATTTGCATGCGCGCGCGGAGCGCGTTGCGTATGTGGGTGATGACTTTTACTGGGGCGAGATTGAGGAGGGGGAAACGATCCGCCATGCGGATGTGTGCGGGGAAAGCTGCACTGAGATGATCAAAAAGCTGGGATAGCGAGGATTCGCGGGATCGCAACAGGTAACACGTTGCCTACAGGCGAAGAGAGGCTTGCTCGCGCCGGCGACACTGCTCGCGATACTTACGGGGGCTTACCCCAGCAAAGCGGCGAAACACGCGACTGAAATGGAATTGATCCTCGTACCCGATTTCTTCTGCAATCTGATGAATTGGTTTGATTGTGGTGCGCAAAAGTGCTGCAGCCTGCTCCATGCGGGCGCGGGTCAGCCATTCGTGCGGAGCTACGCCCATTTGGCGGTGAAACATCTTGCTGAAAGCCTCACGCGTGGTACCGGCCACAGATGCCATGTCGCTTACGCTTCGTACGGTGCTTCTGGGGGCCATGGCTTCATCAATGGCGCGCCGAATAGGCGGGCTGACATGCTCAGCACCGCGCACGCGGTGCACCGCACCTGCGAGGATGACGAGCAATTCGTATGCACCCACGGAGATTGCTCGCTCCATGTCTTCTCCGCGTTGGCGTGCTCGGCGCAGCATTTCTGCGAATAGTTGTCGCGCGCGTCGAGCATCAGCGGCGTGCAAATGCACATGCCACACGCGGTCGAGTGCCAACGCTTGGATCAGTGGAGCCAGGGAACTTGGGTACAGAGAAATAAAGGCTTTATCCCAACGTCCCTGGTCGCCGGTCCAGTAGATACAGGTATCGTCGGGGTGCATGAGTACCATGTCGCGTGGTTTTAGCTCGTGGCGCTCACCGTTGATGTCCATCACGCCGCTGCCACCGAGCACCAGCTCCACAGAGTAGGACTGTTTGCGCACGCGCTCGTAGCGATCGCGTGGTCCCCATTTACCGCGACCAATGTGTGCTACAGTAATCAGCAAGTCTGGCCGCGGTTCAGCGCTGACGCGCCACAGCTCCACATCGCCTGCGACGGAGGAGCCGAGCAGTGCCTGGCGATCTTTAATGCGGTAACCTCTCATGTGTGAGTGTGAAAGAGAGATGCGAGACTTGGCAGTGGGGAAAGCACGAGGAGGGTAACAGCTTATCCTGTAAGGACGACGGGTTGATCACAGAAGATTCACTGAGGTTGCTCGTGTGCGATGAGAAAACGCTGCCTCGTAGTAATGCGAGGACCTGCTCAGATAGTTCTCTTTCGCAAGGGGTGGGGAATGAGTGTCGAGGATTGGTTGTCATTTTCTGCGGGCATTTTCTTCGCCCTCAAATACAATGCGTGCCAAGTCTGCGAGTTCTTGGCACACGCCGGTACGAATTGCACGGACAAGTGCCAAGCGATTCCGCCGCAAGCGTGCGTCTTCTTCCATGACGAGCACTTGGTCAAAGAAGGTGTGCAAGGTATTATGGAATTCTCCAGCGAGGAGCGCGACGGCGGCGGGGATGTCTCCTGCCGCGCGGGCGCGTTGGAGCTCGGAGTGGACCGTGTGCCAGTGAGTCCACAGAATGTTTTCCTGCTCATGGGTGAAGAGTTCGGGACGGACGTCTTCTGGTGTTTCCTCCGCGTCACGGGTGATATTGTGACAGCGCTCGACGACTGTGCACGCGCGTTGAAATTCGGGTGTTGGGAGCAATTTCATTAAGGCGCGCGCGGTGGCCACCACTCGTGAGGCATCATTCCATCCTGGCGCGATCACGGCATTAATGACATCGTAGCGTACGCCTTCGTCGCGCAAGAGGGTTTCCATGCGCCCGTGGAGTAGTTGCTGGACTTGTTGGGCGACCGAGTCAGGTTGGGGGGCGTGATAGCCTTTCAGCGCAGTGCTTATGAGGTCGGCCAGAGAGAAATGCCAGCCCTGGGCAACGATGATTCTGAGGAGCCCGAGTGCCTGACGCCGCAACGCGTAGGGATCAGCGGAACCAGTTGGGCCAAGGCCCACCGCGCAGCAGCCAACGAGTGTGTCAATTTTGTCAGCCACACTCAACACAGCCCCTGCGACTGTGGAGGGTAATGCGTCCTCGGCTCCGCGCGGTTGGTACATTTCCTCGATCGCCGCGGATACCTCTTCGGGTTCACCGTCTACGACGCGGGCATAGATACGCCCCATGGTACCTTGGAGCTCTGGGAACTCAAAGACCATCGCGGTGGTGAGATCCGCGCGGGCAAGAGTTGCGGCGCGACTGACCACCGGCTTTAGGTCATCGCGCCCGATGAGGGTGGCAAGGTACTCGGCCAAGCAGCGGACGCGGTGGGACTTCTCATAGTAAGTTCCGAGCTTTTCCTGGAAGACGACTTTTTTAAGTGCGTCGACGCGATCGGCAAGTTTTTTTGCGCGATCTTCATTCCAGAAGAAGCGAGCATCAGCCAAGCGTGCAACGACGACGCGCTCATAACCGCTACGAATAAGCTCCTCGTCACGCAGATCGTTGTTGGCCACGGCCAGAAAACCAGCGCACAGGTTACCGGTGTCATCGTACAAGCAAAAACTGTGTTGATGCTTCTTCAAGGCCGTCACTAGGACTACCTCGGGGAGTTCTAGCATTTCTTGGGGAAACTGGCCTCGAACCACACTTGGCCACTCGACCAAATTTGCGCACAGGCGAACCAAAGTGCGGTCAATGCGATCGGGGCGGGCCCCATGGGCGACCAACTGGCGTTCTATTTCTCGTTCTCGTTCTTCTGCTTCCAGGATCACATGTGCACGGTACAACCGGTCGCGGAGCGCGTCGTAGTCGGCTTTGCGCAAGCTAATCACTCCTGGCGAGAGGAAGCGATGGCCGCGTGTTAGGCGTCCGGCGTGGAGTCCGTCTAGGTCTAGGGGAACAACCCGCGCTCCGTAAAGGGCAACGAGCCAGCGAATAGGGCGAGCAAAGACAGTGGGCTTGTCATCCCAGCGCATGGTTTTTGGCGCGCGCAGTTTCCGAATCACGCGGACCAACAAACTTGGTAGGAGATCGAGCGCCTTTGCACCACCGCGCATCACGCGTGCGACGAGGTACTCTTTTCCTGCGATGACACGCCGTTCGAGCTGGTCCAAAGTTTGCCCTACTTTTGCGGCGAAGGCTTCTGCGGCGCGCGATGGGATCCCGTTGTGAAAGGCGATGCTTACGGGTGGCCCTTTGACTTCGTCCTCGGTGACTGGTTGGCGTTCTGCCAGTTTTTCACAGTAGAGCACGAGGCGTCGCGGTGTCCACGCGGTCGTCATTTTTGTCACAGCGAGGCGTGCCTGAGCACATTCCTCCGTGAATATACGAGCCAGTTGTTCGGCGTAGGGCGCCAAGTACGAGGCTGGCAGCTCCTCAACTCCGATTTCAAAGAGGAAGGGTTTTGACCTCATAGGTTTGCTCCCTGGCCCGTACTACCGTCCAAGTAGAGTGAGGCGCATTCGCGAGCCATGCTGCGAATGCGCGCGATGTATCCTGTTCGCTCAGTCACACTAATGGCACCGCGCGCGTCGAGGACGTTGAACCAGTGGGAACATTTCATCAGCCATTCGTAAGCTGGCAATACAAGCCGCGCAGCCAAGGCTGCGCGACATTCCTCCTCCGCGCAATTAAAGAGCTGCCAGTGGCGGGATAGGTCGGCGCCGGAAAAGCTGTAGACTGAAAGTTCGTACTCGAAGCGTTTGCGGAGCTGGCCGTAGGTTACTCCCTCGACCCACTCCACATCCATCACGTGATCGACGCCCTGAATAAACGCGGCAATACGCTCGAGACCGTAGGTGTATTCGACAGAAACGGGTGAGAGCTCGTAGCCTGCCATCTGCTGAAAGTAAGTGAACTGAGTGATTTCGGTGCCATCGCAGAGGACCTGCCAGCCGAGGCCAGTAGCCCCAAGAGTGGGAGATTCCCAATCATCTTCCTCGAAGCGAATATCATGATGGCGGGTGTCGATCCCAAGTGCCCTCAAGCTTTCCAAATAGAGGTCTTGCGCGTCAGCTGGCGAAGGCTTGACAATCACCTGAAATTGATGGTGCTGATAGAGTCGATTGGGGTTTTCACCGTAGCGTCCGTCTGCCGGGCGGCGCGAGGGTTGCACGTAAGCGACACGCCACGGGGCCGGGCCCAAGACGCCGAAAAAAGTGGCGGTGTGGAAGGTGCCTGCGCCGACCTCTTCGTCGTACGGCTGGGCTATCACACAGCCGAGGTTGCCCCAATACTCTTGGAGCTGCATGATGATACGTTGCAACGTCGGTCGTGCTACACTCATGGTATAAGGTTCTGGTTTACGGCGTGCCCGCGAGGAGGCAGCAGATCACGGTTCACGGCCACAAAATCCCTAGCATTGTACACTTTCCGCATTGAATCAGCAAGCCGAGGAGGGGTTGACGCGTGTAATTCTTTGTGGGGTGTACATCGTGGTGGTCGGGGCGGGAGCGGATGAGGGAAAGTGTGAGACAGTGAGCGACGGCGAGAGGCAAGTGGGTTGGCAATGCCGCAGGCGCAAGGGAAAAAAGGGGTATGCGATCTGTGCGTGGGGCATTGATCGACTATTCACAGTACAGCCATGCGATTAGAGTGTCAGTCGTTAGTTGGCGCCTGTTGGCATTTTTGGTTGTTTGCAAACAACATTTTGTGTTAGTAGAGGGGGGATGTTTGTGGAATTCCTCTGCGCGGACATATCTGAAGGAAATGTGCGCTACAGGTCCTCACAGTGTGAAGTGGAAGGAAGGGTGAGGAAGTGGTGAAGTGTTACTTGGAAGGAAATACGTGTGCGAGTTTTGAGTGGCGCAACAGCGAGCGTTGAGGAAGCCGACGAGCACACGCCTGGGAAAGGCGAACGGGCGGGGGCTTGGTTTGATTGACACAACGGGGGACATTGACTATAATGAGTAAGGAGATTTGGGGCGTGGTGTAATTGGTAACACACTTGACTCTGGATCAAGGTAGTCTAGGTTCGAGTCCTAGCGCCCCAGCCAGTGCGCTCTCCGCGGTGCGGGGAGCGTTTTTTTGGGGGAAGGGAGCGGGGCTTAGGGATGAGTGGGTGCGAGGTAATCGAGGTAAGTCTGGCGGACACGAGCCATGCGGTGGGTGAGGTCGGTGAGGAAGGAGTCTGCGTCGGCTGAGGGGCCGGAGACACGGCGGGCGAGGGTGGCGAGGGCATGGGGCTCGGTAGGGAGGGCGTGAGTTTGGCGGTCCTCATAGAGTTGGAGAAAGTGTTCCAGGCGGCGTAAGAACGCGTAGTCATCGGCGAGTTGTGCGGCGAGGGTGGAGGGGAGGATGCCGGCATGGTGGAGGCGTGCGAGGGCATTCAGGGTGTTTGGGTCGAGGAGGTCGGGGTGGGAATGAGCATGAATCAACTGGAGGCCTTGGACAAGGAATTCGATATCGCGAATACCACCGGGGCCATTTTTGACGTCGTGAGGTGAAGAGGAAGATTGTTGTACGGCGAGCTGGCGGAGGCGGGAGATAGAGGCGACGACATCGGCGGGGGCGTGGGGTTCTGTGAGCAAGGGGCGGAGTGCGTTAAGGAAGTACTCACCGATGCAGCGGGCGCCAGCGATGGGGCGGAGTTTGAGAGCGGCTTGGAGTTCCCAGAGGGCGGCGTGATGGCGATAGTAGGCGAGGGCAGAAGTGACTGAGGGAACGAGTTCGCCGGAGAGGCCGTAGGGGCGGAGGCGGAAATCGACGCGGTAGGCGTAGCCGTGTTCAGTGTGTGTGGAGAGATCAGCGCGCAGCTGCTCCAGCACGGATTGGTAGAATTCTTTATGTGATTTGGTGCGGCCGTCGTGGTAGTGAACGGTGAAGGGGACGTCGTCGGAGAGCGCAAGGAGATCGACGTCGGAGCTGTAGTTTAGTTCGTAGCCGCCGAGTTTGCCGAAGGCGAGAAGGCAGAGGTGGCGAGCGGGCTCATCAACGCCGTCGAGTGACTTGATGGAAGGAGAGATGTAGAGCCAGCAATGATCGAGGGTAGCGGCGCAGATGGCTTCGGCGACAGCGGAGATTTCAGCGACTGTTTCGTGCAAGGGGGCGCCGAGCCAGAGATCGCGGGTAGCGATGCGGAGGAGCTCGCGGCGGCGGGCATGGCGAATAGCGGCGCGCCATTGGTCGCGTGGGGAGGGAGGGGTGCATGTAACGAGGAGATCTGCGCGGACGGCGTCGGCGGTACGTAGGGGGCGAAGGACGGCGGGGTCAGTGACCCACTCGAACCACTCGGGGGATTGAACGAGGGTATCTGCGAGGAATTGGCTACCGGCGAAGATGGAGAGGAGGATGTCGAGGCGAGCTGGCTGGGCGAGGAGGAGTTGGAAATGTTCTTCGCGGTGCGGGAGGCGGGCGACGAAGCGTTCCCAGTTATTGAGAGCCATATCGGGGTCTGGTTTCGAGCGGAGGGTATCGGCGGCGAGGATAGCGAGGCGGGCGAAGAGGGAGCGGCTGGGCTCGGGGCCTGCGAGGGCGCGGAGGTTCCGGGCAGCGGTGGCGGGGTCATGAAAGCCTGCGGCGGCGAGGAGCTGGCGGTGGAAAGGGGCGTCGGCATGATCGGAGAGAACGACATCGGCCACGGTGCCAGCGGACGCACGGGGGAGGGCGTCACGGCCGAAATGACGTTCGACGAAGGCGCGGACGATGGCGGTGTGAGTTTCGAAATCGAGGTGGAGGCGCTGAGCTGGGGAGAGGTCATCGGAATGCTGGTAGCCCATGCGGCGGGCGAGGTGGAGGAATTCAGGTGAGTCGAGCGGGGGGAGGAAGAGATCTTTGGCTGATCCGCGGAGCATACGGAGGGCATTGATGAGGCGGCGCAAGAAATCGTAGGCGGCGCTGAGTTGAGCAGCCTCAGTGGCAGAGAGGACACCCGTATGGGCGAGGGCTTCGAGCGCGGCGTGGATGCGCGGGGTGCGAAGTTCTGGGTGAGTGGCGCCGTGCATGACTTGTAAGATTTGCACATCGTATTCGAGGTCGACGAGAGCGCCGGGACTGAACTTGGCATTGACGCGGCCCTGGGTCATTTCTTCAAACTGTTTACGGCGGAGGGCGCGGAGCTCGGCGAGATCAATGGCGCGGGTTTGGTAGACGAACTCGTCGCGGAGCCGTTCGAGTTGACGGCCGAGCTCGGGGTCACCGCCGACGGCGCGGAGACGGACGAGGGCGAGGCGTTCGTAGGAGTGGGCAGGGCCACCTGGGCCGTAGTAGCGGCAGAATTGTTCCAAGCTAGCGGCGAGAGGGCCAGCAGTACCATAGGGGCGCAAGCGCAAGTCGATACGGAAGATACCGTCGCGCTTAGCGCGGATGCCGAGGGAGACTTGCTGAGCGAGGCGTTGGAAGAACTCAATGTTGGTCAAGGGGGGATCGCGATCAGTTTGGCCGTTATCGCTGTAGATGAAGAGGAGCTCGATATCGGAGGCGTAGCCCAGGGCAGCTCCGCCGAATTTGCCGAGGCCGAGGATGGCGAAGCGTGCTTCGCAGCCGGCGGCGGTGCGCGGGATGCCGAACTGGCGGATGAGATCAGAGTAGACGCACTGGGTAGCGGTGCGGACGACTTCTTCGGCGAGGGCAGTAAGGTGTGCGGAAAAGCGGCGGAAATCGAAGGTAGGGGAGACGATGTGATCGAGGTCAATGAGGTAGATTTCGCGGTCTTTGAAGTCGTTTAAGCGAGCTAACTGTTCGTCGAGGGAGGCGGCGCCGGCGAGGGCGTCTTGAAGGCGGGGGCGAATAGTTTCAGGGGGTTGGGTAAAGGTCCGGCCGAGGACGTGGGGTGCGAGCATGGGGAGGAGGGTTTCGTATTGCTGGCGGATGAAGTCTTCCCAGAGGAAGTCGCTTGCGCGGAGGACACGTGCGAGTTCTTGGAGGGCGTGGGGGTTGGAGAGGACTTCGAGCCATTGGCCGCGGGTGGGGGCACGGAGGGTTGAGGCAACGAGCTGCTCAAAGCGGCACAGTGCGGTGTAGGGGTCGGGTGCTTGGGTGAGGAAGTAGGTGAACTGTTTTGTGAGGAGGACCGAGAGTTTGATTTGATCAAGTTGGGCGGGGTCTTCGATTTTATTTCCGGTGCGATCAGTGACGAGTAGTTCGTCGTGGACGTGAGAGCCTTCCGTGTTGATGGCCACGTATTCGATGCGAATATCGTGGAGTGCGAGGGCGTTAGCGAGGGTGTAGAGGAAAGCAGGGGTGTCTTGAGAGGAGACGCGGAGACGGGTGCAAGTTGTCTCGTTGTCAATGTCAATGTGGACGGGGTAGAGCACTGCCCGAGTGTCGACGACGGAAGAAGCGAGGTGTTGGGCGACGAACTCGTTGACGCGTTGACGGGCGCGATCATAGGCATCACGGCCGCCGCGTTCGACCAAGGTGATGACATCAAGGAGGCGGGCACGCAATTCTGCTGCCCAGGCGGGGAGAGGGCGTGGCTGACGAAGTGTGCCGAGGAAGCGATCGACGATGCGACGACGGGCGATGAGCGGATCGGAGGATTGAGAGGAGAGAGAACAGTCAGGTGCGATACGAACAGCGGAGTAGGTGAAAACATCTCCGGCACGGACACTGAAATCGAGGCTAGCGAGGATGCCGGTGATGAGGGAGAATTCGTAGGGGTAGTCGAAGGCGAGGACGGTGACCTCAAGGCCGGCGGAAGATTCTGAGACAAGCGCATCCACAGGGGTTGCGGGGGAGAGGCGAGCGAGGACTTGGAGATGTTGAGCAATCTCGCGGGGAGAGAAGATTTCGAAATAGCGCGGGGCGAGGCGTGTGAGGTGCTCGTGGATGAGTGCGGGAGGAACGTCGGGACACAGTTGTTGGAGGGCACGAAGAGTTGGAGAAGTTGTACTCATCCGCCGATGGAGCACATAGGGGTTGGTTGGTTAAAGGAGCCATCGCTGCGCTTGTGCTGGAGGGCGAGACGGAGCGCGTGATGAAGGCGGTCGGCGTCACGGGCGCGGATAATGGGGAGCAGCGGCAGGGTATGTGGGCGGGCAAGACAGCCAAGGAGGAGGCCATCAGCAGTGAAGCGGAGGCGGTGGCATCCGTTGCAGAAGGGGGAGGAGACGGAGGTGATGGTGCTTACGGTACACACGGCGCCAGAACCGTTGGCGAGGCGGAACAGCTGTGGGCGTCCTGGGGGTGTTGGTAAGGGCGTGAGGGAGAAAGAAGCGGCGAGGGAGGAAAGAATTTGCGAGGCGGGGACATAAGCATTAAGAAATAACTTGGTGGCGCAGCTAATGGGCATGAGCTCAAGGAAGCGGAGGTCGCAGCCGTGAGTGAGCGCGAAATGAACGTGGTGGAGGAGTTCGTGGTCGTTCCACCCACGCAAGACGACCATGTTCAGTTTGATAGCGAGACCGGCGGCGCGGGCAGCGGCGATGCCGTCGAGGACGGGCTGGAGGGGAGCGCCGCGGGTTATGCGGGCGTAGACGTCGGGATGAAGGCTATCGAGACTGACGTTGACACGGCGGAGGCCAGCGTGGGCGAGGGCGGGAGCGAGGGAGGCGAGGCGCTGGCCGTTCGTTGTGAGGGCGAGGTCAGGGATACCTGTGGCAGCGAGAGCACGGATGAGTGCGGGGAGGCCGTCACGCATCAATGGCTCGCCACCAGTAAGATGAACTTTGCGGAGGGCGAAGCGTTGCTGAACAGTGCGGACGAGCCAGAGGAAATCATCGAAGCCAAGGCGGTCATAAGAAGCGATTGATGAGGCAGCAGACTCGGGCCGGCAGTACACACAGCGCAGGTCACACGCGTTTGTCACGGCGAGTCGGAGGGAGAGGCACGGAGGTGAGGCGAGGGGCAGTTGGGCGGACATAGTGAAGCGGAGCAGGATTATCCGCTGCGGACGGCGGCGAGTAAAGTCTCAGCTACATAGTGTTTTTGAGCGTCGGTGAGTTCAGGATAAATTGGCAGAGCAAGCGTCTCGGCAGCGGCGCGTTCGGCTTCAGGGAACGCGCCTTTGGAATAGCCAAGGTAGGCAAAGCAACGCTGTTGGTGAAGGGGGACGGGGTAGTAGATTTCGACACCGATATTAGCGGCTTTCAAGGCGGAGAGAACGGCGTCGCGGCGCGGCACGCGAACGACGTACTGGTTGTAGATCATGTAGCGGTCAGGTTTGACTGACGGAGTGACAATTTCGGGACATTGAGCGAAAGCACGGTTATAGAAATCGGCGTTGCGGCGACGCATTTCGTGCCAGGCATCGAGGTGTGGGAGCTTTGCACGCAAGACGGCAGCCTGGAGGGCATCGAGGCGGAAGTTGCCGCCGATGAGCTGATGGTAGTACTTGGGCTCCATGCCGTGGACGCGGAGGATTTTCATGCGATGAAAGAGGTCGGGACTGGCAGTCGTGACGAGGCCGCCGTCGCCGGCGCCGCCCAGGTTTTTTGAAGGGAAGAAGGAGAAGCATCCGATGGTGCCCATGGTACCAGCCGAGCGACCTTTGTAGCGAGCACCGATAGCTTGAGCTGCGTCTTCGATGACGGGAATATTGCGCGAGGCGGCGAGGGCGAGGATTGGATCCATATCAGCGCACTGGCCGAAGAGATGAACTGGCAGAATAGCCTTAGTGCGTGAGCTGAGTGCACGTTCTACTAAGGCGGGGTTCATGTTAAAGGTGTCTGGGTCAATGTCGACGAAGACGGGGCGTGCGCCCGTGCGAGCGATGGAGCCGGCGGTAGCAAAGAAAGTGTAGGGCGTTGTGATGACTTCATCACCTGGGCCGATACCAAGCGCCATCAAGGCGAGGAGCAAAGCATCTGTGCCAGAGGATACACCGAGTGCGTAAGGGGCACCGATATAGGTGGCGCATTCCTTTTCGAAGGCCTCAACTACAGGGCCAAGAATAAACTGTTGGGTCTCGAAGACGTCTGCAACAGCGTGCATGACGTCGTCTTTAATGGACGCAAATTGTGCTTTGAGATCGAGCAAGGGAACATGCATAGGGACGAGTTAACGGTGGAGTGAGGAAATGCTGGCATGCCGGGGAGCAGGTGAGAACGAGAAGCGAAGGGTTGCGCTGGGGTACCGCACGAGAGGAGGTGAGTACAGAAGGCCGGAGTGGCAGGTTAGGTGCAGGAGAGGAAAAGTTCGGCGTAGCACGGCGGACATGCGTGAAAAAAATCAGGACGGGAAAAGAGATTTGAGCAAGGTGGGGACGGCGTTGAGAGCTTGGTCAAGTTTTTCTGGGTGGGAGCCGCCAGCTTGAGCGGTGTGGGGGCGGCCGCCACCGCCGCCGCCGACGATTTTAGCGAGTTCTTTGACGAGGGTGCCAGCGTGTAGTCCGGCTTTTACCTGGTCATCGCTGAACTGAGCGATGATGTGACACTTGTCATCATGCTGGGAGCCGAGAACGATGATGTGGCTGGGGACGCGTGCTTTGAGCTGGTCGCCGACCGCGAGAATTGTAGCTGGTTCCGCTTCGCCCAGGTTTGCGACGATGAGAGTAGCACCGTGGAAGGTAGTTGCGCGTTGCAAAGCTTTTGTGGCGAAGTCCGCGAAGTTGGAGGAACGTGCCTCTTTGAGTTTTTTCTGGAGCTGACGAAGATCGTCCTGCAACTTTTCGACGCGGGGAGCGAGATCCTCGTCTTTTACGTTGAGGGATTGGGCGAGGCGGCGGAGGAGTGCGCGTTGGCGCTGTACTTCGCGCAAGGCAGGGAGGCCGCAAAGTGCCTCGATGCGGCGAACACCTGCAGCGATCGCAGACTCGCTGGTGATGAGGAACAGGCCAAGGAAGCCGGTGGAAGGGGCGTGGGTGCCACCACACAATTCGCAACTGACGCCTGGGATGGTGACCATGCGCACGCGGGCGCCATATTTTTCGTCGAAGAGCATAATTGCGCCGGCGCTGCGGGCTTGATCGAGTGTGGTTTCGGAAATGGTGACCGGAAGGTCGCGGACAATTTGTTCATTGACGAAGAGTTCAATGCGTTCGAGCTCATCGGGGGAGAGAGCGGTATGGTGGTGGAAGTCGAAGCGCAAGCGCTCTGGGGAGACGGCGGAGCCGGTTTGGGTGGCATGTTTACCGATGATGGCGTGGAGGGCTGCGTGGAGGAGATGAGTAGCCGTATGGTGGCGCATAGTTGCCTGGCGGCGTGGCTGGTCAACTTGGAGGAGGACTTGGTCGCCGACGCGGAGAGGGAAGGGCAACGGCTCGACATGATGAGCGAAGAGGTTATGGGTGGGGCGGGTGACGTGAGTGATCGTGGCGGGGGTGGAGTTGCGGGAAGGAAGGAGGAGGGCGCCGGTGTCACCGACTTGGCCGCCGGCCTCGCCGTAGAAGGGGGTACGATCGACGATGAGGACGCCCGGGGAACCGGCGGGCAACTCAAAGGTCCTTGTGCCTTCTGCATCGATCAAGGCGGTGACGACGGCAGTTTCGGTGAGGGAGGTGTAACCTGTGAAGGTGGTGTCACCGAGCTCGGCGAAGAGATCTTCGTAGACTTTGAGGAGGCGGGGGCCGGTGACTGCGCGTGCAGCTTTCGCGCGTTGGCGTTGGGAGCGCAAGCATTCTTCGAAGCCGGCGAGATCAACTTGCCAGCCGATTTCGCGGGCCATGTCCTGGGTGATGTCAAGAGGGAAGCCGTAGGTATCGTACAAGCGGAATGCGTCTTCGCCAGCGAGGACCTTACGGGCTGGATCGGAGCGTGCGACGACTTCATGAAAGAGCTCGATACCTTTGCCGAGAGTTTCTTCGAAGCGCACTTCTTCGGCGGTAATGAGTGATTTGATATGAGGGGAGCGTTCGCGGAGCGAGGGGTAGTGTGAGCCAAGGATGCGTTCGAGTACGTCAACGAGATCAGCTAAGAAGGGTTTTTCAATGCCGAGGCGGCGTCCGTAGCGGACAGCGCGGCGGAGGATACGGCGGAGGACGTAGCCGCGGCCTTCGTTGGAAAAGACGGCGCCATCGGCCAAGGCGAAGGCGACGGCGCGAATATGGTCAGCGATGACACGGTGGGGCATCCCGGCATCGAGTTCAGCTTCTGACAATGGGCGGGGGCCGAACAGTTCGAGTGGTGTGTAGGAGATGCCGGAGAGGCGCTCGACAGCAGCGATGAGAGGAGAGAAGAGATCGGACTCGTAATTGGAGTGGACGCCTTGCAAGATGGATGTTAGACGTTCGAGACCGGCACCAGTATCCACGCTTGGCTTTGGAAGTTTGTCCAAGGTGCCGTCTTCGCGGCGATGGAACTGCATGAAGACGAGGTTCCAGAGTTCAAGGGTAGAAGAGTCGTCGAAGGGGAGGGTATCAGGTTTAGCTCCGCCAAAGAAGGAGCGCAGGTCGAGATGAATTTCGGAGCAAGGGCCGCAGGGGCCTGTGTCACCCATTTCCCAGAAGTTGTCCTTTTTGCCGAGGCGAATGATGCGATGCGCGGGCATGAATTGCGCCCAGAGGCGCTCGGCTTCGTCATCGTCTTCGAACACGGTGACCCAGAGGTGGTGAGGGGGCAAGGCAAACGTTTTCGTGAGGAGCTCCCAAGCGAAGGAGATCGCATCGGCCTTGAAGTAATCGCCGAAGGAGAAATTGCCGAGCATTTCGAAGAAGGTATGATGGCGAGGAGTTTTGCCCACGTTATCGAGGTCATTATGTTTACCGCCGGCGCGGATACATTTTTGGCAGGAGGTGGCGCGGGAGTAGGGGCGTGATTCGATGCCGATAAAGACATGTTTGAATTGATTCATGCCGGCGTTCGCGAAGAGGAGGGTAGGATCGTTGTGAGGGACGACGGGGGAGCTATCCACGAGCGTGTGCCCGCGGGCGGTGAAAAACGAGAGGAAGGCGCTACGAATGTCGGCAGAGGTCATAGAAGATTAGAGCGTAAGAGTTACCAGGAAGTGATTATAGCAAAACAGGCGAAAAAGAAGAAAGCGGGCAGGTGAGAGGTTGTAACGAGTGGGAAGGGTGGCGGTGGAACTGAGTGGGGTTGCGGAGAGGTCTGAGCAGACACCGAGATTCAAGCGATGACGGGCTGCGACGAGTGTCACGGGGAAGCTTTTCCGCACGTTGAAATTTTTTTGCGCGCCGTCTCGTTCAGCTGGTGTGTGAGTGACTAAAGCGAGGGCAGAGAACATGTTGCAGGAATGGGCCGTGATTTGGTACCATATCACGGTTGAAGGTAGAAAGTAACGCGAACCCGGGGAGTAAATGACGAAGCACGTGTTGGTGACAGGTGGGGCGGGATACATTGGGTGTGTGTTAGTGAGGCGTTTATTGGAGGCGGGATATAAAGTAACGGTGCTGGACCTTCTGGTGCATCGGGAGCACACATTGTTGGAGAATTGTCATGATCCGAATTTCACGTTTGTGTACGGGGATTGTCGAAGTGAGCAGTTGATGAGGGAGCTCTTAAAGGGTGTGGATGTGGTCATGCCGTTAGCGGCGGTGGTGGGTTTTCCGGCATGTGATCGGGATCCGATTTCAGCGCAAACAGTGAATTATGATGCAATAGCGCTGCTCAATCGGCTTCGTTCGCGTGAGCAGTGGGTGATTTATCCGACAACGAACAGCGGGTATGGGACGACGAGTGGGGAGGTGTATTGCACGGAGGAGACACCGTTGCAGCCAATTTCGCTGTATGGGCGGACGAAAGTGGAGGCGGAGAAGCTGCTTTTGGACAGCGAGAACACGATTACGTTGCGATTGGCGACGGCGTTTGGAATTTCACCGCGGATGCGGATAGACTTATTAGTCAACGATTTTACATGGCAGGCGGTGACGAATGGGTCGATCATTATTTTTGAGAAGGATTTTAAGCGTAACTTTTGCCACGTGCGAGACATAGCGAATTGCTTTTTATTCTGTATGGAGAACTTCGAGCGGATGAAAGGAGAGCCGTACAATGTGGGATTAAACGAGGCAAATCTATCGAAAGCACAGTTGGCAGAATTGGTGAAGGAACAGGTGCCCCATTTTTACATTCACTATGCCGAGATTGGGAGAGATCCGGACAGACGGAACTACATTGTCTCGAATGACAAGATTAACCGGTGTGGCTTTTATGCGAAGATCAGTGTGCGCGAAGGGATACGAGAGCTGATCATGGGATATCGGATATTAAGCAAGCGAGCGTTTACGAATTTGTGAAGGGGAGGCGGAGGAAGAAGAGGGGAGAACAGAGAGAGCGAGGGAGGCTGAGATGGTACCGAAGGCAGAGAAGTACAAAGATGCGCGGATAGTGATGACGGGGGCGAGCGGGTTTGTGGGAAGGAACTTACAGGAGGCGATGGCGGTGGCGGGCTACACGCAGGTGGTGCCGCTATCGAGCCGAGACTACAACTTACTGGAGCAGAGCGAGGTACGGCGCATGATGGGGGAGCTGAAGCCGGACGTGGTGATTCATTTAGCGGCTTTGAGTGCGGGGATCAAAGCGAACAAGGAGCGGCCGGCGGAGTTTTTTTATCGCAACTTGATGATGACGACGATGGTGATGCACGAGGCCTACTTAGCGGGTGTGCAGAAGTTGATGACCTGCATTGGCGGATGCAGCTACCCGGCGCATGCGCCATCGCCGATCAAGGAGGAGAGCATGTGGGACGGGTATCCGCAGCCTGAGAGTGCGCCGTATTCGATTGCGAAGAAGATGGCGATTGTGCAAGCCGAGGCGTACCGGCGGCAGTATGGGTTCAACGCGATTGTGCTGGTGCCTGGGAATCTGTATGGGCCTTACGACAATTACAATTTGAACGATGCGCATGTCATTCCGGCGTTGATTCGGAAAGTGTATGAAGCGGAGCGGCGGGGGGGGAAGCAGATCATCGCGTGGGGGACGGGGGCGCCCGTGCGGGACTTCATTTATTCGCGTGATGCGGCGAAGGCGTTGATTATTGCGTTGGAGAAGTATGACTCGTCGGAGATCATCAATATTTCGTCGGGCGTGCAGACAACGATCAAGGAGCTATACACGTTGGTGGTGGAGTTATGTGGCTTTAAAGGGGAGATTGTGTGGGATACAAGCAAGCCGGATGGGCAGATGTACAAGGGATTTGATGTGACGCGGATGCGGAGAGTGTTAGGGTTTCACGAGATCACGCCACTGCGGCAAGGGTTAGAAGAGACGATTGCGTGGTTTCGGGCGAATTACGATATACCTGGAGCAGTGCGGTTGTAGGAGTGTGATGCGGATTATTGTGTTAGGGGCGCGGGGGTTTGTTGGTTCAGCGGTATACGGGGTGCTGAGCGCGGGTGCTGAGTGCGTGGGGGTAGACGTTGACAACTACGAAGCGTATCGCGGGCAACGGTGTGAAGTGTTGGTGAACGTTAATGGGAATTCGAAGAAGTATTTAGCGGCACAGGACCCGGCGCTTGAGTTTGATCTTTCAGTACGGAGTGTGGTGAGGTCAATTTTTGATTTTCCGGCGGAGCGGTACGTGTACATTTCGACAGTGGACGTGTACACAGATTTTGCGTCAGCGCAGTTGACGGTGGAGGATGCGGAGATTGACGTAGCGCGGCAATCACCGTATGGGTTTCACAAGTGGCTAGCGGAGCAATACGTGCGGAAGCATGCGCGTGGGTGGCTGATTTTGCGGCTTGGGGGGATGGTAGGACGTGGGTTGCGGAAGGGGCCGATTTACGATTTGTTGCATGACGTGCCGCTGCGGGTGCATTTGGACTCGCGGTATCAGTATATTCCGACGCGGACAGTAGGGGAGGTGATACGACATTTGCTGATGCGCGGGGTGGAACAGGAGGTTTACAACGTATGTGGGACGGGCACGGTTTCGTTGCGGGAGGTACGGGACTGGTTAGGGAAAAGTGGTCAAGAGAACGAGGAGCTGGTGCGCGAGCATTATGAGATTAACAATAGCAAATTGCGGGCGGTATATCCGGTACCGGAGACGCAGGCGAGTGTGAAAGCGTTTTTGGAGGAAGTGAAGGGAGGAGGCTGTCTCTTATACACATCTGACGCTGCCGA
>JAOACZ010000130.1 GCA_026417575.1 bacterium | reverse complement strand
ATGCGCGGTAATAGAGTTTGCTCGTCATGTGTGCGGCTTGAAAGACGCGTCATCAGAAGAGTTTCATCCCAACGCCGAACATAAGGTGATAGCGTTGATGGCGGAGCAGAAGAACGTGAGAGAGATGGGTGGAACGATGCGTTTGGGGGCGTATCCTTGTGTGTTAGCTCGGGGCTCGAAAGCTCGTACGCTGTACCGTGCGGCGCGGGTGGAAGAACGGCACCGTCATCGGTACGAAGTAAATAACGCCTACCGTGACGAGTTTGCGCGACATGGGTTGATAGCGTCCGGTCTCTCACCGGATGGGCGCTTAGTAGAGATCATCGAACTGACCGATCACCCGTTTTTCCTGGCGACGCAAGCGCATCCGGAATTTCAATCTCAGCCGACGCGTCCGCATCCGCTTTTTCGTGGTTTTATCCACGCGGCACTTGCCCATGCTCAACAGTCTCAGCCTTAGCATCACCCGAATGCCCGAGAGGTGCTATCGCGTCGTCGTCGAAGTTTCGCCCGGCGAGGGAGCTCACATGCTGATGTGGAAAGCAACAAAATCGTTGTGTCCTCCGGGGGCGTGTTAGCATGAAAATTGTGATTGCAGGGCCGAAAGGGAGTGGGAAATCCACAGTTGGGCAACTTCTCGCTGCATCGTTGGGCGTTCCGTTGTACGAAACGGACGAGCGTGTGAGCGAACTGTACGCGCAACGCAGCGGTGAAGAGCTGACGTGCCGCGAGATCATGCGTCGTGAAGGAGAGGCGTATTTTCGCCAGCTTGAGCACGCGGCAGTGAGCAGCATGGCTGGGCATGACTGGTGCGTTGTGGCGACGGGGGGCGGTACACTGATGCATCCTGAGAGCCGCCGTATCCTGCGTGAGAATAGCTTACTCGTTTTACTGCACTGCGATACGGGTACGCTGTGGGAGCGCGTCAGCGCAACTGGCACTCCCGCATATTCCACAGCGAGCAACGCACGCGAAGAATTTCTGGAGCGCGCGCAACGGGTGGTTGAGACGCTGTATCCTTATGCCGACATAGTGGCCGACACAAGCACGGACAATCCCGGGACGACGGTGGAGTTAGTTCGCGAGGCTATCGCACGGGAGCTGGCCGTGCGTATGCGTGCGGCGAACAGCTTTGGTGAAGTGATACGAGTGACCACGTTTGGTGAGAGTCATGGGCCGGCGATAGGCTGTGTGCTGGATGGCGTACCACCGAACATACCGATCAGCGTGGAAGAGCTGCAACACGAGCTTGACCGCCGGCGCCCGGGCCAAAGCGCAGTGAGTACACCACGTAAGGAACGTGACCAGGTGCGCATTCTGTCCGGGATTTTCGAGGGGCGTACCACAGGAGCACCCATCTGTCTTGTACTGATGAGCGAAGACCAGCAACCTGCGGCATACGAAGGCTTGCGGGAGGTATTCCGGCCGGGACATGCTGACTTTACGTTTTGGAAGAAGTATGGGATACGCGATCACCGTGGTGGGGGACGATCGAGTGGGCGAGAGACAGCTGGGCGTGTAGCTGCCGGTGCAATTGCGCGGCAAATACTTGCGCGACGCGGTGTGAAAATTGTAGCGAGTGCCATTGAAATCGCTGGCATTCGTGCGGAGACGTATGATCCGCGCGTGATCGAGCAGAACGTGGTGCGCTGTGCGGATCTGGTGGCGGCACGAAAAATGGAGGCGGCGATTCTGGCGGCGAAAGCGTCCAAGGATTCTGTTGGTGGGATTATCGAGCTGCGCATCGATGGTGTTCCTCCTGGTCTGGGTGACCCAGTATTCGGCAAGCTCGATGCGCGGCTTGCTAGTGCAATTCTCAGCATTGGTGCTACCACAGGGTTTGAGATTGGTTCGGGGTTTCAAGGGGCACGGATGCGTGGCAGTGAGCACAACGATCAAATGCGTGACGGCAAGTTTCTGTCGAATCATGCAGGTGGCATCAGTGGTGGCATATCCAATGGTAACGAGATTGTCATTCGGGTCGCGATTAAGCCGACTTCGTCAATTGAGCGTGTGCAATCAACGATGGATATTCACGGTGCGAATCGTGAAATTGTGATCGAGGGGCGTCATGATCCATGCATTGTGCCGCGGGTGATCCCTGTGGTGGAAGCAATGGCAGCGCTGGTCATCCTCGACGCGTGGGAAATTCAGGATCGTCTTCGCCCGGGGTGGCATGTTCCGGCAGGGAGCGAGGGGTGAATCAGAGGACTGCCGAGATCGCGGGGGCTCTACGTGCCTTGGAACGGCGTGCGCTCACGATCCAATTGCGTCATTTCAGGATGCCTCCGGAGGAACGTGGTCGACTATTCTATGCATTGGAGATGGTGGGGGAGATGGGCGAGCTTCTGAATGATTGCAAGAAATTCATTCGCACTACCCTGGCGCATCGCAGGGACGAACAGGTACGGCAGCGCATTCCAGAGGAGGCGGCCGACACGTTGGTTGGACTCATGTTGTTAAAGCTTGCTGCACAAGATACGCGAGCGGCTGTCCCGGCTGTTCCACGCCAGATTCCGCGGCAGGACGACCTAGTGTGGTTGCATAGCACTCTCAGTAGGCTTGCACTACAGGCTGCGCGTTTGTACGCGGCAGAAGCGCGCTATCCGCGCAGGTTCAACTTGCGCGCGTATGAAGACGTGGTTTCCTCGTTGCTGCACATTGCGGCTTTTTTCCGTTTTAGCCTGGTGCGCGCGACGCAGCGCAAGCTGACTGCGATTATTGGCAAAGTTCAAGCTGGTTACTATGACTAGCTTATTTTCGCGTCGCTATTCCGACAAGCTAAGGCAGTCACAACGGAGGACTACATTAAAAGGGGTGGTGGCTGATGTACGCGCTGTTGTTGTGAGTGTTTTGATGTGTGTGTGCATTGCGACACCGCTTACGTGGGGACAGGACTTATTCTATGCAGAGAGTTTCACTCGTTGCTTACGCCAGGCACTACGGCGTGTGGGGGTGAATGTTACACCGGCAGAGTTGCGGGTGAATATGCTTCTTGCCTTTGGTCCAGCTCTTCAGACGAATCTTCCCTGTATGTATAGTGCGTGCGTGGCTGCCGAGCCACTTCAGCTAAAGACGCTCGGCGAGGCGTATGGGATTAGCGCGGAGTACCTGGCTTTGAAACCGGGTGCATGGGAGAACGTGGTCGCGCGCCGGTTTGCGCGAGAGCGTGTGAAGCAGACTCTTGAAGACGGAGGGGTGGTGATGGCAGAAGGGCTGTGGGACGTTGCCGGTCCTGTGCACGCCTGGGGTCTAATTACGGAAGGGGGTGGGACGATACTAACAGGGCTAGTTGGTGGTGTGGAAGCACCACTGTCAAACGGGCCAGCAACCATCGTGTTGATCTCCCCGACGAATGCCAGTCTTGCGTCGCGTATGCTGTCACGCACAGTGATTCGCAACGCGATTCTTCACATTCATGGGGGGGCAGGGACTGGGAGCGAGCCGGGGCTTCTGCGAGGCAACGATGCGGTGACCTTTCTGGGTGTGAGCGGCATGCGGACGCCCTGGTGTGCTGCCTGCGGCGAAGCGCACGCTCGCTGTATCGTTGAGGTTTTGCGCCGGTGGGCAGAAGATGCTGCACTGAGCACCTGTTTTCTTGCGAGCGCGTGTGTCGATCTTAGCGGGTCTCGTGTGCAGCTGATGAGGGAAGCAGAGAGGACGTTTGTTGCGCTGCACACGCAGCTCTTAGAGCTCGCACGCGCAGTCGCGTCTCTACCGCGCACTGAAGACGGGGCTGAGCAATACGAGCTTGGAATGCGTATCGTCGCTTTGCGAACGTTATGGAGCCATGCGGCGATAAGCATGGGGCGGGCATGTGATCTACCGACTCCGAGGCTGTTTCTTGAGCGACCGCCATTGCCCCCGTCACTGTCGCCGGAGCGATTTGTCCTGCGCGCTTTGCCGTTATATCGCGATCTAGAGGGTGGGGAAGACGATTTTATGTGTTCCTTGTATATAGTCAACTACGTTATTGGTACGCGTGACCCGATCGTGTGGGTGAAGGGGATAACGGCTGAACCGTTTGCGTGCCCGCCTTTTCGCGCGCGACGAGAGCGGCGACTCGCCCGCGCTGTTTTCAAGTTTGCGGGATACGCACCGGAATTCTACTTTTGTAGTACGAACACAATTCCGCCAACCGAGCAACTGCTTCGGCGCGTGATAGTGACGGCGATCAATCGTGGCTTACCAGTTATGGCCCGGGGTCTTGACGAGCCACGGCACTGGAGCGTGATCGTTGGCTACAAAGATTTTGGCCGCGTTCTCGTAGCGCGCACGCCATCGGATGTGAAGCGATCCTTTTGGGAGACGGCGTATTTACCGATAGAATGCTATGTGCCCGGGCAGAGATTGCCTCGCCTCACGAATCGCGAGACGTTTTACCGTGCGGTGCGCCGTGCGCTCCGGGAGTATGGTTCTCTTACCAACGCACATGGGTCTGAGGGGCTGCCAGCGCTGCGGCGCTGGCACATGGACGTGCGTGAGTTGGCGATTACCGGCGAGGCACCGTCGCTTGATTTCGCGCGGGTGAACGGCGAGAACTGGGTGAATTGGCTGCGCCATCGGCGTGACGCGTACCGCTTTTTGCAACTTGCCGCGCGGCGCGTGCTAGGACCCTCTCCGCAACTGCTGTTTGCAGTGAACTTACTTGTCGCGCAAGTCAACGCTCTTAACGGTGCCCTGGCTGACAAAATCGTGTTGCGTGAGGTGGGAGGTGTTGCGGTGCCTCCTGACTGGAGCAGCTCGGGTGCAGCGGCTGCTCAGGCTGATGTAATGGCCTCCTTAATAAGCAACGAGGTGCGCATTGCTACCGTGCTGCGAGAGATGATGGGGCCAGCTCACACATTTGACAGTGTGGAAAGAGAGTAGCGTTGGAGTAGCGTAAGTAGACCAAACTACGCAAAGGGGCTTGAGACAATGCGCGTGATCCGTTCAGGTTTTGAGGTGTATAAGATTATTTGCTCGCACAGCGGTGCCCAGGCTGAGTTTATTCCTCAACTTGGTGGCATAGTTTCTTCTTGGCAGGTGGAAGTTGCAGGCCAACGACGAGAATTGCTGTTCCGGCATGAGTGGTTTTGGGACACCGCAACCGCGCGTGTCCGTGGTGGCATTCCTTTTCTGTTCCCCATTTGTGGTCGGCTTGAACGGGACGGTGAGCAAGGAACGTACTTGTGGAATCACACACGCTACAAATTGCCCATTCATGGTTTTGCACTGCGCATGCCGTGGCAGGTGGTTGAAGAGGGCGCGCAGGACACGCTGACCCTGGCGCTGAGTGACACTGAGGATACCCGGGCCGTGTATCCTTTTGAGTTTCGCGTACGCCTCACGTGGCACATAGGGCCGGATCGCCTGGTGTGCACGCAGGTGTACGAGAATACTGGGGGCGAGCCTTTGCCCTATTATGCGGGCTTTCATCCCTATTTTCTGACGCCGGAGACGACAGAGAAGAAAGCCCACGTGTACGTGCGATACACAGCTCAGGCCAAACTAGCCTACAATGAGCGCTACACGGATATTATTGGGAGTGCACCTGCGCCACGTTGCCCGATTAGTGTGTGTGCGGGGGAGATTAATGAGACGCTCTTGGCGGTTCCGGATGGGAGCGCCGCGCAACTGCTCTTCCCAGATGGCAGCGTGATTGAAGTGAGCGCGCACGGACTAGACAGCCCGCACATGTTTCCCTACCTGCAGTGTTACACGATGGCTGAGAAGCCATTTTTTTGCATTGAACCGTGGATGGGCTTCCCCAACGCGATGAACACCATGTATGGCGTGCGCTGGCTTGCTCCGCGCAGATGCGAGCGGGCACGCTTTGAGTGCCGCTTCCGGGCACAGGAACGTGGCGAGCACGGCACAGCCTAAGCAGCCCACACTGCATATAATCTTGCCTCCTTGCTCATGTTGCCAGATTCATGCAGGGGAAAGGTGGTGTGTAATCTGCTGCGCCAGGGAAAGAGGGCTTTCTGGTAGTAGCGTGAAGCGAGGTGGGCTGAGGCGAACTACAATCAACATTTTTTGTTGTGTGCAGACGACCGTTTACGTTGATTGCGCACCGCGCGAAGAATTTCCGATGCCACGGGTGGGCAGCCTTTGATAAACACGTGGCCGCCAGCTGCTGCTTTTGCGGTGCAATTGCCCACGCAAAATGTCTGATGGGGAAGGGCGACGTGGCCTTTGCCAATGGCGAAGGAGAGAGGCAGGTAATCAGCCACTTCTGCGTAGTAACGTTGAGCGAAGATTAACATTGTGGAGAGGCAGGCACTGCACGATTCACTGTCGAGGAGGTGAACGTCTTTGAATTCGAAGCTGACTTTCTGTGGTGGACGTGCGAAAGGGGTGGTCCAGCGCCGCCACTCCGGCGGATCGATTTCTATTTGAGCAAGGTCGATGACGCCGACACCGAGCTGGGCTGCCAAGAGGAGGTGAGCGATCTCTTGGGGATCGAACCCCATTAGCGTAGCTGCGACGGCGTCGGCAGCCAGCACGTTGTCACTCACCACGACCAGGTGGGGGTGAAGCTGACTTCCTGCACTGGGGCCGAGGCCCTGCATGCCGGTGAAGCCGTCCACCACCACCAACTGAGGACGTAGGACGGTGGCCATATCGGCAATTGCGAGATCAAGCGACTTTGCGCTGGGAACCTTAGCACAAGGAGGGAGCTGGTGGAGGCGTACTTTTTCGCGGCCGCGGAGGCAGCCTTTTAAGTTTTTCAATCCCAAGCTTACACCGCAGTGCATATGGGTTTTCATTACGGGCACAGAGACGAGGCAGTCGAACCCGTCCAATGCCGAGGTGATCATGAGGTGGGTAAGGACGACGCCGTGGGGCACGGGCGTTTTACGGGCAGGCAGTGCATCGAAATCAAGGAGGGGGATTTCGCGTTCGAGCGCGACGCGGGACATGCCGGTTGCGGCGAAGCATTCGGTGGGTGTGACGCCGAGAATGGTTCCTTCGCCGATGGCAAGGGATGCTCCGCGCTCGCGGAAATAATCGCACGTAGCTGCGACGACATCAGGGTGGGTGGTGATACCGAGGCCTGGTGCGACACAGCGGCCAGCATTCGGCTTGATTAGCACGCGGGTAGTGGGGCTTGCCGGCGGGGCGAAGTCACGCAGTGCGGCCAGGGTTGTTGCGTACCTTTGTGTGCCGCGGCGTACAAGGACGCGCGGACGGGGCGAGTTGCTAGCTGCGGCGCCCACGGCGAGCAACTGGCTGGTCAAACGCCAGAGCGATAACGTCGTCCATCATTTGTACAAGGTGGATCTGCAAGGCGTTGCGTACTTCGGGTGGTATGTCTTCGAGATCCACGGCGTTACGCTGCGGAATGATCACTTCGGCCACGCCTGCGCGATGAGCGGCGACGAGCTTTTCTTTCAAACCACCCACGACGAGCACGGCGCCATTGAGTGTGATTTCGCCGGTCATGGCTAGCGCGGGACGAGTTGGGACCTTAGCGAGTGCGGAGTAGAGTGCTACGGCGATGGTAATGCCAGCCGACGGGCCGTCTTTGGGGATCGCGCCTTCAGGAACATGAATATGGAGGTCATGGCGAGCAAAGAACGTGCGAGGCAAACCTAGGAGTGTCCGGCGTGCTCGGACGTAGCTGACGGCAGCGCGTGCGGATTCCTGCATGACATCACCAAGCTGACCGGTAAGGATGATATCGCCTTTACCCTCGAGGACGGCGACTTCGACTTTGAGGAGCTCGCCGCCACTTTCGGTCCATGCCAAGCCGATAGCCATTCCGGGCACGGGGGGCGGCAGGGTGGCGTCGGGATGGTGCTTCGGTGTACCAAGGAAGCGGCGTACATCGGCCGGCGGGATTGTGCGGACCATCATGCGGGCCTGGCTGGTTTGCGTGACCATTTCCATTGCCAGCTTGCGCATGATCTGGGCGAGCTGACGCTCGAGCTCGCGCACGCCCGCTTCATGGGTGTACTCACGAATAATGAGGCGGAGGGCGTCATCATCGAGTTGCACCTGGGCAGGGATCGCATTGGCACGGCGCTGCTTTTCGATTAAGAATTGTCGGGCTATGGCCAATTTTTCGGCTTCGGTATAGCTCGAGAGCTCGATTTTCTCCATACGATCGCGCAACGTTGGATGAATCGCATCGGCCACGTTCGCGGTGCAGATGAAGATCACTTCGGAGAGGTCGACGTCCACTTCGAGATAGTGGTCGTTAAAAGCGTGATTCTGCTCCGGGTCAAGCACTTCCAAGAGGGCCGCTGCAGGATCGCCACGGACGTCGGAGTAGATTTTGTCGACTTCGTCGAGGAGCATTACTGGGTTGCGCGTTCCAGCTTTCTTGAGGGCTTGAATGATGCGGCCGGGCAGGGCGCCGATGTAGGTGCGCCGGTGCCCGCGGATTTCGGCTTCGTCGCGCACACCGCCGAGGGCGATACGTACGAAGCGACGACCAAGGGCGTCAGCAATGGCTCGGGCAAGGGAGGTTTTGCCGACGCCTGGCGGTCCCACCAAGCAAAGGACAGTGCTGGCAGCGTCGCGCAGGTGCGTTGAGTGGTCGTGGGAAAGCGTTTCGCGTGTGTTGGCGTGTTCCGCGCGGAGGCGTCGCACGGCGAGGTATTCGAGCAGGCGTTCTTTTGGTTCTTTCAGGCCGTAGTGAGTGTCATCGAGGATACGGCGGGCGTGGTCAATGTCCAAATTATCTTCGGTACGCTGCTGCCACGGGACGGCGAGCAGCCAGTCCAAGTAGTTACGCACCACCGTACCTTCGGGAGAGAAGGGAGGCATCTTTTCCAAGCGCTGTAGCTCGGAGCGGGCGATCTCGAGCACGGCGGGTGGCATACCCGCCTGTTGTAATTTCTCTTCATAGACGCTGATTTCGTCGCGACCTCTGCGCCCTAGTTCACGCTCGATGACTTTGATTTGCTCGTGGAGGAAGTACGTTTTTTGCTGTTCATCGATCTGTTGACGCACTTCATTGTAAATGCGGTGTTCCAAGTTGAGCAGGTCAATTTCGCGGGACAGGACGCGACACAGTTCGCGGTATGCATTTGGCAACGAGCGTTGATCGAGGAGAGCGACTTTCTCTTCGGGCGCACAGGTGAGTTGACCTGTGACCAAGTAGAATAACTTAAGTGGCTCGCGCACGCCGCTGGTCAGATGGACCGTCTCGTCATGGAGTTTAGGATTTTTGCCAACGTATTCTTCGAACAAGCGTGCCGTGGCACGCATTACGGCCTCAGCTTCTTGGGGTTTCCACGAGGCGGTCATTCGTACGGGTGTGATCACAGCGAAAAGGGTCCCTTCACGTTGCTCGCAGAGTTCGACTCGACACCAGGCGATGCCTTCGACGAGGATTTTAATTGTGCCGTCCTGCTGGCGTAGGGTCTGCATGATACGGCAGAGGCAGCCGGACTCGAACAGATCGTTGGGACCGGGCTCTTCGTCTTCAAAATTTCGCTGGATGGCAAGGAAGATCTGTTTATCGCGTTGGAGGGCGAGCTCGATCGCACGGAGGGAGGGTTGTCGGCCGACCACCACGGGCATGACCATAAAAGGACACACGACGGTGTCGCGTAAAGGGACGAGTGGGTACTCTCGCAGGACCGCCTCGCTATCGTTCTCGTGGGGACTTGGTGGGAACGAGTGGCGGTGCGCTCGGTTTGGCCGGCGTTGAGCGGCGTGAGCGCGGGTTGGTCGCCTTGTCATTACGCTACTTTGCTGGCGTAGACGAGTTCGGGTTCAGGAGCTGCGCCAGTGACGTAGGCTTTCGTGATGATACACTTGCGCAGCCCGCGCTGCTCGGGGAGGTGGTACATTAAATCTGCCATGAAGTGCTCAAGCATGGCGCGTAGGCCGCGGGCGCCAGTACCGCGCTGGACGGCCAGGCGCGCGATTTCTTCTAATGCGTCCGGGGTAAACTCCAACTCGACGTTTTCCAGGCCGAACAACGCTTTGTACTGTCGTACGAGCGCGTTGCGTGGCTCAGTGAGGACGCGGACGAGGTCTTTTTCTGTGAGCTCGCTCAGGGCCGTGACGACCGGCAAGCGCCCGACGAACTCCGGTATCATGCCGTATTGGATGAGATCCTCCGGCTGAACCTGGCGGAGGAGTTCGTACTTTGTCAGGGTGCGGTGGTGCTCGCCGCCGATATCGAAGCCTACGCGGCGCTTGCCCAGGCGTCGCTCGACGATTGTGTCCAAGCCCACAAAGGCACCGCCGCAAATGAACAAAATGTTTGTAGTGTTGACGCGGATATACTCCTGATGCGGATGCTTTCTGCCGCCTTTAGGCGGGACGTTGCACATCGTTCCTTCGAGAATTTTCAAGAGCGCTTGTTGGACTCCCTCGCCTGAGACGTCGCGGGTGATGGAGACATTGCTGGTGGTTTTATGAATTTTGTCGATTTCGTCTATGTAGACGATACCCCATTCGGTGCGTGGGAGGTCATAATTAGCGTTCTGGAGCAACTGGAGGATGACGTTTTCGACGTCTTCACCGACGTAGCCAGCTTCAGTGAGGGTAGTGGCGTCGGCGATGGCAAAAGGAACGTTGAGCAGACGGGCGAGCGTGCGCGCGATCAAGGTCTTTCCGGTCCCGGTAGGGCCGATGAGGAGGATGTTACTCTTTTCGATTTCCACATCGCTGGAGGGCTGGAAATTGAGGAACAGTCGTTTATAGTGATTAAAGACAGCGACGGCAATGGCGCGTTTTGCAGCCTCCTGGCCGATGACGTAGGCATCAAGATGTTCTTTGATTTCGCGGGGGGTACGAAAGCTTACTGGGAGGTCGGCTTTACGATTGTTTTCGAGGATTTCCGTGCAGCCTTTCACGCAGTGTTCACAAATGAATACCGTCTCATCGAAGCCACTTTGGACCAATTGTGTTGTGCGGGGCTGAGCCCCGCAAAAGGAACAGAGTGGCCCTGGGCCTTTCGTTTTGCGAGAGCTTAGGCGATCTGTCACGCCGCCTCCTGTGGTGCGCGCTGCCGCACGTCCGAGTTACTGTTTCGGATAGAGGACCTCATCCACCAGGCCATAATTCTTGGCTTCTTCGGCCGACATGAAGAAATCGCGATCAGTATCACGCTCAATGGTTTCGAGGGGTTGGCCAGTGCAGTGGGCCAAGATGCGGTTAATCCGATCGCGCATTTGGAGAATTTCTTTTGCTTGGATGCTGATGTCGGCGGCCGAGCCTTGTACTCCGCCCCAGGGCTGGTGAATCATCACGCGAGCGTTGGGTAAGGCATGGCGCTTACCTTTCGTTCCGGCAGCCAATAAGACAGCTCCCATGCTACTTGCCTGGCCGATGCAGTAGGTGGCTACGGGACATTTCAAGAATTTGATTGTGTCATAAATTGCGAGTCCTGCGGTGACGGAGCCGCCGGGGGAATTGACGTAAAGGCTGATATCTTTGCCCGGATCATCCGACTGCAAGAAGAGGAGCTGTGCCACGACGAGATTAGCAATTTCATCGGAGATTGCCGTGCCAAGGAAGACAATCCGGTCTTTGAGCAAGCGTGAGAAGATATCGTATGCCCGCTCAGTATGCCCGGTGGTTTCGAGGACGATTGGAACAAGTTGACTGTGCATAAACTCCCTTTGGGATGATAAGGTATCTCATGAGGTTGCAAGGCCTAATTATAGCGAAAGAGGGGAGAAAATTCAACGGTGCGAGACAGGTCATAAAAAAACAAGCGAAGAGGAGTGGATAGGTGATGCTTCATCCAGCCGAACACAGCAGGGCGTTGTGATAAAGCAGCAGAGGTAAGAGTCAAGGCACCGAGGGTGGACAAGACAACGCGAGAAAGCTTGTGAGGCGCAAGAGACGCTTTGAGGTGCGCGACACGAGAAAGAAAGACAAGACGCGGCTGGTGAATGCATGTTGTGGCGGAAGCGGCAAAAGTCGCAAACAAGCGGTCGTGCAGATGCACGATAGCCGCGGACGCGCCATGCGCGGCGGGCGCGGGGAAGGCAACGTAGCGGGCCGGGGCTGTGTGATAAACGTGTGCGGGAACCGCTGCGCGTGACCTGGCGGGTGGCGGCGTCTAGCTGTGCCGAGCTGCCGGGTGCTGGCATGGCACGCCTCGGCGAGCGCTCCGAGGAGGGAGTGACTGCTGCCGTGAAAGCGCGCGAGACGGCGCTTGGCGTGCCAGATGAACCCGTTGGCGTTGTAGGGGGAGGAGGAACGCCTGCTGGGCAGCAGTTGCAGACGCGGAGCCGCGCACAACAGAGCATGGAGATGAACGCCATGGCGCGCCACAGTAGTCACGGGGACGACGCGGCGACTTGTCGCAGGTATACACCAGCGCCAACCGCGCCACTCTGCGTCTTCGCCTGGGCTCACCGCTGCGCAGCGGCGCTCAGACACACCACTCACACAAACGGACACGCGGCGGGGTGAGGGCGCTAAGTGGGCATGGTGACATACTATGCAGAGACTACCTCCCGCCGCGCGGGCAGGGCCACTGGGAGGCCTCAGTTTGGTTGGATTTATTTATGACGTATCACCCACACGCGTGAGGCGAAACGAAGGGCTGGGGTGCGTGGTGCATGCGGACATTGGGGCAACGTGCTTGCGGTTTGCAATCAGTGATCGCGGCTACAGTGACGGCAGGAGCTGCTGAATGCAAACGACAGAAAATGCCGGCTGAACTCGCGGGGCAACGACGCGATTGCCGTCCCACCCACACCCTCAGCACGAGGATCATGAATACAGCTGGTTCGGGCATGGAGTCGATGAGATGGACCTCAGGGCTTACGGGGGCCAGGCAGAGCACTCGACGCTACTTTCACCCGCGCGGCGCACTAGGAGATTTGGAAAGACAGCGAAGTGAGACGATCGTGGCAGTGAATTGCAGCTGCGCGGAGAATTATATGCGCGTTCGGGCGACAGGGATGACGTGGTTCCAGAGGACAATTTTTGTTGATTGTAGAGGGCGGTTTGAGTCAATTGAGTTCTTGCGGGACGGGTTTGCGTGGAGAGGCGGTCGCCGGGGCCGGCGACCCTCCATAGGAGGGGGTACGCGAATTGTACGCGTGTCTAATTAGATGCGAGGTTGTGGGCACCGGTGCCGATGCATCTTCGAGGGAAAAACGGAAATAGTGGCGAGGCTGGAGTTCGGCCGTATAAGTGGGCGTGTGGGTGCGGTCGCATAGGCGAGCGGTTGACCAAAAAATGGGAATGTGGGAAGGGCGGCATCGCGGCGGATATTCGTCCAGGGAAAAGCCTCGGCGTTTGCGAACTTCAAGACGGTAGCTTAGGGGTTGATGCTGTGAAGCTATCAGCGGTGCGAGCAAAGTGGATACTGTTTGCTATACTAGCGGTATGATTACTGTGCTGATCGTGATTGCGGTCGCGGTTACTGGGTGGGTGTATGCGATTTGTCGGTTGGTAAACCGGCTGTCTACCTTGGCGGACCGGCTGGTGCGATTGAGTCAAGTTGGTTACGTGGTGTTAGTGAGTGCACCGTTGGTGTACGCGTTGGCAGTAATGGAGTTACGGGAATATGCGCATGGCTTATGGGGCATTGAGATGAGGTTGGCGAAGCAGGCGCCGCGGGCAGTTAGCATGGTTGGAGTGGGCGTGATAGTGGTTTTGTGTGAACTCGTGCGTCGTCCATTGGAACTGAGGTTTCGCCGGCGACGAGTGGGAAAGGCGGTGGAGTTGGTTAATCACTACGTCGAGGATGACAGGCGACTGTACGCGGGCTCACGCGCCTGGCAGGCACGTGTTGCACAGATGTTGAGTTACGTACCGGGCAATCACATTACGGAACTGCACGTAGTACACTACCAGGTGCATCCGTTAGCAGCGCGGCTACCGGGCAAGTTCCGAATTGTGCATTTATCAGATTTGCACTATGCGGGCTGGCTACCGGACGCGGTTGCTGCGCGGATCGTGCGGGTGGTAAACGAGTTAAAAGCGGACGTAATAGCTTTGACGGGGGACTATGTGAGCACATGGCGCGGTGCGGGGAAGGTGCAAGAATTGGTGGGGTCGTTGCGGGCGCGGGCGGGAGTGTTCTACGTTTGTGGGAATCATGACATATGGGAAGGTGAGGAACGGGTGCACGCGATGATGGGAGCGGTGGGATGTGAACACGTGGGCGGACGGACAGTTGCGGTGGGAGTAGATGGGGGCACGGTATACTTGGCGGGAACGAATCGCCCGTGGCGGCGCGATCAGCTGAGTGAGGTGTTGCGTGAGCTGCCTGTCGGGGCGTGTTGTATCGTTTTGAGTCATCATCCCGACAACGTGTTCTGGTTGCGGCGTGCGCGGGCAGCCTTGGTGCTGAGTGGGCACACGCATGGGGGACAGATCGCACTACCAAGGCTGGGGCCGTTACTAGTGCCGTCTGCGCGGGGGAGCGCACACGCGGCGGGTTTTATTCGTTACGGGGAGACCCTCTTGTACATCAATTACGGGCTAGGGGTTGTGTTTCCAGTGCGGATTCTGTGTCCGCCGGAGGTGGCATGTTTTGATCTTGACCCAGGAGGAGGGTAATGCTATGATGAAGTGGAGATGAAAGACCTTTGGGAAAGAGTGTACAGGGTGTTACGGAGGTATTGGTGCCTTTTTGTGGCGTGGTTTTTGCGGGGGCTGATTCGTTGTCGCTACGACATAGAGTTGCGCGGGTTTGAGGAGTTGCCACCGTTGCGGGGTGCGTTGTTGCTTGCGAACCATCCTTCGGAGCTTGATCCGATGGTGCTAGTTTGCTTTTTATGGGAGCGATTGCAACCGCATCCGGTGGTGCTGATGACGTTTTATCGCCAAGCCTACGCACGGCCGTTTCTGGATTTGTGTGGGGCGATACCTTTTGCTGATCTGGAGGCGGAACGGACTGTTGAAGGTGTCAGGCAACTGAAGCAGGCGCTCGCGGAGGTGGTGGCATCACTGCATGCAGGGAAGAACATTTTGCTGTACCCGTCGGGGCGGTTATACCGAAGTGGGCGGGAAGTGATAGGGAACGCGTCGGGCACGCACTTAATTTTGTCGCGGGTGCCGGAAGTACCCGTGGTGCTGATTCGGTCACGCGGATTTTGGGGCAGTTCATTCTCGTGCGCGCATGGGGAGAAGCCCGATCTTAGGAAGGCGTTGTTGCGTGCGGGATGGATGTTGCTGCTGAACGGGTTCATTTTTTGCCCGAAGCGCAAAATTGTGATTGAGGCGCAGCTGGCGCCGGTTGATTTTCCACGGCATGCGGATCGGCGGACATTGAATCGCTGGCTGGAGGAATGGTTTAATGCGCCGGGGGAAGAACCGCGGACGATTGTTCCGATGATATGGTGGCAGGCGTGGCTGGGGAAACGAAACAAGGCAACGAGCGCGATCTCAGCGGCAGCGGTTAATCGTTAAAAGAAACCGCGTGGAGTGGGTTACCTTTGGAGTGCGGTGAAGGGGCGGGGAGGTAACGTCTGGCCCCGTCCAAATTTTCCATGTAAATGTCTTTCTATTAACTTGTAAAGAGCGGCGTTGCAGCCTAGAATGAAGACGCCGCAGCTAGCGACGTAGCGTAGCTCGTCGCACTGGCAGCAGGGATTAAATTAAGTTGTAAACAGCGAGGGACAACATGACACATGCAGTCAAGTACGGTGTGAAGGTGATAGCACTGGCGTCGTTGGCATGGAGTGTAAGGATTAGTTCAGCGAATGTGCACTTGGTGTGGTACCCAGAGAACACGATCGAGTACACGCTGTTGAACAATGAGCAAATGTATGTGAGCATAGCGCAGATAGGATGGGGGCCGAACTGGGCGTGGTTTACGTTTGATGGCACAGCGGTAGTGACGAACAATCGGCGTTACGTTGACGTAACGAGGACGATTGGGGGGACGAGCAAGCAGATCCGGATGCAGCACGAATGTTGGATGGAGGGATCAAACCAAGTGGTGATGCGTTTTCGCGTGAGTGTGCCGGAGGATGCGACGCTTACCATGTACGGGCTGGGGATTCAAGGCCTGAAGCCGTTATACAAGAATGGCGTAGCGCTTGCGATCGGGGCAAACGGAGCGACAAACACGGTTGGACTGCCGGTGACCGAGATCGGTACGCTGAGTACGAACGCGGTGCGATTAATCTTGCGGGACGGCGGAGGCACGAATACGATTTTTGACATTACGCCGGCCCGGCGGATTTTTATGGACAATCAGCTGCGTCTTGAGCTTGTACCGGAGAGGATTTACGCTGCGTCGCCGCTTGAGACGACGGTACGTGTGACGACAGTGGTGCACCTGAAAGAGTACTACCGGTTGGAAGCGGAGAGTTGGGTACGGTCGGAGACGAATGGTTGGTTTGAATATCCCGTGGGCCCGCAGGGGGTGCCAATCGATTTAAGCTTTTTGAACAAGGATAAGCAGGGGAGGTACGTCCGTGCGGGAAGCCACGGTTTTTTGACGGTGAGCAATGGGGCGTTTGTGTTCACGGATGGGACGCCAGCACGGTTTTGGGGAGTGAACTGCACTGCTGGGGCGGCGTTGGGGGGGACGAATCGAGCGGCGCAGTTGGCGGCGCGCTTAGCGCGTTTAGGGATAAACGCGGTACGACTCCATCACCTTGACAGCTGGTACAACCCTATCATCAACTACAATCACCCAGACGGTACGACGCAACACCTGTCAGGCCCGGCGATGACGAACCTTGACGCGATGATTTACTATTTGAAGGAGCATGGCATTTATACGGTTCTTGATCCGTGGGTGCAACGATGTTTCAAGGCGGCGGATGGTGTGGCAGACTACGGAGCGCTAGGAGTTCTGGGGAATTTCCACTTACACCCGTGGGTGTATATGGACCGGCGCATGCAAGAGCTCATTGCAAAAACATGGTCGCAGATCTGGCATCATGTGAATGTATTCACCGGGGTAGCGTACAAAGATGAGCCAGCGATTGTGTTGACAGAGGTAATTAATGAAGGGCTGATGCAACGAGGGGCGAACCATGTGTCTAGGGAGCCGTGGGTGAGCATATTTACGAATTGGTACGGTGTGTGGGCGCGAGCGAATGGTTATCCGAGCAACATTGGTATGCGGATCATCACGGAGAACTTTGGGGAAGGGAATCTACGCTTTTATGTACACGTGCACCGGAGCTTTTACAACACGATGCTGTCGAACTTTCATCGTTTAGGTCTACGGATACCAATAAATGCAAACAATTGGAGTTTGTGGCAATGGGAGGCCTTGGCGCAGTCGGGATACGATTTTATGGACGCGCATCATTATTATGGAGGGGATCAAATAGGGCCGGGATCAGGGCTTGGTGGGCTATGGGTGAGCCACCCACCTGACGTACCCGACACGCCATTTGGGAAGATTGCGTTGCACGCCACACCGGGGAGTGCGCTGATTTCAAGTGAGTGTGGGAACAATCCGCCGAAGACGTATCGTTCGGCATACATGGTGGGGTTAGCCGCGGTGGCTGCGTTACAAGAGTGGGACGGAATTTTTGGTTACGCATACAGCCAGTCGACGACGCCGTGGTCCAGCTTGGACTTATTTGAGTGGGAGGCAGATCCAGCAAGTATTGCGTCGCTCGCAGCTGGGGCACTTATATACCGGCGAGGTGACGTGCGACCGGCCTTGGAGACGGTTGCGTTCTACTATCCAGGGGATAGCCTCTGGCAATTGTACTGGGAAAATGACGGAGAGCGGCATTTGCCGAACACGCGCGGGTTTAACGTGCATCTTGAACGACACAAGGTGGTGGTGGTCTTGTCGAATGCGTTACCGCCTGGCCTGCATGTAGCGACGAACTTTAGTGACTACCAGTCGTTTGTGTATTCGTACCCGCGTACAGAGGTGACGAGTGACACAGGAGAGTTGTGGAGGGATTGGAGGCTTGGGGTTGGGAGCATTAACACCCCACGGACACAAGCTGTGTATGGGTATCTGGGTGGGTTGACGCAGCTGTTGCGTACAGCGAATTGCGCGTTTACCATAAGCACACGGTTTGCCACAGTGGTGGTAAGCAGCCTGACGGGTGAGCCACTGAGCAATTCACTTCGGTGGATAGTAATCGCCGCGGCGCGAGCAGAAAATTATGGACAAGCGGCAAACCGAGGGATGACGCGGATAACGCAAGGTGGCACGGCGCCTGTCATGTGTGAGCCAGTAGAGGGAGTAATCGAAGTACGGAACATGGCAGTGGGCGGTACTATGTACCCGATACGTGTCGATGGGAGTCGTGGGGCGGGTGTACAATTGGTAGTTAGCAATAGCACGGTAATCATTCCCTTGAATCGCAGGCATAGGACACTCTTTTACGAGGTGGAACTCATCCCGGAGCCGAAAGTATGGGGTGTGTGCGCAGCTATGTGGATAGCGAGGCGGCGGTGTCGAAGAGGGCGGAGCTGACTGGAGAAAAAAAAAGGGCGGCTAATCACTTGAGGGCGGCGAGAAGAGGGTGCCGCGGCCGAGGAGGTAGTGTGGGTCGAGGGCTTCCTTGACAGCGCGCATTTGGGCGACACCGGCGGGCCCGTACATTGCCTCAAGGAAGCTAGTTTTGAGCTTCCCGATGCCGTGTTCAGCGGCGACGGTGCCACCGAGCGCGACGGCTTTTTCAGCGAAGCGGCGGTAGAGGATTTTGGCACGGAGGAGTTCGTCTTGATCACGGGGCAGGATGTTAACATGAAGATGATTATTTCCAATGTGACCGAAGATCACGTATTCAAGGCCGGCGGCGATTAGTTGTTCGTGGTAGAAGGTGATCATGTCTTGAAGGTGCTCATCGGGGACAGCAAGGTCGGTGGCGATTTTGTGGAGCGAGGGGAGGTTGCGTTTCCGCTCCGCGATGATTTGGTTGATGGTTTCGGGGACTGCATGGCGGAAGAGCTTCATCTTTTTGATTTCGTTGTCATCGAGGCCGGCCCACGCGTCATCTGCGGAGCTGCCGCAGCAGACAAGGTAGTGTTCGAGGAGCGAAAAGGCCTCGTCCAGGGCGCCCTCATGGTAGGCTAGTTCGGTGTAGATGGCAGCGTCGGCATGAGGAATTTCAGGGATGGCGGAATCGCTGGGCGTGCGGCGGAGACGGAGGAGTTGCAAGGCGGAGGCGCCGAAGAATTCAATTGCCTCGATGTCAAGGGTACCGTTACGGATGGCCGAGCGGAGTTCGTTGACGAATTGCAGGGCACGTAATTCAGAAGGGAAGAAGGCAGTGACACTCAAGCGTTCCTTCGTGCGCGGGAGGAGGAGGAGTTCGACTTCTGAGATGACGCCGAGGGTCCCTTCACTGCCGATGAAGAGGTCAATCAAATCCATATCTGGGGAGGCGAAGTAACCGGCGCAATGCTTAGTGGCAGGCATCGAGTAGGAGGGGACGGGAATAGCGTAGGAGTGGCCGGTGGGGAGAGCGATAAGGGAATCAGGGATTCTGAGCATGCCGTGAGAAGCGCGGACAGCGCCGCGAGGGATGTCGAGGACGGCGCCGTCGGCGAGGACGACACGGAGGCGGCGGACGTAAGGACGGGTTGGACCGTACTTAAAGGTGCGAGCGCCGGAGGCGTTGGTGGCGACGGAGCCGCCAACAGTGGCAGAGAGCTCAGTGGGGTCGGGCGGGTAGAAGAGCCGGACACCGCGTTGGCGAGCCAACTGGATGTTTTTTTGAGCGTCTGCAGGCCAGAGTGGTTCGTAAAAGCGAAAGAGATTTTCGGCGCTTTCGTGAACTCCGCACAGGAGGGCGCCTGGTTGGCATACGAGAGACCATGAGTCATGAGTGAGGTCGTAGTTCAGGCGGGAGAGCATGGTCATTTTATCGAGGGAGAGGATCATCCCACCGTGGAGGGGGACGCAGCCGCCGACGATGCCGGTACGGGCGGCGGAGACAGTGACTGGCCAGGCGTGGGCACGAGCGTCGGCAAGGGCGTCACGGATGTCATCTTCGGAGAGTGGCCAGACGAGCGCATCGGCGTGTGAAGCGATGAGGCGTGATTCATCGCGGAGGTAGTCAGGGAACTCTGTGAGGATGCGTTCTGAACCTGTGATACGCTGCATGTGGATATAATAGCAAAAGACCGGGGAAAGGGCTGCGGGTACGCGGTCACGCGGGTGGTGAGGCGAAAGAAAGGCGAGCGAAGCAAAGAGGCTGCGTGAGGAGGTGAGGTTTGAGGAATCAAGAAGAAGGTGAGAGAATTTATAGAAGTAGACGAAGTGCGAGCAGAGTTGTGGAAGCGAGGAGAGAAGGCCTGAGCACGCGAGTAAGGGCAGCCGTGCGTTGACAAAGGGCGCGGCATATGTTATAATGGGGTGATGAATAGGATGACGGCAACTACGGAGATTGAGGCAAGGCTGCTGTTGGTACTGGTAGTTGTACTGGTACTAGTGAGTGGCGTATTGCCATCGGTCATCCCGTAGTTGGTGGGGAAGGAGAGAAGCAAACTACGGCGGCCGGTGGCGACACCGGCCGCTTCTTTTTATGGTGGTGATAAATGTGAGCGCGTTGACATGGGTAGGACGAGAAACTACAATGGGACGCGCGTAACCGAGGTAAAAAAGGAGAAGATGATGGCACGTACAGGTGCAGACGTGGTGGTGGAAGCCCTGCTGAAGGAAGGGGTGGAGGTGGCGTTTGGCTACCCTGGGGGGGCGATTTTGGATGTGTTTGACCGGCTGTACAAAGCGCAGGACAAGTTTCGGTTTATCTTGGTGCGACATGAGCAGGGGGCGGCGCACATGGCAGATGGGTATGCGCGGGCGACGGGGAAACCGGGTGTGTGCGTAGTGACAAGTGGGCCTGGGGCGACGAACACAGTGACAGGGATAGCGACGGCGTACATGGATTCGATTCCGATGGTGATTATTTCTGGGCAGGTACCTTCGTACTACATTGGGAATGACGCGTTTCAGGAAGCGGATGTGACGGGGATCACACGGCCGATTACGAAGCACAACTATTTAGTGAAGAATGTGAAGGATTTGCCGCGGGTGATGAAGGAGGCATTTTACATAGCGCGGACGGGGCGGCCGGGCCCGGTGTTAGTGGATATTGCAAAGGACGTGCAGAAAGCGGTGTGCGAGGAGCCGTATCCTGAGACGGTGGATTTGCCATCGTACCAGCCGAAGTATGAGGGGCACATCAACCAGATCAAGAAAATGGCCGAGGCGATCAAGAAGTCAAAGCGGCCGGTGGCGTATGTGGGAGGCGGGGTGATTTTGAGTAACGCATCGGAGGAACTGTATACGTTTATAAAGAAGACGCGCATACCGGTAACGATGACGCTGATGGGGCTGGGGGCGTATCCATCGACGGAGCCGGAGAGTTTACATATGTTAGGGATGCACGGGACGCGTTATGCGAATTACGCGGTGCAGGAGAGCGACCTTTTATTGGCGATTGGGGCGCGGTTTGATGATCGGGTGACAGGGAAGTTGGACGGCTTTGCGCCGCATGCGACGATAGTGCATGTTGACATAGATCCGACGAGTATCGCGAAGAATGTGAAGGTGCACATTCCGGTGGTAGGGGATGTGAAAGATGTGTTAACGAAGCTGAACAAGATTGTGGAAGCACCGGAGATAGAGGAGTGGCGAGCGAGGATAGCGGAGTGGAAGGAAAGATATCCACTTACGTACGAGTTGCGCGACGATGAGATTATTGCGCAGGAGGTGATCGTAGCGATTGGGAAATTGACGCATGGGGAGGCGATCATCACGACGGATGTGGGGCAGCATCAGATGTGGGCGGCGCAGTTTTTACCATTCACGCGTCCGCGGCGCTGGATCACGTCTGGAGGGTTAGGGACGATGGGATTTGGGCTGCCCTCGGCGATAGGAGCGCAGGTGGGGTTTCCGGATCAATTAGTGATCAACATTTCGGGGGACGGGGGTATTCAGATGGTAGCGCAGGAGTTAGCGACGGCGCGGATCAACCGACTGCCGGTGATATGCGTGATCCTGAACAATGCGTATTTAGGGATGGTGAGGCAGTGGCAGGAGCTATTTTACGATAAGCAATATGCGATGACGTGTTTGGAGCGGACAGTGGAGTGTGCGTTATGGTGTGGGGGGCCGGGGAGTGAATGTCCGGGGTACATCCCAGATTTTGTGAAGTTAGCGGAAGCGCATGATTGTTACGGGCAGCGGATCAGGAAGCGAGAGGAGATCGAGCCTGCACTGAAGGGGGCATTTGAGCGAGCGCGGAAGGAACGGCGGCCGTGTGTATTGGAGTTCATGGTGGCACGGGAGGAGAACGTGTATCCGATGGTGCCAGCTGGGGCGCGTTTGGATCAGATGATAGACAGATTGATTTAACGGAGGAGAAGAGCGATGAAGCACACGATATCGGTGTTAGTGCGGAATCAGTTTGGTGTGTTAGCGCGTGTGGCGGGATTATTTTCGGGACGTGGGTACAACATTGATAGTTTGTCCGTAGCGGAGACGCAGGACCCACAGTTTTCGCGGATGACGATTGTGTCGCATGGAGACGAGGCGGTGCTGGAGCAGATCGTTAAACAGCTCAACAAGCTGATTGATGTGGTGAAGGTGACGGATTATCATGATCATGACAAAGACTGTGTAATGCGGGAATTGGCGCTCATCAAGGTGCACACGACGCCGCAGACACGTGGAGAGATCATGCAGATTGTGAATATTTTTCGCGCGAAGGTGGTGGACATCTCACCGAAGACTATGATGATTGAGGTAACCGGGCCGGAAGCGAAGTTAGAAGCGTTGATCGAGATGCTGCGGCCGTTTGGGATCAAGGAGATGGTACAGAGCGGGCGGGTGGCACTTTCGCGAAAGTAAGGTAGGTGAGCAGTTAAGCAGCCGGGTGAGGGTTGAGTGTGGCTATAACGTAGAGCGGGCGGGAGTGGGTTGAAGATTTCGGGGTGCTTTGGTACGAGGTCGTGATGGGAAACAAGTGGCAGATAGATAACAAGGAAATGTGGGCTATGTCACTCATGTTGAGAGGAGGGAGGGTCAGCTGGGCGTCACGAGCAAGACACACGGTGTGTGATGAAGACACGTGTCGGAGGTGGACCGCAGGTGAGGGGCTAGTGGCAACAGAAATGCGAAACAGATAAGGCAGCGGTGTGGATGCACGTATGGACGAGGCTGGCCCTCGGCGACTAAAAATGGCACATAGTGAGTAGAGCTGTGTTCCCTTGCTGTCAGCGGAGTGAATTGGTAGAATAGCAGACTAGAGTTAAAAGATGGACCGAGCGGCATTGAGCAGGTGGGGGGCCAAGAAACATGGGTGTGGTGGAAGACATGCTGCGTAGCTGTTTAGACTGGCAGGTGTCCGGAGGCTAGTTTGAAAGGGGGAAACGCTGTCTCGGCATGGGGGGAAAAGAAGTGTAATTGAAGCGACGTTTAACAGAACAAGAAGGAAGAACCATGGCGAAGATGTATTATGATCAAGATGCGAATTTAGACGTGTTGAAGGGCAAGGTGGTGGGAATAATCGGATATGGCTCGCAAGGGCACGCGCAAGCGCAGAATCTGCGTGACAGCGGGGTGAATGTGATTGTGGCAGAGCTGCCTGGCACGGAGAATTACAGGTTGGCGGAGAAGCACGGATTTACGCCGATGAGTGCAGAGGAGTTGGCGAAGAGAGCGGACATCATTCAGATGCTCGTGCCTGACGAGGCGCAGCCGAAGGTATACGCGAGCGCGGTGGCGCCGGAGATGAGGGAGGGGAAGACGTTGGTGTTTTCGCACGGGTTCAACATTCATTATGGGCAGATCGTGCCGCCAGGGTGTGTGGACGTGATTATGGTGGCGCCGAAGGGGCCGGGTCATTTAGTGCGGAGTGTGTTTACGGAAGGTGGCGGGGTACCGAATTTGATAGCGGTCTATCAAGACGCGAGCGGGCACGCGAAGGAGACTGCGCTCGCGTACGCGAAGGGGATTGGCGGAACACGGGCGGGGGTGTTAGAGACGACGTTTGCGGAAGAGACGGAGACAGATTTGTTTGGGGAGCAGGCGGTGTTATGTGGCGGCTGCACGGCGTTGGTCAAAGCGGGGTTTGAAACGCTGGTGGAGGCTGGCTACCAGCCGGAGATTGCGTATTTCGAGTGTATGCATGAATTGAAACTGATAGTGGATTTGATGTATGCGAAGGGGCTGGCGGGCATGCGTGATTCGATTAGCAACACGGCGGAGTACGGGGATTTGACGCGGGGGCCGCGTATTATCACTGCGGAGACGAAGGCGGTGATGAGGCAGTTATTGCGTGACATTCAGACGGGTGTTTTTGCGCGGGAGTGGATTTTAGAGAATCAGGCAAACCGGCCTGTGTTGAACGCGCTGCGGCGTCAGGAGCGGGAACATTTGATTGAGAAAGTTGGGGCGAAGCTGCGCGAGATGATGAGCTGGTTAAGAAAGAAGTAAGGGGGGCCATGGAGGAAAGAGGGTGCGGGGGTGCGGAGAAATATAGAGCGTGAACGTTATGGAAGGCAGGGAGAGTGCGCGGAGCGGGGGGATGGTTCTGATCTGCTCGGCAGATGGGAGGTGAAACATGAGTGACTACGTACGGATATTTGACACAACGTTACGGGACGGGGAACAGTGTCCGGGCGCGACGATGAACTTGGAAGAGAAGCTGCGGGTGGCGCGTCAGCTGGCGCTGCTGAACGTGGATGTGATTGAGGCGGGCTTTCCGATAGCGTCGAAGGACGACTTTGAGGCAGTGAAAACGATTGCGGGTGAGATTGAGGGGCCCGAGATTGCGGGGCTGTGTCGGTGCTTGCCGAAGGACATCGAACGGGGATGGCAGGCAGTGAAGGGTGCGCGGAAGCCACGGTTGCACATTTTTTTAGCGACGTCGAAGATTCACTTGCAGTACAAACTGAGGAAGGCGGAGGACGAGATTCTGCGGCAAGCAGTGGAGATGACGAAGTACGCGGCGTCGCTGTGTGCGAATGTGGAATTTTCGCCGGAGGACGCGTCGCGGACGGAGCGATCGTTTTTGGCGGAAGTGGTGGAGGCGGTGATTGAGGCTGGGGCGACGACAGTGAACATACCCGACACGGTGGGGTATGCGGTGCCGTGGGAATACGGGGAGACGATAAAGTATTTGCGGACGCACGTGAAAAACATTGATCGTGCGGTGCTGAGTGCGCACTGTCATGACGATCTGGGGCTGGCGGTAGCGAACTCGCTGGCAGCGGTAGCGAACGGAGCGCGGCAAGTGGAGGTAGCGGTAAACGGGTTGGGCGAGCGGGCGGGGAATTGTGCTTTAGAGGAGATTGTGATGGCGATCAAGACGCGACGGGAGGTGCTGGGGGTAGACACGCGGGTGAATACGCAACAGATCATGGCGGCGAGCCGGTTGGTGAGTCAGATAACCGGATTTCCGGTGCCGCCCAACAAGGCGATTGTTGGGTCGAACGCATTCAAGCATGAGGCGGGGATACATCAGCATGGGGTATTGGTTCATCGGGCGACGTACGAAATAATGTCGCCAGAGCAGATAGGGCTGAACCCGGAAGAGATAGCGCAGGGGATAGTATTGGGGAAGCATTCTGGCCACCATGCGTTTGAGAAGAGGCTTAAGGATCTTGGCTACAATCTTACACAGGACGAGGTGGCGCGGGCGTTAGAGCGTTTCAAGGAAGTAGCGGACAAGAAGAAGGTGGTGTACGACGAGGATTTACATGCGATTGTGGAGGACGTGGTGGCGACGGGGGCGCGGCCGACGTACACGATTGACTATCTGAGCGTGACAGCGGGGAGCCATTTGATTCCGACGGCGACGGTGCGGTTGCGGAAGGGGGGGCGGGTAGTGCAGCGAGCGGCGACGGGGGACGGCCCGGTGGACGCGGTGTTCAAGGCGATCAGCTCAATCACGCACATAAAGGGGGAGCTACTGGACTATGCGATTCGATCGGTTACGAGTGGGCGGGAGGCGATGGGAGAAGTGACAGTAAAGGTGAGGTACAAGGAGCGCATCTATACAGGTGTGGCGGCGAGCACGGATGTGATTGAAGCGAGCGCGAAGGCCTACGTAAACTGCCTGAACCGGATTTTGGTGTGAGAGCGGAAATAGAGTGCATGCCGTGTGTATACCAGCAAGCGCTGTCCGCAGTGCGGCATGCGACGAAAGACAGGCGGGTTCAAGAACGGGTGATGCGGGCTGTCGCGAAGAGATACCAGAAGAAAAGTCTTAGGGGGACACCGGCAGACTATTCGCAGGAGGTGTATTGGATAGTGGCGCAAGTGACGGGGGTGGCCGATCCTTATGCGCGGGAGAAGCGGGAATGCAATCGAATGGCGTTAGCAATGGTGCCGGATTGCTACGCAGCGTTACGATGTTCACCGGATAAAGTGGTTACTGGGGCTCATTTAGCAGTTGCGGGCAATGTGATTGACTTGGGTATTAAGCATGGACTTGATATTCATCGGACGTTGCGGAGTGCCGTTGAAACTCCATTTGCGATTAATGACTTGCCACGGCTGCGGCAGTTGCTGAAGCGGGCGCGGCGCGTGCTTTATTTAGGTGATAATGCGGGAGAAATTGTGTTTGACCGGGTATTCATCGAGGTCCTTCGAGAATGTTATCCGCGTGTTGAGGTGAAGTTTGTGGTAAAGAGTGGGCCGATCATCAACGATGCGACGATGGCGGACGCGGAACAGGTAGGGATGACGAGTGTGTGTGAGGTGATTGAGAGTGGATGCGCGGAGATCGGGTTGCCTTTGCGGCACGTGAGCCGGGCTTGCCGGCGGGCGTTTGCGGAGGCTGATGTCGTCATTGCGAAAGGGCACGGGAACTATGAGACTCTAGCGGGTGAGCGGTCGCGTCCGATCGTATTTATTTTGAAGGCGAAGTGCGGGGTCGTAGCCCGCTCTCTGGGTGTAGCGATAGGCAGTTCTGTGCTTGCGTGGAATAGGGTGTGAGTGGAGTTGTGACGATCTAAAAAATTTTCCCTGCCTGCTAGGGTGACTTTTGCGAGGCCAGCGAAAGCTCGGGGGGGAGCGCAGGAGAGGTGATGAGAGAAAGTAGAGGGGTGGAGCAGAGCAGCAGGCCTGGGATGGGGGGACTGCGGTAGCTAGCGAGTGGGAGGAGACTATCGAGAAAGCGGTGGAAGCTGTACGAGGTGGGCAAGGATAACAGTGACGGCGTGGAGAGGGGAGAGGCCCTGGATTCGGGGAAGGCGTTTCCCAGGATTGACGATGGCACCGCGGCGGCGGAAGACAATTTTTCCATCAACTGCTTCAATACAGTCTATGCCGCGAGCGAGTGCATGAACGCGGGCTTCGGCGAGTCGGAGGAGAAGGGTTGTGTCATCGGGGAGGGGGCCGAAGCGGTCACGGAGCTCGGCTTCTAGGGCTTGGAGGTGGGAGACATGGGAGGCGAGAGCGATGCGGCGGAAGAGGTCGAGGCGCAGTGCAGGGCTGTCGACATAGGCGGTGGGGATAGTGCCTGCGAAGGGGAGGCGGAATTCGACGAGGTCATTGCGTGCCTGGACGAGCGGCAGTTCCTTACGCCAGTCGTAGCGTGGGGGGTGGTGGTCACTGATGGCACTGAGGTTGGCATCAGCGGGGAGGGCAGGGAATTTACCTTGCTGAAGGAGTTCGACAGCGCGCTGGAGGAGCCTGCAGTAGAGGCTGAAACCGACGGCGGCGATGTGGCCGGACTGTTGGGTACCGAGCAGGTTACCGGCGCCACGGATTTCGAGGTCGCGCATAGCGATGGCGTATCCGGAGCCGAGGGCGGTGTGTTCGAGGATGGCTTTCAAACGGTGGCGGGCTGGTCCATCGAGAATAAGATCAGCTGGGATAATCAGGTATGCGTAGGCTTGGCGTGCGGAGCGGCCCACGCGGCCGCGGAGCTGATAGAGATCGGCGAGGCCAAGGGTGTGGGCGTTGTCGATGAAGATGGTGTTGACATTAGGGAGGTCGAGGCCAGATTCGACGATCATAGTGGAGACCAGAACGTCGAAGCAGTGGCGCTCGAATTGTTCCATGGTGGCAGCGAGCGTATGTTCTGGCATTTGACCGTGCGCGACAGCAACACGCGCCTGGGGTACGAGGTGTTGAAGAAGGTCGCGTGTACGCTCGATTGACTCCACGCGGTTGTGGATGAAAAAGACTTGACCGCCGCGGGCGAGCTCGCGGAGGATGGCCTCACGAATGAGGCGGTAATCACGTTTAATGAGGTGAGTGGAGACGGGGAGGCGATCTTCTGGTGGCGTGTTGATGAGCGACATATCACGGGCACCAGTGAGCGCGGCATAGAGCGTGCGAGGGATGGGGGTAGCAGACAACGAGACTACGTCAGCGAGGGTGCGTATTTTTTTGAGAGCCTCTTTATGACGGACGCCGAAGCGATGTTCTTCGTCGATGATGATCAGACCGAGGTCATGGAACACGACTTCGGGAGCCAGGAGGCGGTGGGTACCTATGATTATATCGACGCGACCGGCGGCCAGGTCGGTCAAGATGCGGGTTTGCTCGCGCGGGGAGACAAAGCGCGAGAGTACATCGATGCGGACAGGGAAGGGAGCGAGCCGGTCGGCGAAAGTGTGTGCGTGTTGCTGGGCGAGCAGGGTAGTTGGGACAAGGACGGCGACTTGTTTGCCCGCCATGACAGCTTTAAAAGCAGCGCGCAAGGCGACTTCGGTTTTGCCGAAGCCCACGTCGCCACAGATGAGGCGATCCATAGGCCGGGGGGCTTCCATGTCGCGTTTGACATCGAGAATGGCGCGAGCTTGATCGGGTGTTTCGGCATAGGGGAATGCTTTTTCGAATGAGAGTTGCCACTCAGAGTCTTTCGGAAAAGAGAAGCCTGGCTGTGAGGCACGGAGGGCCTGGCGTTCGAGTAATTCGGCAGCAAGGTCGAGGACGGCCCGAGCAGCGCGCCGTGTACGGCTTGCCCAGTGACTAGAGCCGAGCGAGTCGAGGGGCGGCGTTCCTTGACCGACACTGATGTAGCGTTCCAGGAGGTGGGCTTGCTCAAGTGGCACGTAGAGCAAGGCGTTGTCGGCATAGCGGACAATGACCATTTCGCGCTTAACACCGTTGAGGTCGACGGTACGGATGCCCTCGAACTGTCCGATACCGTGATTGACGTGGACGACGAATTCACCGGGGGCGATGGTGGCAATATTCTCGATGGGGGCCACGCGGCCGATGCGGCGCCGGCGCAATCGGCGGCGTGAGTAGAGGCGGCGGAAGATGTCGTCGTCGGTGACGGTAACATGGCGGACGGCAGGAACGACCCAGCTACCGGAGAGCGGCGCAGTGGCGAGAAATACATCTGCGGGAGAGATGTGGGCGTCGCGGGTTAGGAGCTCATGGAGGCGATCGCGGTCGGCATCTGTGGCGCACGCGATGGCAACGGAAAATCCGTCGGCGCGCCAGCGAAGGAGAGCCTGGGTGAAGCGCTGGAAAGCGAACTCGTGCGGTTTAGAGGACGTGTTGGAAGTTGCGGCGGGTGGGGCAGCTAGATCAAGAGGGGCAGTTTCGATATGGTAGTTGACATGATGGACGGCATCTGGGACATCTGGAGAGAGTTCTTGAAGATAGAGGTGAGGGAGAGCCCGGCATGCGCTGAGCCATGCATCAAAGCGCGAGCCGAGATGGGGTGCTGGTGTTGAGAGGTCAGGGTCATTTTCGAGCCGCTGGAGATGAGCAAGCGTGCGACGAAACTCGTGCCAGATGATGATGGGGGGTGTGCTGAAATAGTCGAGGAGCGAGGCTGAGGAAGCAGTGTCGCTGTGCACAGCGGACTCGCGGGCGGGAGGAATAGCGACGGAGGACAATTCTGTGCGTGGACGTGAGCGTTGAGTGTGAACATCGAACTCGCGAATGGAACACAACTGGTTGCCGGCGAATTCGATGCGGATGGGGTACTCCGCCGTGAGGGGGAAGACATCGACGATACCGCCGCGTGCGCTGCATTCGCCGTGAAACTCGATCAGATCGGTGCGTTCATACCCGTGTTGGAACAGGAGACGGAGCAGTTCGAGCGGGTCAAGCAACTGACCGACGTGAAGATGGATGATGTGACGAGAGAATGTGAGAGGGGGAGGAAGTTCTTGGAGGAGGGCGGTGTAGGGCGCAACGATGACAGTGAGTTGCTGTTGTATGAGGCCGTGAAGGGTTTCGATGCGCTCAATCGTGACGGGTTCGTTTGAAAGGAGATCACTTTGATCAGGCGGACGTGGGGAGAAGAGGGCAGCGCGGGAGCCACAGAGGGTATGAAAGTCGCGAAGGATAATTTCAGCGACATCGGGGGTAGTCGTAATGAGAAGGACGGGGCGTTGACACGAGTGATGCAGTGCACAGACGAGGTGCGAGACGAGAGGCACGTTGGCACCGGAGATTGATAGGTGTGCGCCGGTGCGTAGACGCTGTCTCTTATACACATCT
>JAOACZ010000044.1 GCA_026417575.1 bacterium | reverse complement strand
GGATGGGCAGCGGCCTCGGTGCGTGAGGATTTTGCGTGCGTTCGTTCGACAGGCCAGAGGTGGTTCAACCGACATTTTTTGTTGATTGCAAATGGGTGGTTTCTGTCGGTTGAATTCGAGAGTGGTGGGGTCGCGTGGGGAGGCGGACGCCGAGGCCGGCGCCCCTCCATCACGAAGGTACATGTGAATCGCGCAAGCGGCGTACGTGCGCACCGGGGCCGGAGCGATTGCACTCTGCTTTTTGGCGACCAGGGGGTTTCAAGCGGGAGCAAGCAAAGAATAGGATTAGGGGCAAAGCTGGCTCGGGGATGAGTGTGATGATGAAAGCAGTGTCGTTGGTGAGGGAGCGGATGGGGAGATAAAGATCACCTGCGGAGTTGGCGTCGGCGAAGTAGTTGGTCATGCGGGCACCTGTGTAGGTGTTCCAGCGTTCGATGGTGTAGGTGGCGAACGGAGCGAGGCGGACATAAATATCAGCATTCTGCGGGGTGATGGGTTGGGCGCCGCTGATGCCCATGAGGTTGCGCCAGGTATGGCGTGCGTTTTGAACCCAGAGGACGGCTTGGCCGTGGATCATGCTTTTTTGGCCGATGACGCGGATGAGGGAATTGCTCCAGACAGCGCCGAGTGCGCCGAAGCCGCCGCGGTGAAATTGCAAGCGTTCAACGAAGCGTGCAAAGGGCAGCGCCACAGCATTTTGATTGATGCGGGCGAAGTGTTCACCAAACCAATAACCGGGCTCGAATAAAGCCGGTGGGCCGAGCTGCGCCCAGAGCAAATTGTGGTACCAGATGCCAGGGTTGTTGCTGACGGCGAGGATAGTGAAGCCCGGCTCGGCATAGATGCCGGTTTCCGCGCGGACGACGGGCTTGCCGACGGGGGTGGCAGCGACATTGGTGGCCTCGAGGAGGTGCCAGGCGACCATGTCGAACTGGAGGGGGTCTGTGCCGGTGATGTAGGCGTGGATGTCGGCGTAGTCCATGTCGGGGTAGAGGTTGGAATTACCCCAGAAGGCGGGCTGCCAGGAGGCCCAGAAGGAGGTGGTTTTGAGATGGGGGTGAGCATTGTGACGGCGGATGAAGGCGCCAAACTCCTGAGCGCGGCGCCAGTGATTGGGATCGGTAGGTGGGCCTTCGTTACAGAGCTCCCACGAGTGGACGGCGGTGGAGAAGCCCCAGCGGGCGCAGATGTAGCGCCACCATTGTTCCTGCAACCATGAGGCTTTGGTGAAGGCTGGCTGGAAGTAGCCATCGCCAGGCCAGGTGAAGATGCCTTGGGCGACGAGGTGATTAGGGATCCAATCGTTTTTGTCTTGGACGACGAATTTATGGAAGATGCCGTAGCGTTCGCCCTCGGCGAGGAGGTCATCGAAGTAGGCGCAGGGGCGCTGTTCGACGTAAGCATGCCAGTCGGCGCGTGGGTTGCGGATGATTTCGGGGCCGAGGGAGCCGTCGTCGTAGAGGGGACGGATGGAAAATTCGTCTACATAGACGGCGCCGTTAGTGACGTTATCGAGGTAGAGGAAGAAATTGTCGAGGTAGGCGGGGTTAGCTTCGGCGGTGAAGTTGGTGATGAGGGTATGCCAGGGGCGGGAGCCGGTGATGTGAGGGAGGAGAGCGGGGCGGGCGCGCATTTGTTGCCAGAAGGCGGTCATGGAGTCATCGGGCCAATCGCCGGTGCGGATGGTGAAGCCCCAGGGGTAGCCGGGGGTGTATGGGCCGGCGATTTGTTCGCAGCGGAGGCGGATTTTGAGGCGGTAGCGCTGACCGGGCTCGAGGTGGCCGGAGAGCTGGTTATCGAGGAAGCCGAGCCACATGCGGTAACCCTGGGGGTAGAAGATTTCTTGGGCAAGCTCGGCACGCGGGCCGTGGCGGAGGAAGGTGAGGCGGGCCATGAAGCCCTCATTGCCGTGTTGCTCGGCGGAGGAGATCCAGCGGGACCAGTTGGCGCTGTAGGCACCGCGGCCGCCCATCCAGGGGCGGGTGAAGTTGATACCGCCGGCGGCAGCGTTGGAGTAGCTGCCCAAGACGGGGCCGATGGGCCAGAAGATGTCGCCATTCATGAAGCGGAAGTAGCGGGGGTCTTCTGGGGCAACGACGACGAAACCGCGTTGAGGCGAGTTTGTAACGGAGAACTGAGCGACGTACTGGGTGTGAGAGCCCGCGCGATCGGTGGCGGCTAGCCAGGCATGGTAAACGCCTGTGTGAGTGGGAGTGAAGCGGACGTACCAGGCGGAGGAAGTAGTTTCGTAGTAATGGTTATCACGGCGAATGACATCGGTGGCGAAGAAGGCGGGGTGGACGAGGCGAGCCCCGTTGGGATCAGTGAGCAAGCAGTCCACGGAGACGCCGACAGCGGGCTGGACGCCGGGAGGTGGGGTGGGATCGTAACGGAAGAAGGTGTTGTCGGCTTCTGAGAGGAGCTGGAAGCGCAGCTGAAGGGTGCCGTAGAGGGGGAGGATAGCCGCGTTAGAGGAAATGTTGACGAACAGAGGGGGGCCGAGGGGGCGGTAAAGCGCGGCGCGAGCGGTGGCGACGCGGCTGGCGGAGTCGATAAGGGTAAAGAGGAGATCATTCGAGCCGAATTTAAGGGGGAGCGTAGCGACCCACCGCTGAGTGGGATGAGAGGGGAGTGGGATTTCACCGGCGTCGTGGGTAATGAGATTGTCCCAGAAGAGGCGAGCGAGGGTGGCGCCGCCTGGGGAGGCGAGCCCGGAAGCAAGAAATGTTGCCGAGGTGACGACTGGCGGGAAGGGATCGAGAGAGAGGGAAGGGGAGACGATGTCTGTGGCAACAATGTAGAGCGTGGTTATGGCGGTCGCGCCATCATTGTCGAAGACCCGCAGGCGAACTTCGTGGGTGCCGCGCTGGAGGAAGGTGTGACGTGGGTTAGGTGTACGTGCGGCGGCGCCGTCGCCGAATTGCCAGTCATAGAGGGCAACAGCGCCGTCGGGGTCGTCTGCGTTGGCGTTGAAGGTGACGGTGAAGGGAACAGAACCTGTGAGCGGGGAGGCGGTGGGAAGGGTGGTTGGGGGGAGGTTGGTAGCGCGTTGGACGAGACTGACATCGTCAAAGAGGATGTTAATGTCGGACTGTGGTCCGAAAACGCCGAGTTCTACGCGGACGCTAGCGTGGGTAGCGGTGAAGGAGAAAGCAAATTTTGTCCACACCCCACTTGGGGCGAGTTGGTGAAGGTGACCGAGGCGGGCAGCGATAGACCAATCGTTATTGACAATCGAAAGGTGATTGAAGCCCCAATCGGTGTTGCCGAACGAGTGCCATTTGAACCAGACAGAGGCGACATAGGCAGCACCAGGCTGGAGGGTGAGCCAGCCTTGGGCAGCTTGAGCGGAGGAAGTGAGGCGAAGCGAGCGGGATCCGGAGTGGGCGTCGGAGGTAGTGATGTGGGCGGAGGTGATACCTTCCCAGCCAGTGGCACCGCTTTCGAATCCTGGATTGCTAATCAGGTTGGCGTGAATGGGAAACGCCAGCGAGAAGAGAGAGGCGAGGAAGGGGAGAATTTTCACATGAGACATCGGCAGCGCCTGCTGAGGGTGATACCGATGAGTACGGTGAGGAGCATGGCTGGTTCTGGAACGACTGCGAACGCCTCATCACTTTCATCCGACCAGGCTGAGGGCAGCGCAGCGACAACACGCACGCGCGCGTTGGTGGTGTAGTCGTTGGGGGCATCCCAGGTGTACGTACCTGTGTTAAGGAGATTGGAGGCGATGACAGTGGAGGTGAGGAAGTCGTCCTTGGAGTAGAGTAACGTGACGTGCGTGGCGGCCGAAGTGAGGGCCCAGGAGATGGTAATAGTTGCGCCGGGGATGAAGAGCTCGCCGCCGTTGGGCGAGAGCAGCGCGCAAGGCAGAGAGGGGTGGCGCGTCCAGACAGTGGTGCCATGGGCTTCGAGAGCATTGATGAGTGCTTCGATGTAGTAGCAATCACCGCGGCCGACGGGTGCGGACAGCCAGGCACGGAGTTGGTCAGGGGGCGTGCGGCGCACCCAGCGTTCGAGTGGGAAGATCATGCCGATGATTTCTGGGGAGAGCCCCATGCCTTCATCGCCGGTCCAGCGCGTCCAGTAAGGGGCCTGGTGGAGCCACCAGAGGGGATACTGTCGCTTGCCAGCGTCCACGTGGGCTAGAGCTGCCGAGCGGACATTGACGTGATCGTTGATAAAGCGGCAGACTTCCGGGGTGATGTTGAGAAAGAGCCAACCGTGGTAAACGAGGTTAGCGGCACGAGCGTCGGCGAAGAAGTCATAGTAGCGATTGGTAGAGCGCACCATGATGGTGTGGAAATTGAGGTGCTGGGCGAGTTGTTGCGCCAGGCGGTTAGTAGCCTGTGCGAACGCGGGGGCATCGCCCATGACAGCCGCCATGCGTGCCATGGCGAGCGGCGCGCCCAGCGTGCCATAGAGATCACCATGGTAGCCAGTCCAGCCGCCATACATTTCAGGCCGGCTGAAGAAATCCTTAATATTATCCCAGTAGTTCGAGATGAGGGCCCAGTCGTTGGCTTTGCGGGCGTAGAGTTCGAGGCCGATGAGGCCGGCGACGCGCGGGCGAGTTTGCACATCCATTCCATAGCGATGGGGCCAGCCGTGCATAGGATCGCGAGTTTCGTAGAGTTCACGGCGTTTACCATTGGTGGGAGGATCTTCGAGCATGCTCCACCAGACGGCGGTCATGCACTGGGTACGGACGAAGGCGCGAGCGGCGGCTTGCTGTGCGGGGGTCAAGTAGGGAAAGGCAGCACCGAGGGTGATGAGATCGCGTAAGGTTTCGGTGTAGACGAAGTAGCCGCGGTAAATTTCGTCAGCATAGTGGATACGGAGGGGGGCGAGGCGGCCGGCGGCGAGGATTTTACTGATTTCGTCGTGGAGCTCGGCGCGCAAGTCATCGGCGGCGGGCGAGATGCCAATGGTGAAAGGATACTCCGTGAGGTAACGTTGAAGTGAGATGGCGGAAGCGCTCTTTTGCATTCCCCAGAGGCACAACAAAAGCAACAGTGGCAGTTTTGTAGGAAGGTTGTTCATAAGCTTTCCTCCACGCAAACGACAGCAAATTCTTCGCACCAGAGAAGTTTATTGCCTGCGATTGCGAGTGGTGGGCGGGCATACACAGTTTGCTGGGGGGTATCGGGGATCAACGGATCATCTTCAGAGACATCAATATTTCCTTGCACATAGCAAATGTGGGCATCAGCGAAGCCGCCACCATCTTGGTAGCGCTGGCGCGCCTGGATGCGGCCGGAAGTTCCAGAAGGTAGGTGGATAAACTGCGCGCCACGGAACTCCTGCCGTAGGTACAAGTAATTGCCGCCGACCGAGAGGCCGTACAAGTTGTCCGATTCACGCATAATCTCGGCGCGTTGAGGCGCCGAGATGGTCACGCGGTAGCCAGTGACGGGGTTAATACCGGCAATATCAAGGGCGTAGAAGCTTCCGAAGGCGGGATCTTCAGTGAGCAGTGTGGGGTAGCGTGTTTTCCACCAGGTGAGGATGCGATTTTGCCAATCAATGCAAGGTGGTTCAGGGGGGATGCCACAGCCTTCGACAGGCCCGCAGGGAATGACGTACGGTTGATGTAAATTACTGGTGTAGAGGCCATAGAGGGTGCGATGACCGTTGGAGACGGCATCGGGCCAGGCGCCGTTGTTGGTGTCGCCGAGAAGCCAGCGGCGGATGTTTTGCTCTTCTTGAGCACGATTTGGGGATTGCTGCATCACCGCTTCCATGATGTACTCACTGCCGATAACGAGTTCGCCGCAGGTGCGGACGAAGACCATGTTGGTCCAGACGACGGGCCAGAGCATGCGGAAGCTGGAGCCCCAGACGCGGTTGCTAGCGAGGATAGCTCCGGAGGTGCGTGAAAGTTTGAAGAACCACATATTTTCGGCGCCGAGGTAGACGCCGCTGTCGTCGGCAGCCAGGCCTGATTGAATCGGGGCGCCGAGATGGGGGGAGGTCCACAACAAGGTACCGGACGTGGTGTGATAGGCGCGTACGCGGCCGTCTAAGCAGGTCACGATCACCTGATTGCTGATCACGCACGGGGCGCTGACAATCGCGCGTGGTAATGTGTGGCGCCAGCGTTCCTGACCTGTGGCGACATCGAAAGCGGCGACGCGGCCGCCGACGCAGACGAAGATCACGTTCGAGCCATCCACTGCCCCTGCGTGTGTCACCGCGCTGCCCACGCCATTGCTCCACAGCGTGCTGCCATCAAAGAAATTGATGCCGTAGACACGTCCTTCCATGTCGCCGATGAAGACGCGGCCGTCGGCCATGATAGGTTGAGCACTGATGGCCAAGGTATGGGAGACGGGGTCAGGGAGGGGAAAGCTATAGCCTTCGCGAGAGGTGAGGTCATTAGTCCAGCCGGGCAAGCCTGGCTGGCTGGCGGCGTTGCGGAGGGTGCCTTGGGCGCCGCACCACATCCAGCGCACGCGGTAAGGGGGGGGCACGGTGTCTGCGCTGCGGGCAGTACGTTGGCAATCGTGATTAAACTGCGGCCAGTCTTCGGCACGCAGTGTGAGAAGCGGAGAGGACAGCAGGCAAAAGGCGGCGATGAGAGGGTATGATTTCACTGTTTGCACTTCTTCGAACACGTGTTACGCATGCAGCAGTGAGCATAACTAGTGCCAGACAAGTTGATTCAGGCACGAGAGGCGGCACGTCGGTCGAGTAAGCTGGGCGTGGCGGGTACCCGCCTACCATGCGCTGACCATGCGTTGGGTTGGGCACTTGAGCCCAGTTTGTGACTACTGTACCACTCCCCTCGTTAAAACTGAATAAACCCACTGTGTACTGATCATGAAGGAAGAATTCGGTGGGGCGTTGAAACGTGCTGGTGTAGCGAATATTCGTTGAAATACGCACCTCATCCAGCCAGCCGCTAAAAGATGGGTAGGTTGACGGATCGTAATCGTGCTTTTCCGCCCCGATGACCAAGTAGGGATCATTCGGCCAGCTCGTCGATCTCCCCGTACGGTAGGAGATATTGCCGGCTGGGCCGGAGGCGTAGAAGGCATCCTGGGTGCCATTGACGAAAATTGCCATGGCACCGTTGAAGGCCCGCGTCACAGCGATATGATGCCACTGACCGTTCGCGACCTGAGAGGTGCCGAGGATCGTGCGGCTAGACGAGGCGTTATTGACGCCGAAGGCGATGCGGCCGGAGCCGAGCGAGATACCGAAGTCGCCGTAATCACCATTACCATACACATCTCGGTCAAAGATGATGTTACCAGTTATCCAATTGTCGTTGGCGCCTGGAGAAACTGTCCCGGTGTTACTGGAAAGGAACGCTTTCATCCAGAATTCGATGGTGAAGTTGCCGTTGCCGATGTTGAGGAGGTTACCAGCACCATCAAGCGGGATTTTTACGCGATCAATGTCACCCGTACCTGTGCCGGAAAAGGAGAGAGAGAAGTTGAGGGCGTGGGCGTGGAGGGCAAGGAGGAGGACGGGGAGCAGAAGAACGGAGGTCATAGGAAAATTCCGGGTTGCGAATACAAATAAAAGCGCACTATTATACCATAAATGGAAGCGTTCTGTCAACACGTGTAGTCGAGAGGCGCAGCTGCCTGGAGGATGTGGGTTGCACGGGTAACAGTGCGGGCCGTTCTGGACGCGTTTTGGGCACCAGGGTGGCTGCTGGGAGAACGGTGAACAATCAGCATTCAGAGGTGTTGCCAGGTGGTAGGTCGTGTTAGTCGAATATGGTATAGCAGCAATGTGAGTCAAACTGCCGGGACGAGCAGCGATCTGAGGGGGTGCTCAGGACTGGGAGGGGAGGGAAAGAGAGAAAACACGTGCAAGGAGGGTGGTAATGGGCCTTATGGGTAACGCTGCCCCGGGTCACACTTTTTGCATGAAGGCGGCGCGCGTTGGGAGCGGCACGGCGGCGGAGTCACGAGGGTATTGGGGAGTGGGCGAGAAAGAGGTTAGCCAACTTGAGGGCGGTGGGGCATTTGCTATAATAGCGCCGATGCCGTTTGATCCCCGCGTACCGTACAACGATCTCCCGCCTTTGCCGCCGCCGGTGGATGTGGAAACCAAGGCAATTTTGCGCAAAACCGTGGCGGCGAGTCGTGCTGTGGCCGAATTGAAGGGGCTTGGTGCGACGCTGCCGAACCAGGCGATGCTGGTGAACACGTTGGTTGTGCAAGAAGCCAAGGCAAGCTCCGAGATTGAGAACATCATCACCACGAATGATGCGCTTTTCAAAGCCATCTCAGCCCAACGGGAGCCGGACACGGCCACGAAAGAAGTGTTGCGTTATCGCGAGGCTTTATGGCGGGGGTATCAGTTACTTCAGCAGGATCCACGGCTGACGTTGGACTTATTTGTGAAGGTGGTGCAAGTGGTATGTGAGGGGGTGCAAGGTATTCGTGAGCATCCGGGTGTTTTCATAGGCAACGCGCGCACCCGCGAGGTTGTGTATACGCCACCGGAAGGTGCTGAGGTGATTCGGAGGAAGCTGGCAGAGTTGGAAGATTTTATTCATGCTGACACGGGTCTGGATCCATTGGTGAAGCTGGCGCTGATCCATTATCAGTTTGAGGCGATCCATCCCTTTTCGGACGGGAATGGGCGGACGGGTCGCATTCTGAACATTTTATTTCTCGTACAGCAGGGATTATTGGAGTTGCCGGTGTTATACTTGAGCCGGTACATTATTGACAATAAGCCGCTCTATTATCGCTTATTGCGCGAGGTCACGGCACGCGGGGCGTGGGAGGAGTGGATTATGTTCATGCTGACAGCGGTAGAGGAGACGGCATTACTGACGCGCCGGCGGATTTTAGCCATTCGCGACTTGTTGGAGTATACGTTGGAGCTGGCGCGCGAGAAGTTGCCGGCGCGGGTGTATTCAAAGGAGTTAATCGAGCTTCTTTTCCACCGGCCTTACACGAAAGGCCAGCATTTGGTAGATGCGGGGATTGCCGAGCGGCAGACGGCTGCGGAGTACTTGAAGGAATTAGAAGCGATAGGGGTGCTGCGGCGGCACAAGATAGGCAAAGAGAATTTGTACCTTAATGTGAAACTGTACGAGTTGTTAACGGGCTAACGTGTCGACGAAGGCGACACGAAGGGAGAGACGTGTAGAAAAACAAGAAAAATTTCGACACGTCTTGGTTAACGCGGCGATTTTAACGACGTGTAACGAAAAAGGGAGAGTAGTAGTGACGTACGAGAACGCGCAGTTTGTGGTAGGCTGGGGTACCTTGTCCTTAATTAACGCAGGGTTGGCACAGGCCAAAGGGCGGAGCGGCCTACTATGGTGGCTGATTTCCTTGCTGCTGGGCCCGGTGGCAACCTTTTTGATTGTCATCCTGCCGAGAGTGGAACAAGAGTTTTAGGTTCTGAGGAGCGGCTATCCCGATGGCCAAATTGCTATGGGGGTGTTTTTTGGTGTAGGCGGATTGGGAGTGAGGAGTGCGGTGTCATGTCTCGCTGTACGTGGGAGCTTGTGCAGAGGTGGCCGGTTGATACAAGAGAAAAGCAGATGCGATGATAGCAGTTTGGGGGGAGATGGCAAGGGGTGATGGGGGTAACGCACGAGCACGATACGCGTAGCCGTTGAGTTTTGATGAGATCAAACGGTTGGGAGGTAGCGTGACTTCCGCTGAATAGGACACGCCTGCTTGCAGTTGGAGGCAGGGGGTTGCTGAGAGGAGCTGCACATGCGGGTGTGAGGGCAAGGTTTGGACAGGGGTCACCTGAGGGCAACGCTAGCGAGGACTAGTTGCGAGAAGCGCGTGTGAAGCGAGCATGTGGGAGTGGTGCGGGTGTGTGCGTATGAGGGGGCTAGTGCACGCTCGCGGCTTCGCGTAGATGTTCTGAGTGAAGCGCAACAGCGGGCACGGGGGGTTCGTGATTTAAGGCTGCGGGGAGGATTGCGGAGGGAATTCCTTGACAAAGAAGGTACCTTTGCGTAGAATACAGAGCTGATCTTGTTTTGGCATGCAGGAGTGACAGCATATTCCACGTCCGAGAGAGCGGGTACTGCAGGGAACTGTTAGGCCATCATCCATGACGGCTGGGCCAGGTCATAGTGGCGATACGATGGTATCGCGTCCGGACAATGAGCTTGAGTTATTGTTCGAGATCAGCCAGGCTCTGGATCAGAGCATTGATTTACGGGATGTGGTCTCCCCGTTGCTGAGAGTTCTGGCGGCGCGATTGCATATTATTCGCGGTGCGTTAACCCTGCTGAATCGGGAGACGGGGGAGATTTCGATTGATGCGTCATACGGGTTATCAGCGTCGCAACACAAGCGTGGGAAGTACCGGCTGGGTGAGGGGGTGACGGGGTATGTCGTTGAGACGGGGCAGGCGAAGATTGTGCCTCGCATCAGCCAGGAGCCGATGTTTCTGAATCGGACGGGTGCGCGGGCGGGGAGCGCGGCGGGGGACAATGCGTTCATTTGTGTGCCAGTGAAGCTAGGGCGGGAGACGATTGGGGCGCTGAGTGTCGAGCTGCCACCGAGCGCCCCGCGCGTGCTGGAGCATACGGGACGGTTGCTCACGATCATTTCCAGTATGATCGCGCAGGCGGTGCGGCTGCGCCAGTCGATGCAGGAAGAGCAGGAGCGCTTACGCAACGAAAATCGCCGTTTGCAGGAAGAGCTGCGGGATCGCTTCCGGCCGTCGAACATTATCGGCAATTCCAACAAGATGCAAGCGGTGTATGATCTTATTGCGCAAGTGAGCGCGAGCGATGCGACTGTGCTGATTCGCGGAGAGAGTGGGACAGGTAAGGAATTGGTGGCCCACGCGATCCACTATAACAGCCCGCGCGCGGACAAGCCGTTCATTAAGGTGAACTGCGCGGCGCTGCCGGAAACACTTGTGGAGAGCGAGCTTTTTGGTCACGAACGGGGTGCGTTTACCGGTGCGCTGAGCGCGCGCAAAGGGCGTTTTGAACTGGCGCAAGGTGGGACCATTTTTCTTGACGAAGTGGGAGACTTCTCGCCGGCGACACAAGTCAAATTGCTGCGCGTACTGCAAGAACGGGAATTTGAGCGCCTGGGTGGCACTACGACAATCAAAGTGGACGTGCGCGTGATTGCTGCGACGAATCGCAATCTTGAAGAACTCATGGAGCGGGGTTTGTTTCGGCAGGACTTGTACTATCGCCTGAACGTGTTTCCCATTCACATCCCGCCGCTGCGTGAACGGAAAACGGACATACTTTTACTGGCGGATTACTTTATCGAAAAATACAGTGCAGCTAACCGCAAGAATGTCCGGCGTATCACTACGCCAGCGATTGACATGTTGATGAGCTACCACTGGCCGGGCAACGTGCGCGAGTTAGAGAACTGTATTGAGCGGGCGGTACTTCTCACCACCGACGATGCGATTCATGCGCATCATCTTCCGCCGACGCTGCAAACGGCGGAGGCAAGCAATACTGTGTTCAAGGGCACGCTGCGGACGACATTAGAAACAGTCGAGCGGGACTTGATCATTGACGCGCTCAAGACTGCGCGGGGGAATATGGCCAAAGCTGCGCGGGCGCTCGGCATTACGGAGCGGTTAATGGGGCTGCGGGTAGCGAAGTACGGGATTGACCGGAGGCGTTTTCGTACCGAACTGTAGGTCTAGGAATTACAAGGCTACCGTCAGGTATGATTTTAGAAGGTTGGGCGGGAGGGGAGGTGCCCGCGTGACTCTTAAGTATTTGGTATGCAGTTGCTTAATAATTTTCGCCTTAGCTTAGCGATTTTGGTGCGATACTTGCCGAGAAAGTCCGCAGTGCGACTGTGGTTGATTCACGTATAACCAGTAAACCACGAGGAAGCAAGATGAAACACCTCAAGTGCGTAGTTGCTGTGCTGATCTGTGGCACATTGGTGGTGTCTGGTCAGACGCAGATACGGAATGAGATCAGCGTGGAGACGGAGCCGAAGACTGCAACCAGCGTGCCTGCTGCTGGCACCGCTGAAGTGTTCAAGCAGGGACAGTTGTTCTACCACGCGATGCCTTCCACGCCAGCTGGTGGGACGGCGGTGAAAGTGATTGATTCGAAAGACGACACGGACTTCATATGCAAGGTGTACAAGCTGAAGTCCAAGGGAGTTGCTGCGGAAATCGCGTCGTTCCTGCGCGTGCCGGTAGAGAAGGAGAACGGGAAGGTGTATGTTTCCTGCAACACGCGGACGGGGGATGAGTATCTTGTGATCACGGCGCCACTTTTCCAGTTTCCGCATCTAGAAGCGGCCCTGGAGATGCTCGATGACGAAGGGACGAAGTTTTACGAAGATGGGACGAAAATCGGGGTTTACACAGTGAAGAATCGTTCGGCGACCGAGCTGGGTCCGCTTGTGCAGAATGCGCTGCAAAGCCAGTATGGGCTGTCTTTCCCGGACGACACGGTGAACAAGGTTTACTACATAGATGCCCCCAGCTACTACGACGCGACAGTGAAATTCGTGCAAGAGTTCGATGTACCGCCTGAGATGGTACGGATCGAGGCTGAGATTGTTGAAGTTGAAATGGACGACGACTTTAATTTCGGGATGGCGTTGGAGGCGTGGAAGGAAGCACTGCCGGAGAATGTGGACATGCAGTTGGACTTCCAGCAATCGCGTGATCGCGTTGATCTGAACATGAATCCGGGGGATTGGGCGCAATATGCGGCGCAGAGCATAATCATCCAGGGCATGCGCCCGAAGGCCATGGCCAACATGATCAACTATCTGGTGCGCAAGGGGAAAGCCAAAGTGCTCTCGCGCCCGACGGTAGTGGCGATGAATGGGAAGGAAGCCGTGATCGCCTCGCTCGACAAAATTAATTATAAGGCCTACTCGACTGCGGATGAGGCGCTGAACAAGCAGACCGACACAGGGATCTCGCTGACGATCACGCCAACAATTGGTTCCGAGACGCTGTCCTTGGCGATCAATGCGCAAGTGAGCAGCTTGGTGGGCTGGACGAGCAGCGGTGATCCGATCATCAACACCCGCTCCACGACGGCGAATGTGGTGCTGAAAGACGGCGAGTTGTTTACTCTCTCCGGGCTGCGCAAAGATACGATCACGAAGACCGATGAGCGCGTGCCGATTCTTGGCTCGATTCCGCTAGTGGGCTACCTCTTCCGGCATGAAATTGATGTGAAGAAGACGTCGGAAATAGTTGTGCTGCTCACGCCGCGCAAAGTCAGTCCGTCACGGGGTGTGATGGAAAAAGAGCGCGAGCTGTTGCAGCAAACGCAGAGCGATGTGACTGCGCCGGAGCCCGGAGCGGTGGAGGCGTTTGTCGATCGTGTCATATTGAACAAGAAGTAAGGTACGAGTATTTGGTGGAGGGCAAGGCGGGCCGCGGGCCCGCCTTGCTTTTTTTGAGAGTCTACAGGCCGTGAGGTCTTCTGTCTAGTACTTGCTACTCCCTGGACCAGTTGTGCACTCGCGGTGGCAGTTTAGTCGCGTCGAACTAGCTTACGTCTTTTGGCCGCTGTGCAGTGCTTCTGTAGAAACGTCTCGCCGCGCAGTTCTTAGAGAGTGGCGTTATTGGTCACCACTTGAAAGTGAGAACAGACGTGTGGTTTCAGCGCCGAACTGTGCGAGTTGACGAGCGTTGGCAAAACGTGGTACACTAATAGCGTGCTCCCTGCGAGTGGGATCGCGCAACGGGTACCTCCTGTCACAACGCGAGGATCAGACCGTGAGAAGTTTTGTTGCTCTTTTGTTGGTCGGGCTACAGTTTTTATCTCTGGACACGGTGCTGGCGTCGGATGGCACGCGGCATTGGTCGCGTATGTGGGGTTCTGCCGATGACGACGAGCCGCGCGCTGTGGCCATCGATACGGGCGGCTTTGTCTATGTCGCCGGCAAAACGCGCGGTATGTTCGATGGGCAAACGAATCAGAACCTCGGGTGGTTTGACATTTTTCTTACTAAGTTCAGCGCAGGGGGCGTTAAACAGTGGTCGCGCATCTGGGGCGCCAATGCGACGGACGAAGCGCGCGCGGCGGCGCCGGATGGAGCGGGGAACGTGTACGTGGCCGGCAACGCTTCGGGCAACTTTGATGGGCAAACGACGCATGTGGGGTACACAGATTTTTTTGTGAGCCGCTGCGCGCCGGATGGTCCACGGTTTTGGTCGCGCATCTGGGGCTCGGCTGACTATGATGACGGTACGGGCGTTGCAGTGGATCCGGCAGGCAATGTCTACGTTGCCGGCTATACGCAGGGCACCATTCCCGGCCAGACGAATTATGGGGGTCCGCAAGATTTTGTCCTGACGAAATTCGATGCGGCGGGTGTGCAACAGTGGCTGCGTAAGTTCGGCTCTGCCGGTCGCGATTTCGCGGAGGGCTGTGCGGTGGATTCTGCGGGTAATGTCTACATGACGGGCTTCACAGAGGGCTTCCTTCATGGTTACACGAACATGGGCGGGCAGGACATCGTGCTCGTTAAGTATGATGCTGGTGGCGCATGGCAATGGACCCGCGTGTGGGGCACGAATGGGACAGACCGCGGCATTGCTGTCGCGCTAGATGCTGCTGGGTATGTGTATGTGGCCGGCTACAGCGATGGTGCACTCGATGGCCAGCCCAAGCCCGGCGGGTACGACATGTTTCTTTCGAAGTTTGACCCCAGCGGTAACAAAATCTGGACGCGCATGGCTGGTTCGCCGCAAGAAGAGCGCGCGTATGGCGTGTGCGTTGACAGCGAAAATAATGTCTACCTTTCCGGTGAAACTTTGGGCTCGTTCGATGGCCAAACGAACAGCGGACCCGGTTACTTTGATGCCTGTCTTGTCAAATTCACGCCGGACGGCCAGCGCGTGTGGACGCGGCTCTGGGGCTCCAGCCGCAGCGATGGCGCCTTGGCGTGTGCCGCGCGCGTTTCCAACGCAGTCTATGCTGCGCTCTACGCGCGCAACGGCTTCGATGGCCAAACCAATGTGTTGCCGTTCTATGAAGACGCCGCGCTCTCGCGCTTTGGTTACGGCAGTGGCGGCACGCTGACGGTGCACTCGGAGAATCCGTTCAGTGGAGTAGCCATTGCGGTCTCACGCCCTGACGATGCCGGGAACAGCAACGGTGTGACGCCCTTTGCGCGGGCCTACGGGGCCGCGTGGGAAACCACGCTCACTGCTCCTGCAATGGCCAGTGGGAGGATTTTTGATCGCTGGCGCATCACTGCGGCTGAGATTACCAACAACCCTCTTACGCTTGTGATGGATACAAATTATTCGGTGACTGCGGTGTATCTGAGCGATGCGTTTGCCGCCGCGTGGCCGCTCAGCAGCGCAAGTGGCTCAGTAACCGCCAACAATTCGTTCGCCACCTACGAGCCAGGCGAACCCGGTCACTATGGTCTCTGGCCACATAAGTCCATCTGGTGGCGATTCACGCCGGGGGCCAATGGGCGCTTGATGCTGAACACGTACTCTAGCACTTTTGACACGGTGATTGCGGCCTACACAGGCGATGCGGTGAGTAATCTGCAGCGCGTGGCCGCGGACTACACGCCCGGCGGCATGAGCGCGCTCACAATCTCCAACGCGGGCGCCGGCATCACGTATCACATTGTAATTGACAGTTACGCCAGTTGGAGCTATGGCCGCGCGGTGTTGAATTGGTCGTTCCAGCCCAACAGCGCCTATGACGGTGCTGTGGTTATCAATGAAGTGATGGCAAATCCGCAGGCTGTAGCGGATGCGGACGGCGAATGGGTGGAGCTGCGCAATACCACGAATGTAGGCGTCAATGTCGCAGGCTGGTTCCTGAAAGGCGGCGCTAGTGGCACGATGAACCTACCTTTGGCCACGTTAGCTGTAAACGATTTTCTTGTACTGTGCCGTAACAACGATCCTGCGCAGAACGGTGGTGTCTCTGGTGCCTGGGCAGCTGCGGGCATGAATCTGCTCAATGCCGCGGATTCACTCTGGTTGTATGACGCCAGCACACAACTTGTGGACGTGGTCGCGTGGGACAGTGCCGCACTAGGCGTCTCGCGCGAAGTGCGTGATCCGTGGCAGGACAACTTCGCGGTGAACGGTTCCAACTGGGCACAAGCCACGGTTTCATTTGGCCTCGGCGACTATGGGACGCCGGGCCAGGAAAACAGCACGTTCATCCCAGAGCCGACTGCGCTTGGCACGCTCATCATCCTCTACCGTGCGATAAGAAAAGCAGACAAGTGCGCAGGGGGGAAGGAACCTGTGTACCTTGAGGCAGGGACGGATTGCTAAGCGGCACGTGGCGAGCTCGCCAACAGTTTTTTTAAGAGTCACGAACTCACGATCGGAGAGCGGAAGCTCGGGCTTGTGCGGCTACCGAGCAGAGTCACGGTACACGCGGCAACGGCGGCAAGTGCTGCAGTGGTGAGATCGCGCGGGCAATAGCCACAAGCCGTGATAACGAATTGTAGGCGGCACTGATGCGCTGTGCCACAAGTGCGGTTCACATCAAAAAACTCTGATGGCGTTGATTTGCGGGAACGCGAAGGCTAGCGGCCTGCTGCCACAGATGGACGACACAAAATGTTGTTTGCAAACGACATAAAAGGTTGATTGGGGCGGCGCGGGCTGTGCGTACCCCTTGGATGGGCAGAAAAGGAGGAGCGGCGAGGAGAGTGTCCTTTGACAAGAGCTGTGCGAATTCGTATAATGCGGCAACCACGCAGGTACCCGCAATGAAAGCCACGCGAAAAGAGCACGTCCATGCGGAAATTGACATGGCGCCGATGATTGACATGGTCTTTCAGTTACTCATTTTTTTCATGTGTGCGGCCACGTTATCGCGAGTAGACTTCACGCCGGAGGTAGCGCTGCCTGTGGCAGAGAAAGCGCAAGTGCCTGAAGATTTGCGCGACCGCGGTACGATTAACATTCTGCCGGATGGGCGCTATATGATTAGTGGGGAGTATGTGGAGGAGAAAGACATGCTGGCGATCATGCAGCGCCAGCGTGCGCAGAATCCGAATCTCAAGTTGTACCTGCGCGCCAACCACGCGGTACCATTTGCGCGGGTGAAGAAAGTGCTGCGTGCTTGTGCGGAGGCGGGGATAAATGACGTTATTTTTGGCGCGTTTCAGTCGCCGCAATGAGCGGGGAATAGTGCGATGCGCTTACGGCGACGCCCACAGGCAAAAGTAGAGTTTCCGATTTCGGCGATGATTGACTGCACGTTTTTGCTGCTGATCTACTTTATGGTGGCCAGCACCTTTCACAAGCAAGAAGCGGACATCAGTTTCAGCCTGCCTGGGGTAGCGGAACAAGCTGAGCCACTTGCCATGCCTGATGAGCAAATTCTTGAGATTCGGGCGGACGGCGGGATTGTGCTTAATGATATGGAGCTGGACACGCCCACGTCGCGGGAGTTGCCGCAGCTCGTCAAGACGTTGCAGCGGTTTCGCGAAGCGTCCGCAGCGACGAAGGTGGAAGCGATGCTAACAATCAACGCGGCGGATGGTGTGGCTCACCAACGTGTTGTCGATGTGCTGAATGCGTGTGCGGAGGCGAAGCTGCAGAACGTGACGTTTGCAGTTGAGGGCGAGGAGGAGGAATGACGACTGCACCGCCGCGGCCAGTGAGTGTAGGATCTCCAGCGCCACCGGGGCACGGGGCGCCTGTACCCGGGCACGCAGGATTTGCATCGTTGGCTGGTTCTTTTGCCCCGTCGCCCGGGTATGGTTTCACTGGCAGGCGTGGCCCTTCGAGGTTCCGGAAACTGTTTTTCGGCGAGCTGAGCCAGTCTGTAACACTGGCCGTGTTGATCGTGGGGGCAGGCTTTCTTGGTGCGGGGATTGTGATTGTTGCGCGTTATATCATGCCACCGCCGATGATGTTTCAGCCTGCGCAAAAAATGCCGACGCTTCCGGCGCGCAAGTTGGAGCATCGGATTCGTGTGAAGCAATTTGAGCAGCAAACTCAACGACCAAAACTGCTGAATAAGCTGGTTACCCAAACCAGAGGCAAACTGACGTTACCTCCGATGCCTCCGCTGAAACTGAGCGCAGCCGATATGCGTACGATGACCGCGTTGAGCGCGCCAGCGGGTGCCCAGATTGGCAGCCTTGGTGTCGGTGGCTTTGGAATAGGGAGAGCAGGTAGCGGTGGCTTTCAGGGCTTCTCGGAGGCGATGTTTTTCGGCCACGCGCTGCGCACCCGCGCCTTGATCGTGCTCATTGATAACAGCCCGAGTGTGCGCACCCGCGGCGTGGTGAACAGTGTGCTGCTGGAGATGAGCAACATTGTGACGCGTTTTCATCCTGATACACGGTTTAACGTGATTGCCTACCGCGATGGTGCCACGCCATTCAAGGCACAAATGGCGTACGCAACGCAGCAAGGGAAGCAAGAATTCTTCGCCTGGCTTCAGAAGGGCTTTACTGACAACAGTGGTCAGGCGCCCGGGTATGGCACGACTCCGTACGAAGCTTTAAAGCTTGCTCTTTCCATGAATCCAGACACCATCGTGCTCATTCGTGATGACCAGCCAGCGTATCTCGGTAAGCAAAACTATGCTCAAAGCGAGGCTGCGCAGGCTGCGCGCGAGCAACATCGGCGTGAGATGTATAAGCTGATTCAGGAACACCAAGCTGGGGCCGCTCAGCGGGTCACTATCAATACTTTGTTGTTCAAACCGTCAGATGAACGTGCTCAGACGGAGTACCGCGTGGCGCAGTACCGTGAGGCGCGTGCGTGGTTGCAGCGGCTGGCGTCGATGACTGGGGGTTCCTTCCGCGAAATTGCGGTCAAGTAGGTAGCGAGGGGCCCGCGTGCAAAAGGCGGGGAGAGAAGTTGTCCGCTCGTCACCACACACGACGAAGAAAAGCAGGGCGGGCAGCGAGACACGCACGGAGTGTGAGCAGCGGCGCGGGTGGGATGAGCCATCTTCAGCTGCTGATTAGTGCGGGTGGGCTGGCAAGCAGAAGTGAGCCTGGATCGTGCGTAGCCAGGCTTGGGCGATGAGGGCGTGGCCGGCGGGGGTGGGGTGGACGCCATCGGCGGCCCAGAAGGCGGGTTCGCGGCGGGCGCTGGCTGCGGCGAAGAGGCCGTCGAGGGGCACGTAGTAGGTGTGAAATTCGCGTGCGAGGGCGCGCACGGCGCCGATTTTGGGATCCAAGTCTTCGCGCCAGCGATCCAAGGTTGGGTGGACGGGCAAGAGGAAGGGCTCGCAGAGGATGATGTGGGCTTTGGTAGCTGCGCGTATTTGCCTGAGCAGCTCCCGGTAGCCTGCGACGAAGTCTTGCAGGCTAGTAGGGTCATTGCAATCATAGCGGCGCCAGACGTCGTTAATGCCGATGAGGATGGAGACCCAGGTGGGTTGGAGGTCGAGGCAATCAGTTTTCCAGCGCGCGAGGAGGTCTTTAACGCGATGGCCACTAATCCCGCGGTTGAGGAACGTGATATTGCGGCAAGGGTATAGCGCAGAGAGCCAGGCGGCGATCATGGCAGGGTAGCCGCTGCCAAGATTATTGTCGTCGTTACGATTGCGGTCGCAATCAGTGATGCTATCACCTTGGAAGAGGACGCGGGCATGTGGTTCGATCAACATGGCAGCTGCGTACGGTTGCGGTGTTATTAGTAGTGTGAGGAAATATGGTAACAAAAAGGCAGCGGTGGTAGTAGTTTGCGAGAACAAGGGAGGGTGGTAGCGGCAGCGGGGCGGGTTAGGTGGGCTAAGGGGTACGGGATTGTAATGCGCCGGCGTCGGGTGTGGGGAGGCGCTTGCAGCCGGTGAAATCACGGTACTGAGGGCCGTCAAATTGCCATGCATACAGCTCTTCGATGGTAGTGTGGGCGTCGGCGAGTGTGCCGAGAGCGAGGCGGAGGAACTCGAGTGTGCATGCGAGGTTTTTGCCTGCGAGGAGGTCGGCCGGGTTGGCGAGTGAGGCGCTTGGGCTCAGTACACAAGCTTGCTGGACGACTTGAGTGCCATTCAAGTAGAGAGTCATCCAGCCGTTGGGCCGATCGAATTCTGCAACGACGTGGTGCCATTGGCCGGTGGCGACGGCGTTGGTGAGAAGCAGGGAATGAGAGGCACCGAGCGAAGTGATACGGAATTCGAGAGTGGCGGGGTCAGTGAGGTACAGACCCCAGCCATTAGTTCCGTCTGTTTTGGCGATGATGATGCCATTGGAGTGGAGGGAGTCAAATTTGAGGTAGGCTTCGATGAGGAAGCTGGAGTCATGGACTTGGGGAGATCGTAGCTGCGTGCCCTTGACAGTGACACGTTGGAGGGTATCGAGCTCGTGGCCGCCGAGGGCGACGCGGCGGGTGGTACGGGGGCTGTTAGGGTTTGCCTTGCCGATGAGGACGCTTGCGCTTTTGATGTGGTCGTCGTAGTTTCCAGTAGGGCTGAGGAAGACGAGGAGCGAGAAAGCGGTGAGGCCTTCTTTGTCTTCAGGGACGAAGCGGAAAACGTAGGGCCCGGGAGTAGTGAGTGATTGTGCTGGGCCACCCCAAGCGTTGAAGCCGCCCCAGTTTTCGCCGCGGATCCAATGGAGGTGCGCGCAGACGTACAGGCCTGTTTCGAGGCGTGGGAAGGAGAGTTTGACCTCGAAAGGCTGACCGGGGAGAATGCTCTCGGGAAGGAGTGCGCGGGCCCAGCCACCGCGCTGGCGTCGCCCGCGCACGGTGTACGTGTAGGGTTGCATGATGCGATCATGTTCGAGGAGGAGGTACTGATCGTACCCGTTAAGCTGGAGGGCGCCACGGGTCCAATTTTCGAGGGGTCCCGGGACATAGTTTTGGGCCTGGACGCCCACAGCGCGCAGGTCGTAGGTGGGACGTTGATAATAGGTATCGCGCTCGACATGGTAGTGAGTGAGGTACCAATGCTCATCGAAGACGCGCGTTGGATCAAGGTGATTGAGGAGGAAGTGCCACTCGCCGACCACGGCGTACAAGGCCCAGGGCACGAACGAGCGGACGCCGCGCGCGCGGGTGTCGGAGGAAGGGGTAGGGCGAAAGTCGTGCTGCGCGGGATCGCGGAGGGGAGGCGTGCTGGCGACTACGCTGCTGTCCCAGGCCAGTGCTTTTCGCTGTTGTAGGGCTGCGCGGAAGGCAGGCCAGTCCGTGTAATCACCGCCTTCGGCTTCGAACACGCCGAAGCGGTTTGTGACGGCGTAAAAGACGTTATTCGCATAGGCGAGCGTTTCGTAGGCGAAGTGTTCAGCTTGGGCACCGGCATCGCGGGCGTTGGGATCCACGCCTTCTTTGTCACTGTGCCGGAAGACCTGCTGAGAGATATCTACGAAGACATTGCCGAGATATTTATTGCGGCCGGCCTGGGGCGCCTGGCGGCGGCTAGCGACGACAAATTTGTAGACGGTGTTGTTGAAGAAGGTATTCTGATAACCAATAATTTCCTGAAAAGCGGCGCAGTTAGCGTATTTGCTGCCGAGGTCATTATTTTTGCCCCACGCGATGTTGTTGAAATGGTAATTCTTGAAAGCGCCGTCTAAGTAATAGGCGTGGCCGAAGCGCGGTGTGCCCTCGCGTTTATGAGGGTCGTAGGTCCAGTGCATCAAGCCGCCGGGATTGCCAGAGACATTGTTAAACACGTAGAACGGACCACCTTGCCATGTTTCAATGCCGCCCCAGTCATTTGCGATGAGGAGAGAGTCAACGACTTTGTTATGATGGATGAGGATGCGGGTAAAGGGCACATCGTCGTGGGTGCCACTAGCTTTACCGCCGAAGACAAAGATACCCGCTCCGCCACAACGTTCGATGATATTGCCAGCGACTTCGGCGCGATCAGGGAACTGGAGGGTGAGAGCCATGTGGCCATTGACGCGTGCGGGGCGAAAGCCGATCATACGCAAGTAGTTACGGAGGACACGGACGTTGGACAAGGTGTGGCCGAGAGCGCGAGTGCCCTCAGAGAGGGTGATACCACCATGGTCGGTGTGGGCGATAATGTTATCTGCGATAAGGATGTTGGCGATACCGCCGGGTGCGGTAGCTTGCAGGCGAATAGCTTCGACGACGTGTTCGAAGCGACAGTGAGTGATGGCCAAGGTATCGGCAGATCCGCGCACGCGGATAGCAGCACATTCAACGTCAGGGTGTTGCCAGCCTTGGAACTCAAGGTGCCAGTGGGGGTTATTGAAACGGAACGTGAGGCCGTTGATATGAACATAGTTTAGGCGAGAGGCGTCGAGGAGGCAAGGACGGCAGGCCGCCTCGATGGTGAGCGCGCGCGGGTCAGCGTTGTGAGGCAGCCAGACGTAGAGGCGGCCGCCGGGGCCACGTTTTTCGAACCAGAATTCACCTGGCTCGTCGAGGAAGTGCGGCAAATCTTCGAGCATGTAGCGGTTGTGGCGATGAATTTGTTGGGAGTCAGCCAACCACGGGCCTTCGAAGGCGAGGGCCCTTTGGACCGGGTCGAATGCTTCGATTTTAGTGGCGTAGGGTGCACCCATCACGACACCCCACTCCGTCCAGACGTAGCCACCGACGTAGTCCTCGGGGGAGCCGGAGAGGTGTTGGGTATCAATACCGAGGTGGACCATTCGGCCATTGAGATTTGTTTTATGGGCGCCGGTCCACCAGCGAGGATTTTCCCAGAGCCACCACTCGGCGAGCGGATCATCTGGGTCGGTGACGCGCCAGTTGGGAGTGCGCGCCAAGTTGAGGCGGGTGATGGCACCGGTGGGGTCGACGAGAAAGACTGCACGAGGGGCGAAGGGAAGGTCTGCATACCAGACGTGATCGGGGATGGGCATGCGGGGATGTGCACCGCGTTGCCAGTTGGTGACGAGCTCGGAGCCAGCAAGACAGGCCTCGCCATGGCCCCACGTTGGGTCCACAGTGAGCTGGATAGGGTGCCCAGCAGATGTGGTAGGGGGCAGCAGAGCACCGCGGTAGACAACACCTCTCTTAAAGATGTAGGTGTCGGCGGTGGTATCGGATCTGGCGCGACCAGTAGCCTGTGGATCCCAGGGATGATGTTTCCATGCGGTGGCTGCGTTAGTACCTGGCTGGGAGTCGTTGCCATTTACGAAGTCAATGTAGCGACACACGGCGCCTGGGCGAAAGAGAGCGGGCTGGGGTTGCCAGTGCAAGTCACCGCGGGAGTCCACACGTGCTGGTGCCATCTGCCAGGAAAACGGTGCTGCAGCGAGATGCCAGGTGAGCATGGCAAGTGAGATCGGTCTGGCGAAATGTTGGGTGTGGAGCGTGTTCATCTTTGGCCTTGCATCAGTATAAACGTTTATGCTGGGTGCATCAGTATAGCAAAAGTGGGTTTTGAAGTGAAGCGTTGGTGTCGGTTTGCAGACTCATTCCTGGAGAGAGTAGGGATGGGTATGGTGATAGGTACCATCTATGCAAGTCAATTAACTTGCTGCAGCTGTCTAATTTGCGGGTGGAGTGAGCTCATGGACGTGACGGGAGGTCCGTAGGCACGTTGGCGCGAGATGCGACGTCAATGCCAGGTGCAGAAGCAATAATGCCACTGGGGAAAACGGCAGGTTTGGGCTACCGCGCAGTGAAAACCAGCAAAAGGTTTTGCAAATGAGCGAGAAGATAGGGATGCATTTAAGTATTGTCCGTGGCGGAAGGGAAGATGCTGGGAATTGCTCGGGCACGAGCGGGAAGAGGGAGCGTAAAGATGCTGTGAATAACCAGGTCTATGTCATGATTGACGCGCTGTACACAAAATTACCAATGTGAGAAATAAAATGACAATAGGAAAATATATGTCATGATTTGTCTTTTCATCGTTAGATCGACCCTCATCAACATATTGTGGCAGGTAGCCTGAAAGTGTGACTAACGGGTGCCTACTTGACTTTATGGTCATTTTTGTGTACAATGGTGCCGAAGTGACTGGGAAGGTCAATAATGGTTTTAGAAGTCAAAAAGAGGTGAAAGTGGTTAAACCTCTTGCAGGGAGCCCGACGACGCGGATGCAGAAGCGGACATTGCGCACGCGCCAGCGTTTGCTGGCGGCGGCGCTTGCGCGGTTTTGCGCGAAAGGGTTTCTTGCCACGACAATTGAGGATATTACAGAGCAAGCGGATTTGGGGAAGGGGACGTTTTACCGGCATTTTACTTCGAAAGAGAACATCCTTGTGGCGTTGGCAGAGCAGACGCTGTCGGAGCTGGGGGCGCAAGTGGAGGCAGGGCTGAAGACGCCGCGGGATCTTGATGATGCGTTAGAGAAGCTATTGAATGTTCACACGGCATTTTTCACGGCGCATCCTGCGGAGTTTGCATTATTGTTTCAGGGGCAGACGTTGTTGAGGAGTGAGCGGGACGCGACGAACCCGCTGGACCCGCCGTTTGAGGCGTATTTAGGAGTGATTGCGCGATTATTGGGGCCGCTTTTGCCAGCGGCGCCGACAGTGGAGACGGTACGGCGAGTGGTGCGAGCAATTGCGGGTTTTCACACGGGGGTATTTGCGTTTGACACGCTAGGCGTGCCACGGCAGGAAGTGGAGAAGAGTTTTGAGCCATTGCGGCGCGCGATGATAAGCGCGATGAAAGGAGCTTTACTGGAGCGGGCGGAGCAGAGTGCGCCGCCGGCGGCTTCAGTGCCAACCCCGTAAGGACACGCACTGACAATGCACACTGAGGCGAAGGCAGAGGGCACGCTTGACGTTCCTGATGGCGAGCCACCGTCTGGAGGGAGTGAGGCACCAGCGGTGGCGCCGATTTCACCAGTACTTGCGGCATTGCAGGCGACGCCGCAATGGCAGGACTGGCGCTGGCAGATGCGCAACCGGATTCGGTCGCTGGCGCAACTGCAGTCTTTCTTTCCGGCCATGGAGCAGTGTTCGGGCGTGTATGACGCGCTGAAAGTATTTCAGATGGCGATCACGCCGTACTATGCCGGGCTGATTCGGCGTTTAGATGGGCGCGATCCGATTTTTCGCATGGCGGTGCCGCAGCGGGCGGAATTATGCAATCCGCCGTATTTGCAAGCAGATCCGCTCGAGGAGGACCATCACTCGCCAGTGCCAGGATTGATTCACCGCTATGCGGATCGAGCGTTGATTGTGGCGACATCGGCGTGTGCGATGTATTGCCGGCATTGCACGCGCAAGCGGGTGACGAGTGCGCGGGAGAGCAGTATTACGGGCGAGCGCTTACAACGGATTGTGGCGTATTTAGGCTCGCATCCGGAGATTCGTGATGTAGTCGTGTCAGGGGGGGATCCGTTGACGCTGAGCACGGAGGCGCTGGAGCAGGTGCTCGCGGCGGTGCGGGGAGTGCCTAGTGTAGAGATCATTCGGATTGGGACGCGTGTGCCGGTGACGATGCCGATGCGGATTACGGATGAGCTGACGGAAATGCTGCGCAAGTATCATCCGCTGTGGCTGAACACGCATTTTAATCATCCGGTAGAGCTGACGGAGGAGGCACGTGCGGCATGTGCGAAGCTAGCCGACGCGGGCATTCCGTTGGGGAACCAGACGGTGTTGTTGCGGGGAGTGAACGATGATCCGCGGGTGATGGAGGAGCTGTGCCGGGGGTTGGTGCGGATGCGGGTGCGGCCGTATTACTTGTTTCAGTGTGATCTTGTGCCGGGGGTGGAGCATTTCCGCACGCCGCTGTCGCGGGGGATTGAGATCATGGAATATCTTCGGGGACGGGTAAGTGGGTTAGCAATTCCGACATTCGTTGTGGATGCGCCGGGTGGGGGCGGGAAGATTCCGGTATTCCCGAATTACGTTGTGACGACGAGCCCGACACACACGGTATTACGGAACTTTGAGGGGATGCTGATTAGTTATCCGGAACCGCGGGTAGTGGGGGAGCCTGGGGCAGCGGAGATAGAACCGGCGAGTGAGGGTGCAGGCGGGGTGGCTGGCGGGGTGCCGGGGGTGTGGGAGCTGGCGAGCGGTCGTGCGGAGAAGCTGAGCCCGCACGCGGACAACCGGCCGCGGCGCCGTGCGCGCAAAGCGGCCTGTGCGCACGCGATTTTCTCGCCGATGGTTTAGGCGTGTGCTGCTCCTCAAGGTGCGGCGTGATCTTCGTGATTAGCGGGTTATGATAATCGGCCTCACGTACGACCTGCGCAGTACGTATCTCGCCCAAGGCTTTAGTGAGGATGAGGTAGCCGAGTTTGACTTTGACGAAACGGTCGAGGCGCTTGAGGCGACAATCAGGGGGCTGGGTCACACGCCGGTGCGGATCGGAACAGCGAAGGAGCTATGCCGACGCCTGGTGGCAGGCGAACGGTGGGATTTGGTGTACAACCTTGCGGAGGGGGTGCGCGGCCGTGCGCGCGAAGCGCAAGTGCCGTGTCTTTTGGAGCTGTATGAGATCCCGTACACGTGTTCAGACCCGTTGGTCTGCGCGCTGACGTTGGACAAGGCGCTGACGAAGCGCGTGATCCGCGACGCGGGGCTTGCCACGCCACGCTTTGTTGTAGTCACGTCGGAGGCAGAGGCACGAGCATGCTCATTACCGTATCCGCTCTTTGCGAAACCGGTGGCAGAGGGGACGGGGAAGGGGATCACAAATGAGTCGCGGATTGTGGATCACGAACAGTTAGTGCGGGTATGCAAGCGGTTGCTGGCGGCGTACCGGCAGCCGGTGTTAGTGGAGGAGTATCTACCGGGGCGCGAGTTTACGGTAGGGATCGTTGGGACGGGAGCACGTGCGCGTGTGATTGGGACGATGGAAGTGGAGGTGCTTGCTGAGGCAGATCAAGCGATTTATTCCTACGAGAACAAGGAGCAGTGCGACACGCGCTGCCGTTACTCCACACCGCCACGTGACGGATTACGTGAAGCGGTGGAAGAGCTCGCGTTGCACGCGTTTCGGGTATTAGAGTGTCGCGATGTAGCGCGGGTCGACATTCGGCTTGACGGGCGGGGGCGGCCAGCGTTCATGGAAATTAATCCATTGCCGGGGATGCATCCGACGCACTCGGATTTGCCGATGATTGCAGCGCGTGCGGGGATCAGTTTTGAGGAATTGGTGGGAATGATTATCGCGAGCGCGAGTGAGCGCCTTCGGGCGCGCTGAGGGGGCGGTTGGGCCGGGATGCGTACTTAGTACGGCTCGGTGCAGTCGCCCAGGAGCACGCGCACGGCCAGGGTGGCCTGGATGTGGGCAGCGATGCCGACTCGGGGTGCCATCAAACCACGGCCTGGCTCGGCGGCGCTTTCGAGATCGCCGACGACGTACAGATGATGACCGCAGCGGCGAACGGAGATAGTAGTGGCGGGACCGGTGCCAGCGACGCCGGAGGCCATGATCAGTGGCACGCTGGGGAACTGACGCAACCAGTGGGCAGCCAGCATGGCTTTCTGATCAGCGCGATCAAAAGCTTCAATCAACACATTTACTGGGGCGAAAAGGGTGGCAAGGTTGTCAGGCGTAACCTTTGCCACATGGGGGTCACAGCGGACGCAGGGATTGATTCGGGCGATTGTAGCGGTGAGGGCGTGGGCCTTAGGCTGGCCGAGCTGGTCAATAAAATATTGCTGGCGGTTGAGATTGCTTGGTTCGACGAGGTCGAAGTCAACAAGGATCAAGCGACCGACACCCATCCGGGCGAGCGCGAGGGCGACGGTGGAGCCGAGGCCACCCAGGCCGGCGATACCGACACAACTTTGTTTCACGATAGCGTGGACGCCGGGCGTATGGCGAGCGGTCATCAAAATCTCGAACTCCTCGGGGGAAGGTGGGACGCCGCGCGTAATCAAGACGACATGGTCACCTTCCTGCAGAAGATACGAAGGTTCGGCAGGAGCACCGTTAACGATGAGGACGTCGGCTTCTGGCGCGTATTCACGGCGGAGTTGCTCAAGAGTGCACCCAGGGGAAACTCCGAGCGGCTGTTCGTTGAGCAGGATGTGCATGTGCATAATGATAGCAAAATGTGCACGAAGGTGGGTGATTCTGCAAATCGTCACTTGTGCGACCAGGCGGGATTTGGAGAACGGTCGTTCGAGAGGCACAGTCGTTGACAAACGCCAAAAAGCGACGTGTGATAAGAAATAGGTGTACACGCAGGTTTTCACTGCAAGGGGACCGAGCATCACGCGAGAGACAAGGGAGCGCGGAAGTACCAAAGTGACAAGCACGGGAATCCGCTCCAGAGTACAATGTACAATGCTGTGCGATGGATACGCTCCCATCCTGACGTGGGGAGGTGTTGTCCATTGTGAAGAGGCCCTGGGTCATGCCTGAGCGTCACACGACGAAGAAGCTCAGTTGACCAGCATCCGAAGGCTGACTATAATACAAAGCCATGGTAGGTAAAGTCTTGCCACCGTCCTTCTATAACCGGGCACCGGATGTTGTCGCGCGCGAGCTGCTCGGGGCCATTGTGGTGCACGAGGTGTGTGGTACGCTCTGTAGCGGGCGCATTGTGGAGACGGAGGCATACTTTGCGGAAGATGACCCGGCCTGTCATGCCTGGCGGGGCAAGACGCGGCGGAACGCGATTATGTTCGGGCCGCCCGGTCATGCGTACGTGTATTTTTGTTATGGGAATCACTGGTTGTTGAACGCGGTGACGGAAGGGGAAGGGCGCGGGTCGGCGGTGTTAATTCGTGCGCTCGAGCCGCTGACTGGGATTGAGATGATGCAAGCGCGGCGCGGTGGGGTACGGCTGCAGGAGCTGACGAATGGGCCGGGCAAGTTATGTGCGGCACTCGGGATTACAGGCCGACATAATGGTCTGCCGTTGTACAGTGGGTCGCTGCGGATACATGCGGGGGAGGGGCCCGCGCCGCGGTGGGAGGTGGGGCCGCGCATTGGTATTCGCGTCGGGACCGACATTCTCGCCCGGTTTTATATTGCGGAACATCCGTGCGTAAGCCGGCGAGCATAATTGTGGGAGGGCAGACGTGTACTACTCGTGGGCTGAAATCAACCTAAACGCCTTGCGCGACAACATTGCCACGGTGCGCGCGGCGCTGCCGTCGCACTGCAAGCTTTTATTGCCCTTGAAAGCCAACGCCTATGGGCATGGCCTAGAAGCCATTGCCAAAGCGGCGCACGAGTTTGGGGTTGACTGGCTGGGGCTTGCGACGCTGCGCGAGGCGCTGGAGATCAAGGCGTATGTGCCGGAAGCCAACATTCTCATTCTTGGCCCATCAGAGCCAGACGATGTGAAGGCGCTGTATGTGCACCGCATTCGCCCGATCATTGTTGATTTGAACAATGCTCACGAAATGAACGACGCGGCACGCCGGCTGCATGTGCGCTTGCCAGTCCATCTGAAAATTGACACTGGCATGGGGCGAATTGGGTTTGATGCGGAGCACGGCCTGGACGACATTCTTGCGGCAGCGCGCCTGAGCAATCTAGAAATCGAAGGAGTAATGAGCCACTACGCCACCGCCGATGAAGATGATCTTAACTATGCCATCGGGCAACACGACCGCTTCAAGCGTGTGATCAAGCACTTGCGTGATCACGGGATTGAAGTGCCCCTCAAACATATTTCTAACAGCGGTGGGTTTATGAATATTGCGCACTCGGACTACGACATGGTGCGGCCGGGGATTTTGCTCTACGGTGCTTATCCGAGTGCAGACGGGCGAGTGCGCAAAGCCATCCACTGCAAGCCGCTGCTCAGTTGGAAGACACAGGTGACCTTTATCAAAGAAGTGCGGCCTGGGCAAGCGATTGGGTACGGGGCCGCGTATAGAGTGCCAAAACGTACGAAGATCGCGACTATTGAAGTAGGCTACGGTGATGGCTATCGGCGCATTTTGTCGGGGCGTGCCCACGTGCTGATTCGAGGCATGCGGTACCCGGTGGTGGGTAGGATCAGCATGGACCAAACGACGGTGGACATCGGGTTAGTGAATGATGTGATGGTCGGCGACGAAGTAGTGTTGTTGGGGCGGCAGCTCGATGATGAAATTACGGTGTTTGAGCTAGCCCGGCAGATGGAAACGATTCCTTATGAAGTGTACACGTCCATTTCCGCGCGGGTAGAGCGGCGTTATTTCTTCAACGGGCAACTAGTTCACCACTTTGTGTTCTCGAATTTTGCGCTCATGGCGCGGACGATTTTGCACTAATGAAGACGACCAGTACTGCGGAGGACGCGCCAAGCGCGGCAACGACGCGACATGGATGTGGAGGGTATTGTTGGGCTTATAATACGCTCGGCACGGCGCTGGGAGTGCTAACTGCGCCGGTGTGGGGGACGTACGTGGCATTATCGCCCAAGTATCGCGCTAATTTCGCTGCGCGTATGGGGCACGGACTGGCCGCGCTGCGAACGCGCTTCTCAGCCAAGCCAAACATCTGGATTCACGCGGTCTCGGTGGGGGAGTTTAATCTAGCGCTGACGCTGCTCCAGCACCTCCGCGTGTCGTATCCACAGTATCAATTCGTGGTTTCTGTGACAACTCTTACAGGTCACGCACTTGCACGGGAACGGCTGGCGCCCGAAGATGTACTGATCTATTTTCCTTTCGAGTGGTGGCCGGTAATGGAGCGAGCCGTGCGCTTGGTGCGGCCGCGGCTGGCCATCGTCGTGGAGACAGAAATCTGGCCGAACTTCCTGTATGCGCTAAGCCGCGACAAGGTGCCCTGTGTGTTGGTGAACGGACGGATCTCCGCGACCTCGTATCGGCGGTAGCGGTTAGTCAAGCTGTTAATGCGTGACGTATTGCAGCGCTTTGCGTGGCTGAATATGCAGACTGCGCAGGATGCTGCACGAATTCGCGCTTTAGGGGCGCCACCGGCGCGGGTACGTGTCACGGGCAATATCAAATTTGACGCGGTTCGGCTTGTCGCCGCACCGCAGCCTGACGCCGTGCTGCGTGCTGAGCTCGGCATGCCTGCGGGCACGCCTGTGTTTCTCGCTGCCGCGCTGGATAAGAGCGGCTGTGAAGATGGGATGGTCATAGACGTGTGGGAACAGCTTCGCGTGCACTTCCCCAGTGCGGCGCTGATTATGGTGCCGCGTCATCCGGAGCGTGGCCCGGCGATCGCGGCACTTGTAACAGCGCGCGGGTACATCCCACGGCGGCGCAGCCTGCGTGAGACCTTCAGAGAGCCCGCGCGCGAAGTGTTTATTGTGGATACGATCGGCGAATTGGGGCGTTTTTACACGTTGGCGCGTACCGCGTATGTTGGCAAGAGCATGTATCCCCCGGGCGGCGGCCAGAACATGATTGAACCGATAAGCTTGGGTATCCCGACTGTCTACGGTCCTTATACGAGTAATTTTCGTGGCGTGGCAGACGTGCTTGGGGAAGCCGGCGGGGCATGGGTGGTGCAGTCGCCACATGAGCTAGCGGAGGCATTGATGGTCCTCTGGAGCGAGCCGCAGCGTGCGGCCGAGCTTGTGGCACGCGGCCAGGCCTTCATTCGCGCTCAACAGGGTGCTGTCCAAGCCAATCTTGAGACTATTCTCGCTGTGCTGCCGCCGAACGCACCGCGTGAGTGAAGTGGTGTTGTGCTGAGGCAAAGTCGCGACGCGCAAAGGGCATGAAAGCGTCAAGAGAACGCATAGCGCTCAAATCCTATTGATCCAGCACAGTTCATTACGAGTTGCGCGCTGTGGCGACCTACGCGCCTCGACAATGCGAAATGATGTGAGCGTAGCACCCGGGGCCGGTTAGGAGAAAATCATCTGCGAAGGCACGTACGAAAAGGCGCAGGGGCGCGCTGGTGCGTTAGGGCTTGGCGGGCTGCCGGTGGAGTGTGGCGGTCGGTCGCTCAACCAGGTATGGCCAATATCGTTGCGGCATGAAGCGGCGTTGGAGTGCGGGGTTAGTGCGCACCGTGATGCTGATGGAAGTAAAGTAACCTTGCCACAGGCGTTGATAGTATTTCTCGCTTTCCGCATACCAAGCGGCGACCGCGTCCGCATCGCGCGCCACGGCGCTGCGCCATTCGTCTGGTACGGTTACCAAGATAAACGAACGTGTATCCCATCGTACGCCGTAGGAGCGCCGCACATCGTAGATCACCCACGTACTAGCTGGCATACGCCGGCGGAAATGCACTGCGAGACCGCACGCGACATTGTGATCAGGCGCGATCGGCGCCCACCAAGTTCCGTCTTTCAACTCACGGAAACGTAGAAGCCCCGTGAGCCGGTGCAGCTCGCATCCTACTTTACGCGTGAGGGCGTGCACGGCGCGCACTGCGGCATGCGTGTGATAGCAATCCACAGTCGCCCCGTGAATGTGGGCTAGGCGGACATAGGGCAACAACATTTGTTCGAAGCCGGGAAGTTCGGAAAGGAAATTGTAGAGGACATTGCGGAGGACGGCGCGTGACGTGTTCGCGCGCAAGCGGCGTGCGAAGGCGGCTGCGCAGCTCGGGTTCGTCGGTACAGGCTGCGACGTGCCAAAGAGCGTCGGCTGCGCGTTCGCCACGCTGGTGAGCCGCTCTACCTCTGCGCAGCTACACGCATGTGCTAGAGCACAGAGCAGCCCGTCAAACGAGCCGTCATACACAAGCTCCATAAAGGCTCCTACAGTTCGCCAAAAAGGTCCAGTTGGGTTACCCTGGCCGGATCACTCGCCTCCAACGCCGCGCGTATGGCATCAGGACGTAACGAGGCAGGTAAGGCATACTTTCCCTGACAGGTGACGAAATACTGAGCTCGTTTCATCACCACACCTAAGTTGGCTAAGTCCTCCAGGCGAAGTGGGGCAACACGACGGGCGGCGAGGATACGTTTGGCGGAGCGGATGCCAATGCCGGGCACACGCAAGAGTGTCTCATAGTCAGCACGCGTGATCTCGATGGGAAAGAGCTCAGGATGGCGCAAGGCCCAGGCACATTTTGGATCGAGAGTACGCTCCAAGTATGGTGTACGCTCATCCACAAGTTCGTGGCACGCAAAGCCGTAGACACGTACGAGCCAATCAGCCTGGTACAAGCGATGCTCGCGCAGGAGGTCGGGGCCGGGCGGCGCGGGGAGTCTTGTATCATCGTTGACCGGCACATACGCCGAGTAATAGACACGCTTGAGGCGGCAGTGTGAGTACAAACTGGCGGCAAGGCGGAGAATTTGATGGTCAGATTCTGGACTGGCGCTCACAATCAGCTGCGTACTTTGGCCGGCAGGGGCGTAGCGTGGCACGGACTTAAAGCGCCGCCGCTCGTCGCGATTGGCCGCAATGCTCTCAGCGATCAACCTCATGGGGGTGAGAACATTCTCTCGACTCTTCTGCGGTGCGAGCAAGCGCAAGGATTCTTCGGTGGGGAGCTCGATGTTGACGCTGACGCGATCAGCATAGAGACCGGCCTGGCGGATTAGTTCCGGACTGGCGCCGGGAATAGCCTTCACATGAATATAGCCATGGAACTGGCGCTCTTCGCGCAGCCGCCGGCAGACGGCGATAAGCTGCTCCATTGTGTAGTCGGGACTGCGCTCGACCCCCGAGCTCAAAAACAACCCCTCGATGTAATTGCGCAAATAAAAGGCCATCGTCAAGTCTACGACCTCAGACACCGTGAACGAGGCACGCGGAATGTTGTTACTGCGCCGGTTGGCACAGTACGCGCAGTCATAGATACACCGATTAGTGAAGAGAATCTTGAGCAGTGAGATGCAACGGCCATCGTCAGACCAACTGTGGCAAATTCCGCGTGGTGCGGCGGCGCCCAGGCCGTGCCGGCCGGCACGCCGGGTACTTCCGCTGGAGGCACACGCCGCATCGTACTTTGCCGCCGCCGCGAGGATGTCCAGTTTTTGCTCAACGCCTGCTAACATAGCATGCACTGTTGTGCGTTGACCATGCGCATCGTCTTTGTTCGTACGAAGACGACGAAGAGCGCGAAAAACACTTCACTGAGAACGCCCGCCTCGGGCACGGCACGGACTGAGAGGGAGTCCACGTGACAGTCGTTGCCATGGGCAGAAGTGAAGGTGAGGGCCAGAAACACGTGCGGCTGGCCTAGCATTGCTGACGGCAACCAGCAAGTCTCTTCGAACCAGCACTCCGCTTCAGCGCTAAAACGTGTCAAATTGGTGATCGTAAGCCACGCGGAGCCATTGGTTGAGCACTCGATTGCCAGGCGGTCAAGCCGGTCGGGATATTCATTGTCACGCGCCCACGCCACAAGTACTTTCACCGCCGGGAAGTTAAGTGTGGAAAACGGTGTCGCGTGCACGAGACGCAGCGTGCCGCCATCGTACACGTTCCATGCATTAAAGCGCAGAAAATGTGACCCTCGATGGGGCATAAAACTTACCGGGTGTGCGCTGCGCGTGACGTTGGTCACTATCATGGCACTCCCGAGCGGGCCGACACCATCCGTACCGGCGTTGGAGACAACCTGAACCTGCCAATTCGGCAGAGCGCCTGATATGTCGAACTCTTCTTCCAAAAGCACCACACCTTCCGAGTCGTGAGTTGGCAGCGGTGGCCCTAGCGCTAGGTGCGCAACAGTGCCCAACGCGGCTTTCACGTATGCGGTGAAGTAGTCGAGGTTCAACACCGCCAGGGTGTCGTTCGTGGTATGGTAATACATGTTGAAGTCTGCCGCATCGTCTTCAATGGCGAGCACCGCTGGATAATTGCGGTTCCAAAACCGCCAGTGGTCACTGTAGGGAATACTTGTGAGGGCTAGCAATGGGTAAAGAGCTCCTTGCAAACCGTAGGCTGCGACCACATTTGTGAAGGTCTGCGCGATAATCAGATCGGTGACATGCTGCGGCGTCGAGGCTGTGCGGGTGTGCAGGCGTAATCGCGGCTGGAGGTCAGCATCCCAGGCAATCATATCCATATTGAACACTGCAACTACATTAACCCCTGCTTCGGACAGCGCATTCGCATAGGCGGCGCTTCCGAGCAAGCCCTGCTCCTCCCCAGTAAAGCAAACGTAGTGGATCGTGCGTGGCCACTGAAACGCACCCAATTGCTGCGCGATCAACAGTACGCCAACACACCCACTCGCGTTATCATCCGCGCCCGGTGCGCGCGCTGCTAGCGGCATGTTATCCAAGTGCGCGACTACAAGCACGACCTCGTTTGAACGCACGCCGCCAGGCTGGAGCGCGTGGACGTTGCGCCCATGCCAGCTTCCATTAGTCCAAGCCTGGTACTGCACACCAAGCCCTAAGGCGGCCAACTGCTCGTAGACATACTGCGTGGCCCGATCGATTGGCTCACCCGCGTTGGTGTTGCGCGTTGCGATGACGTAACTAGTACCGCCTACCACAACGGGCGCTTCGCCTGTCAAACGTGCTGTCAAACTGGAAACTGCGCCGAGCTGAACGTTTGCCATCAGCGTCGCCACCAGGTTCGTCCACGCATAGCCAACCATAATCGGGGAGAGCAGAGAAAGTTCCTCCGGCCCCAGAGCGCGTAACGTGCGCCAGTCAAGCGGAACACGGTTGAGCTGCACCAGTTCGCACCCATGCGCGGCAAGCGCAGCTTCGTCTACGCCCGCACGCCGCATCACAATCTGGCACCCATCGTCGTGGACAATTTGACCGAGCTGCTGCACGCGTGCGCGCGCATGTGGCGAGCGCGGAATGATTAACAGAAACTCATTGGGATTTCCGCGCAGGTCCAAAATCTTGTACGGAGCCTTGCAAGCATCCAGCTCCTTCTGTGTGGCACAAGCGAGTACGTACTCCTCTCCGTCCGCCCCTACCAATCGTTCGTATGCGGTTAAGCGCAAAGCAGGTGCGCCGGGCACGAGCACGACCTTCGCCAAGACGCGCGACGTCTCAGCATCCGCTGCACCAACAGCGCAAAGCAGAGCAAGGGCCCCCACGTAGTTCCTAAGGTTCACACTCGCACGCACTTCTTCATTATATCATGACTGGTGAGCGTAGACATGTGTGTAGCACTGGAAGCATAAACCTCTGCAATCACCAGCCCTGAGCAATGCTGAACGTGGAATCGTTAATGACGGGCATACGGTGAAGTTTCGGGCGAAACGCAAGGTCAGTACTCCGTGCAGCTCCGTAGCGTATGCTGTAGAGCGGCAAAATTGCTGGCAGTACTTAGAGATTTGCTGAGGGATTGGTATTTCTCAGTGTGGCGAGCCTAACACGAAGCTGAAGAAAACCCTGTCGCCACTTGGAAACGCGCGGGGGAGCTACACGTGATTTTTTGTTGTGGCAGCGTCCCGGAGTGTCACCGCGATGCAGTTGAGGTCATGGTAAAGTTTTTCCCAGGCGACGAAAATAGCCCAGTTGCCTCGCTCCTCAGACTGGATCAGGTTCACAGCGCCACCTACGGCTGCGGCAATGCGAGCCGCCCACGCGCATAGTTTTTTCACCTTTAAAGCGGGCAGTAAGCGGTTACGCGCGTACGGTCGTCACGATATCTGTGGTGAGAGGCGTAGGAGGCCCACGATGGTTGCGACTGTGTGCACTCCATGTGCTCTTAGACGACTTGGGACAACCGAGACCTTCGTTTTCGAATTTGTGAAAGGATGCCTCGTTTCGCGCTGCCCGCGCTCAGGTGTGTTCAAATGGCAGCGGTGCGCTCAGCGCCTACTATGGCGCGTACTGTTCGAGAATCTCTACGTTGCGTGACGCCTGTCTCTTATACACATCTCCGAGCCCACGAGACCA
>JAOACZ010000027.1 GCA_026417575.1 bacterium | reverse complement strand
GGTTAGCGGTGACGCGGTGGAATGGGGGCGGGGAGGGGGGCGGTGGGGGCGAAGGGAAGGGAGCGGGCGTGGGAGCGCTATGCAGGTTACGGTGTGGGGAACAGACGTGGGAAGCGACGACGCTTGCGCAGATACTGCAGTATGCGCGGGAGAACGGGAAGAAGGGTTTGCAGATTCAGCGGTACAAGGGGTTAGGTGAGATGAATCCGGAGCAGTTGTGGGAGACGACGATGGACCCGGCGCGGCGGACATTATTGAAGGTGATGATTGAGGATGCGGTGGAGGCAGACAGTATTTTTACATTGCTAATGGGGGACGAAGTGGAACCGCGTCGAGCGTTTATTGAACAGCATGCTAAGCAGGTGACGAATCTGGATATATAGGGGGAGCTGGAGAGGAGTGAATAAGGCGTGGCGGCAGAGGTAGTTTGCTGGAGCAACCTGGGAGCTAGGAGTCAATGGACCAAACAATTTATACACAGAATGAACGGATCCAGCCGGTATCGGTAACGGACGAGATGAAGAAATCGTTCATAGATTACGCGATGAGCGTGATCATTAGTCGTGCATTACCGGATGTACGGGACGGGTTGAAGCCGGTGCATCGGCGGATATTATATGCGATGTTTCGGGAGGGGTTGTTGCACAATCGGAAGCACAGCAAGTGCGCGGGGGTGGTGGGGGAGGTGTTAAAGAAGTATCATCCGCACGGGGACAGTGCGGTGTACGACACATTAGTACGGATGGCGCAGCCATGGAACATGCGGTATCCGTTGATAGACGGGCAGGGGAATTTTGGGTCGATAGATGGTGATGCGGCGGCGGCGTACCGGTACACGGAGTGCCGTTTGACGGCGTTGGCGGAGGAGATGCTGGCGGATATAGACAAGGAGACGGTAGAGTTTGTGCCGAATTTTGACGAGACGACGACGGAGCCAGTGGTTTTGCCGACGAAGATACCGCAGTTGTTGTTGAATGGGACGTCGGGGATAGCTGTGGGGATGGCGACGAATGTGCCGCCGCACAATTTGCGGGAGGTGTGCGATGCGTTAATTATGGTGATCAAGAAGCCGCAATGCACGGTAAAGGAGCTGATGACGGTGCTGCCGGGGCCGGATTTTCCGACTGGGGGCGAGATTTGTGGGATGGAGGAGGTAGTGAAGTTATATGAGACGGGGCGGGGACGGTTGCGGGTGCGGGGGAAGGCGCATGTAGAGCCGACGAAGCAGGGGAAAGAGAATATTGTGATTACGGAAATACCGTACATGGTGAACAAAGCGAGCTTGGTGGCGTCGATAGCGGAGCTGGTGAACGAGAAGAAGATCACTGGGATCAGTGATTTGCGGGACGAGTCGGACAAGGATGGGATCCGGATTGTTGTGGAGCTGAAGCGGGGTGAGGTAGCGGAAGTTGTACTGAATCAGTTGTACAAGCACACGCAGCTGCAGACGACGTTTGGTGGGATTATGCTGTCGATCGAGGATGGGCAGCCGCGGACGATGGGGCTGAAGCCGTTGTTGGAGAATTTTGTAGCGCATCGGCGGGATGTGATTTTACGACGGACGCGGTATGATTTGGAGAAGGCGGAGCGACGGGCACACATATTGGAAGGGTTTTTGAAGGCGCTGGATATTATTGATGCGGTGGTGAAGTTAATACGGCAGTCGAAGAATCGGGACGAGGCGAAGGTAGGTTTGGTGGAGAAGTTTGAATTTACAGAGGTGCAGGCGAATGCGATTTTGGAGATGCGGCTGTATCAGCTGACGGGGCTGGAGCGCGAGAAGTTGCAAGAGGAATATACGGAAATACTGAAACTAATTGAGTATTTGCATTCGATTTTGCGGAGTGAGAAGGTGCTTCTTGGGATCATAGTAGACGAGTTGCAGGAACTGAAGAAGAAATATGGGGATGAACGGCGGACGGAGATCAGTGAGCGAACGGATGAGCTGACGATAGAGGACTTGATAGCAGACGAGACGACGGTGATCACGGTGACGCATGGCGGGTATATCAAGCGATGCCCGGTGGCGGCGTTCCGGGCACAGCATCGTGGTGGGGCAGGGGTGCGCGGGATTTCGATGAAGGAGGAGGATTTTGTAGAGCATGTGTTCACGGCGTCGACGCATGATTATCTGCTGATATTCACGGCGGGGGGACGGGTATACTGGCTCAAAGCATATGAGATTCCGCAAATGGCGCGAGACGCGAAGGGGAAGGCGATTGTGAACTTACTGAGCATCAGCAACGAGGAAAAGATCGCGGCGTTGTTGCGGATTAGGGAATTCGATGAAAAGCGGAATGTGATGATGTGCACGCGGAAGGGGGTGGTGAAGAAGACGAAGCTTTCGGCGTACAGCAATCCGCGGCGGGGAGGGATTATTGCGATCAAGATTGACGATGATGACACACTGGAGAGCGTGAAGTTGACGTCTGGACATGACGATGTGCTGATTGTGACACGGGACGGGATGTCGATTCGGTTTAATGAGCAGGATTGTCGGGAGATGGGGCGGACGACGCGCGGGGTGCGTGGGATAGCGTTACGAGAGGGGGATCGAGTGATAGACATGGAGGTGGTGGACAATGAGAACACGAGTGTGATGGTGATTACGGAGAACGGGTATGGGAAACGGACGACGTTTAGTGAGTATCGGGTGCAGAGACGTGGCGGGAAGGGGGTGATCACGATTAAGACGAGTGAGCGGAATGGGAAAGTGGTGAGTGCGTTTACGGTACAGGACAGTGATGAGATTGTGATGGTGACGCAATCGGGGCAGATGACGCGGGTGCGGGCGAGTGAGTTTCGGGAGATTGGGCGGAACACGCAAGGGGTGCGGGCATTTCGTCTTGAGCCGGGGGACAAACTGGTGTGCGCGACGCGGGTGCTTCCTGAGAGCACGGGGGAAGAAAGTGGGGGGGAGAATGAGAGGGAGGGAGCGCAAGGAGAGGTGGATACGCGAGCAACGCGGAGTGAGGGGGGAGAGGTGCTTGAGGAGAGTGGCAAGTAACTTTTAGAAAGGACAACAACATGGCAATCAAAGCAAAGCTAAAGCCACGGACGGGGTGCGAGATTGTTTTGGAATGTGAGATGGGGCGTGGAGAATTAGAAGCGGCCTATGAACGAACGTATAAGAGGTTGAGTAGGCACGTAGAAATAGCGGGATTTCGGCGTGGGCATGCGCCACGGGAGTTAGTGGAGCAACGATTCGGGAGGGTGATACAGGATCAGACTTTGGAGGATGTAATTCTCGAGGTAATTCGCCGGGTGGTGAAGCAGTACAATTTAGAGATGGTGGGGGGTGTACGAGGGTTGGATGAAGTGGTTTACCCGGAGGAGGGGCCGTTGCGATTTGCGCTTGAGTTTGAGGTTAGGCCGAAAGTGAAATTGCAATCATACACGGGGATCCCATTAAAGAAGCGGAAAGTGGAGGTGAGGGAACAGGATGTGGAAAGCATTATCAAGGAGTTATTAGAGCGGGAGGCGACCTACGAGCCACCGGTGGAGGCGCGGGCAGCTGGGTACGGAGATTGGTTGGTGGTGGATTATACGGGGAAAGTGGATGGGGAGACGGTGGTGAAGCGTGAGGAAGCGTGGGTGG
>JAOACZ010000023.1 GCA_026417575.1 bacterium | reverse complement strand
CCCGCGTTGATGCACGGCGACGCCTCACTCAGCCGGTAATTCCCTCCCGCCGCATCGATAAACTGCGGATCGTTGGTAATGTTGCCCACCCCCGCCATCCACTCCGGCAAACAGGAATACGTGACGGTACTTCGGTCGTTGTTGTTGCTTGCCGCTGCCGCATTTCCCCACACAATGGAATTTTGTACGCGGCACACCGACGCGCCGCCTCCCGTATAAATCGCTTTGTTGCTTACGATGGTGCAGTTGTTCACCGTGCTGTCGTAGGTCCCACCTCCATACCACGCGCTGTTGCGGCTAATCGCGCAGTTGTTCACCGTACCCTTGTGCGTCCCGCCGCCATACTGCGCGGTGTTCCCGCTAATCCTGCAGTTCCGGATCGTGCCGTAAGACGTCCCGCCGCCATACTCGGCGCTATTGCCACTGATGGTGCTGTTGTTCACCGTACCCTCGTACGTTCCGCCACCGTAGTCCGCGTTATTGTTGCTGACCGTGCAGTTGTTCACCGTGCCGAACGCCACCCCGCCGCCGCGGTACTCCGCGTAGTTGCCGTTGATCGTGCAGTTGTTCACCGCGCTGCCGCGCACTCCGCCACCGTGGGAGGCACTGTTGCCGCTGATCATGCTGTTGTTCACCGTCCCCTCGTACGTCCCGCCGCCGTATAAACCGGCGTTGTTGCCGCTGATAATGCTGTTATTCACTATGCCACCCCACGTCCCGCCACCGTACTGTGAAGCATAGTTGCCGCTCAACGTACAGTTGTTCACCGTGCTGTCGTAGGTCCCGCCGCCCCGCCCCGCACTGTTGCCGCTGATCGTGCAGTCATTCACTACGCCCAATGCCATGCCCGCACCGTAAAATGCGCTGTTGTTGCTAAGCGTGCACTGACTCACCGTCCCATGAGACACGCCGCCGCCATACTCAAAAGCCCCATTCCCGGTGATGAGGCAATTAGAAACCAGACCATTGCCGCCATACATGTTCACGCCCCCGCCGCTTAGGTCACTGGAAGCGCCATTTGTCGCCGTGAAGCCGCCTGTCAACGTAAAGCCTCGCAAGACACCTCCCACCATGTACACACAGCGCACTGCGCCGCCACCCAGCGGCCCCTGCCCTTGAATGATCGTCTCTCCCGGCCCGTTCACACTCGTCACTATGATGTGCTTCGTGATGACCACGCGATTCGAGCTGGCATACCCGGGCGTCACGCGCATCCCACTGGCATACACACCGTTGGTTACCAGTACTCGCGCGCCGGTGACGCCAATTGCCTCCGCTGCGTCTACCGCCTCTTGAATCGTCGTCGCCGCCGTGCCCCAGCTCTGATACGGATAACTTGGCGTCGCATTCCCCGCATTCACATAGAACGTCATGCTTTCCAGTGTTGCAATGCTCACGCCGACGGTCGCCGCCACGCCCCCAGGATGATCCGCATTGAAGACCGTCAACACCACCATGTAGGAGCCCGGCAGCGCCCAGGCATGTTCCACATATGCCCGGTTGGCCACGCTGCTGCCATCGCCAAACTGCCAGACATTCGACGCAGGCAGCCCTCTCACCACGCCCGTGAATCCCAGTCCTACACCAGTTACAGCCGCCGTGCTCGCAGCCACAATCGTCACTGATAACCTGCCTGTCAGCGCCCCGGCGTATACCTCATCGCAGCCGATCGAAGGCGGATTTTTCCATGTCTCCCCGTCAATATCCGTCCCACCCGTGGACGCCGCGTTTCCTGCCCCCACGCACGGCGATTGCGCATGAATATGCGCCGTGTCCAGCAACAGCGGCTCGCTACTAATATTGCCTACCCCCGGCGGCAGTGGCGCAGTACAGCAATAGTGAAACGAACCATAACTGTAGTTTTCATTGCCGTTGTAGTAGATGATCGAATTGCTGACAACGCAACTGTATACCGCGCCATATCTTTGAAGAGTAACATTTCCACTGATCGTGCTGTTGTTCACTTTGCTCCCGTACGCCCCACCGCCATACGAACTCGCGCGGTTGCCGCTGATCGTGCTGTTATTCACGATCGCATCGCTCACCCCGCCACCATATTCTGAGGCGTAATTGCCGCTGATCGTGCTGTTGTTCAGCGTGCCTTTATATGCCCCGCCCCCAGCATAGCTGGCGCGGTTGCCGCTGATGGTGCAGCGGTTTACGCTACTGTCAAACGTCCCGCCCCCGCTGCCGTTTGCCGCGCTGTTGCCGCTGATGACGCTGTTGTTCACCGTGCCCGCGTATGTGCCGCCACCCCACAGATAAGCTGTATTGCCAGTGATAATGCAGTTCGACACCACCCCCACGCCTCCATACATGTTCACCCCGCCACCGCTCTGGTCATACTGGTAATTGCCACCCATGGCAGTGAAGCCGTTCGTCAGCGTAAACCCGCTCAAGACACCTCCCAACATGTAGACGCAGCGCACTGCGCCCGTGCCCAGCGGTCCCTGTCCTTGGATAATCGTCACCCCCGGCCCGTTAACGCTACGCACCGTGATGTCCTTCGTAATCACCACGCGGTTCCAGCAAGCGGTTCCGAGCAAGAGTCTCTGACCCGTGGCATACACGCCGTTGGTCACCAGCACCGTGTCGCCCGCGCTGGCCGCGTCCACTGCCGCTTGGATCGTCTTTTTCGCCGTGGCCCACGACAAGCCGTTCCCCGAATCATCCGGCCGGCTCGCGTCAACATAATAGACCGTGCCAAACAGCGCTGTCGTCGTGAGAAGACTTAATGCAGTGACTAACGTGAGCTGATAGTTCATCTGTCTTCCTCCCGTAAGCCGTGAACTAGTTCATTGTCAGATGCACGAGGGAGTATTTTCCCAATGGCCACACCTCGGGACCCAGCAGAGCCCGGCGTGACACGCCCCCCGCGGCTTACACCGTGTTCGCATCATCACCTCGTCGCCCGCGCTGGCCGCGTCCACTGCCGCTTGGATGTTCGTCGCCGCTCTCGCCCACGTGTCAAACGGCGCCACGTGCGCGCCGTTCAGCGCTACATAGTGCGTCACCGCGCCACTCGGCCATGCCGCGCACAGAACGAGCATCGCTTCCCTTCGCAGAATGGACATATTGCCCTCCTTGCGTCACTGAACAGATTGTTCGTCTGCCAACCACCCTCGCAGGATGAGGCCACCCACAATCGCGCCGCGCGCGCTCGTTGACAAATCTTGCTCCTCCCCCACCGCAGCCCACGCCATCCGCGCGCTATATGCTTCGCCATGTGCGAAACAACCAACGTGACCACAATCCGACCGCCACAACTTCCTATGGACACGCTGGCATGCAAAACGAACTCACAAGGCTTTGTTGTACGACGAACAACGCACCCAACATGCCGACAGATGATCGCCGAAAATCATGTGAGGAGCTCCCTAATTATAGCATTTTTCGCACCTCATCGCAAACTGCCCACCTTCGCTTCAATGGCCATTCACCCTTTCCTTTGAGTCACGCGCGCGGGCCACGCCAATCCCATCCTCCGGACGGGCACCCGCCCCAGTGCCCGCAAACCTACCCTGCGTTCCTTGCGGAGGCCAGGTGCGGACTCAACTAACAATTTTTGTTAATTGCAATTGGTGGTTTGTGTTGTTTAGCCACGTGCGGGCTGCGTTCATGCGAACCAGCGGCTGTCCCCCGGCGCTCCTCCATAAAAAAGCTCGTGAAAACCAATCACAACTCCTTCCGCGATCCTTTCTAGTAAAAAAGCGTCCCGCGTGCGTATTCTTGGCGTCAAATTCCCTCGCCGCCGCCCCCAATCAGCATTTTTTGTCGAATGCAGTCAACATTCTGCGTCGTTACATCTCGATGAACGAACTCCAACCTCGACTAGCTCTATTTGCTCTGCCTTGGCAGTCACGGCCGGCGCCACATCGTCTTTGCGGTCCTCTGCACTGCGGGTCGGTCGTGTTTTTGTTCGCATCCGCTGCCCTGCACACCGTTCTCGCATCGCAGCTAACCCTTTGTTATACTACTAGCGCATGCAGACTGGTCTTGCACACAAATATCTCTTCGGCCCGGTGGCGTCGCGCCGCCTGGGCCGCTCGCTCGGCGTGGATCTGTTGCCATTTAAAACCTGCACGTTGGATTGCGTGTATTGTGAGTGCGGACGCACGACCACACTCACCACCGAGCGCGCGGCGTTCGTGCCAGTAAATGACGTGCTCGCTGAGCTGGCCGAATGGCTTAAAAGCGGCGGCACGGCAGACTTTATTACTCTCGCTGGATCGGGTGAGCCCACACTGCACACAGGCTTGGCAGAGGTGTTGCGCGGCATTCGCGCGCTCACCAACATTCCCACCTGCTTGCTAACCAACGGCACCCTCTTCCATCTGCCTGAGGTGCGCGCGGCGGCGGCCCTCGCCGATGTCGTTGTCCCCTCACTCGACGCCCCCGATCCTCTCACCTTCGCCCGGATCAACCGCCCAGCTCCCGGCGTTGATTTCGATGCGTATCTGCAAGGTTTACGCACGTTCGCGGCAGAGTATCGCGGAGCGCTTTGGTTGGAAATTTTTATCGTGCCGGGCATCAATGATAGCCCCGAGTGCATCCGCGCTCTCGCCGCGCAGGCAGCCGAGCTCCACCCAGCAAAAATTCAGCTCAACACCGCCGTGCGTCCTCCGGCCGAAAGTTTTGTCCGGCCCGCCACACCCGCCCAGCTCGCCGCCATCGCCCCTCAGTTTACGCCGCCCGCGGAAGTGATTGCCTCGTTCCGCGCCACGCTGCACGAACAGACGAGCGTGGCCTTGGATGAAGTATTGCAGCTTGTCCGGCGCCGGCCATGTACGGTCCACGACGTAGCCCACGGCCTGAGCATTTCGTTCAGTGCTGCGCGCGCAGCGCTAACCGAGCTATCTAGCCGCGGCGCCGTGATCCGCGAAGTGCATGCCGGACTTGAGTTCTACCGCGCGCCCGGCGCGTGACCACCCTTCTTTCACTCCCGCTTCGCCCCAACGATCTGCCGTGGCAATGTCGCCTCGCCCTACAGCCGCAGCCGGCTATCTAGTGCAAATACTTGCCCAGATACATTCTGCAATGTCGCGATAAATACAGCGACCCGCGCCACTTCCTCACAGGTCGAGCCGTGCCCAAGTGCATTTTCTCCCACCGCTGCCGCAAACTGCTCATCGCTCATGTTCGCTGTGATGCCAGTACGCAGCAGCCCCGGGAGAATCGCGTTTACGCAGATACCACGCGGCCCCAGCCGCCGCGCGGCATCTTGCACCAGCCCAATCAGCGCACCCTTCGACGCCGCATACGCGCTTAGGCCAATCTCGCCCCGCAGGCCAACGAGCGAGGCCACTGCCAGCACATGGCTGCCCGCGCGCAGCAGATTGACCGCGCATGCTTCCAACAACGCAACGTGGCTGCGGTAATTCACTTGGAGCACCGTATCCCAATCCTCCTCACTCATATTGACGATGCGCTTTGGCAAGGACAGACCGGCATTGAGAAGCAGCACATCAAGCGGGTACGACTGCTCGCCGATTGCGTCAACCACCGCCCGCCACGCATCCGCCACACGGAAGTCTGCCTCAACTAGGTAGGCCGTCGCCCCGCGATCTTCTACTCGCCGCGCTGTCTCCCTTGCCCCAGCGAGATTGCGTCCGTAGTGGACACCCACGCACACACCCGGCGCCGCAAACGCCACTGCGCACGCTTGCCCCAACCCACCGCTCGCACCCGTCACCACCACATGCCGCGCCGGCCTCGGCACTTCAGCGCGCATCTCAGAACCACGGCCCATGGTCACTATACACTCCTTTCACGTTCAAGGTCACATTTGTCTGCGCGTGAAACGCGCCTAGTTGAATGGTGAGCGGGACGTTGTTCGTGATGCGGATGCGATCAAAGAAGTTTGTGAGGGGATTGCTCCCACGCGGCTTGCACGTCATTGTGAGGACATCTTTGCGCGCGTCACCATTTATCGTCATTGTCACGGCCCAGTCGGGCGTGCGTTCACTATAGCGCGCCATGAACGGCCCGGAACGCGTCCAGCCATTCGAGAGTGCCTTGCTAAACTGATCGAGCGTCACTGTGCCAATCCCGCCCGTTCCGTTTGTCAGCGCGTCCACGTTGCCAAATGTCACGTCGCTTGTCCGTATCAGAAGCGCACGCGGAGTCACTTTTATCCGGCGCACGCGGAAATGCGGATTGCGGCGAAAAAGCGTCAATGCGGTCCAGTTGGTGAAATTATTTACCGCGCGCGCGGTGAAAACAATAGTGTTGCGCCCAATTTGATTGGTCAGGTCTGCGTACCACGCGTTCGTGCCCGTGGCAACTCCGCGCCTGATCATGCCATCCGCGCGCGATTCCCACGTCACATTCGAAAGACCGATTCCCGCATAAGCCACGCCCGCCACGCGTACCAGTTCGCTCGTCACAACCGTGGTTACAAACTCTGCGTGAGAAGTAACCATCACAAAAGGATACAGGGAGAACTGCTGCTGATGAAAGGCAAGATGGATCGGTGCGCGACTGTTCCAATAGCTGTAGTCATGCGCACCCGGCGGGCGGTAGTAAAATAAGTTCGTCCACAGAACGCGGCCACGTACGAGCAGTTCATCGCGCATCAGATCGTTGCGATACGCCAAGTCATAGTCTGCCACCCAGTAGTTAAACCGATCTTCATTCCCGCAATCGAATAAAATGCGGAACGGCTTGCTGGCCAGTGCGTCAGCGAGCTGTGCACGGGTGACAATGCTAGCGCCATCGAGAAATGCAGCCACCCACGGCTCCACAAACGCGCCACTGAGCGCCGAAAGTGAATGATAGCGCACGCCGCCCAAGCCTCGCCCGTAGCCCGCCACATAAAAAGCACCATAGCCACCCATACTGATGCCCGCGATCCCGCGAATGTTTGATGCGCGCCATTTTTTCTCAATGTGGGCAGGTAGATCACGACAAATGTACTGTGCCCACGCACCCATGTACCAGGTGTTGCGCGTATCAGCAACGACTGCTATGAATGTTTTACCTTGCATGAAGGTGAGTAAGTCGAGGTTCCCACGCCAAGTGTAGTAGCGCGCGTTCCGCCCAGGTAACAGGTACAGTACCGGAAAATATTGGTCATTAGTGTACGTATCGGGCAGGATGATGTCATAGTACATGGTCTCCTTCAGCGCCGCGCTGTAAAAGCTTTGGTCATAGTGGACGCTCACAGCCAAAGCCATCTGCGCCGTAGTCCACAGAACACTCACCCACAAATGAGTACGATTAAGCATACGCTCCTCCAAGTACTTTACCGTCCGACGAGTCCGAAAGCTCCGTAACTTCCGACCTGTCCAAAAGGTCCGACCCGTCCGACCGTCCCGACAGCCAAAAAAATTCTTCGATCACCGCGCGTACCTCGGCCGCCGAGGCCACCTGCACCACGCGCGTGCGGAACTCGCGCGCGCCCGGGAGCCCGCGCGCATAGCCACAGGCGATCCGCCGGATGTGTAAACACGCCGTGCGCTCGCCATACAACTCGCACAAATATCGAAAATGCCGCAAAGCTAACTCCCCCCGCTCGCGGGGTCCAGGATCCGCTACCTCCTCGCCCGTGGCCAAGTACTGCTCCACCGCTCGAAATAGCCACGGCGCTCCGACAGCCGCACGTCCAATCATCACTCCTGCGCAACCTGTTTGCTCCAGCAGCGCCCGGGCCGATGGGCCATCTACTACATCGCCGTTGCCAATCACTGGCACGGGCACCGCTTGAACGACCTCCGCAATGAGGCCCCAATCCGCTCGCCCGCTGTAGCCTTGGGCGCGCGTACGCGCGTGCACCGCTATCGCCGCAGCTCCAGCATCCGCCATGCGCCGAGCAAACTCTACCGCATTGCGCGAGCGCTCGTCCCAGCCCGCGCGAATCTTCACCGTCACCGGTACCGACACCGCGCGTACACACGCGCGCACAATCGCCTCCGCTACCACCGGCTCGCGCATCAAAACTGCACCCCCACCCGTCTTCACCACCTTTGCCACAGGACAGCCCATGTTGATATCAATGATATCCGCCCCGTACTCCTCTAATACGCTCGCACTTGCCGCCATGCGCTCCGGATCGCTCCCGAATATTTGCATGGCCAACGGATGCTCGTCGGGTGTCGTGGCAATCAGTAACTCAGTCTTGCGCCGCAAGCGCACCAGCGCATGACAGCTGATCAGCTCTGTGTAAACCAGCCCCGCGCCGCCTAACTCGCGCACAATACGCCGATAAGGCAGATCTGTGTACCCTGCCATCGGCGCTACAAACAGGTTCGGGTTTATTGTCACGCGGCCGATCTGCACCGGCCGCACCATGCCAGTCATGGCTTCCCAGTCACACGCTGATACTCCGCCAGAGCTCGTGGCATCAGCTCCCTTAGCCGCGCGACGCGCTTTTCATCCGCAGGATGCGTCGAAAACCATTCCGGCATGTTCCGCCCTTGGCTTAGTTGCCGAAAACGTTCCCAAAAGGTCACCGCCTCACGAGGATCGTACCCAGCGCGCGCCATGTAGATCAGCCCAATTTCGTCTGCTTCATACTCCTGCTTGCGGCTGTAGGGCAGCATCACAAACAACTCGGAACCGATACCATACGCAACTTTGGCCACCTCCACATTCTTATCCGACACACTGCCCGCGACAATGGCACCACCCGCAGCAACGATCATCTGCTGACTCATCCGCTCCGCCCCGTGACGCGCGACCGCATGCCCGATTTCATGCGCCAGCACCGTCGCCAGCTCCCCGTCTGTGTACACATAGCGCATCAACCCGCTGTACACACCTACTTTCCCCCCCGGCAAACACCACGCGTTTGGCGTCTGCTCTTCGAAGACGGCAAACTCCCACGCCCACGTCGGTGCATCGCTCGCAGCCGCAAGCCGACTTCCAATCCGCTGCACCCGACTAATCAGCGCCGTATCGCGCGAAAGCGGCGTGTTGCTGCGTACGTCGTTATACGCCTGCATGCCCAACGCAAACTCCTCTGATTGCGGCACCAAAATCATGCTTGTCCGCCCCGTCACCGGTACCGTGTAGCACCCAGTGATTCCCCCCACCCCTAGTCCCACGACAACCCCCAGGTAGATCCATACATGCTTTCTCATTGCAGATTCCTCTTCACGTTATGCGGATAAGCATCAATCAATGATTGTAACATTGTGCGGCACGTTCGTCAAACTCAATAGATCGACATCAAAGTATGCGGCAAACGCCCGCCGCGCAATTGGTGCTGCGTCACGTCCACCTGTTTCCGCACCCTCTACCAACACCGTCACCACCAGCGCCGGTTCATCCGCTGGCGCGTAGCCGGTAAACCAACCGTACGTTACTGGCCCCACCATAGCCGAGCCCGTTTTGCCTGCTACCACCGGCCGTTCCAAATACGCCAGCCGCCCCGAACCATTCCGCGTGTTAACAACTTCCCACAACCCCCGTCGCACCAACGCAAACGCTTCCTGCGATACCGGTACCGGCACTGGCGCACGTGTCGACCGTGCCAGTACCGTCTGCCGATTGATCACGTACGCCCGAATAATTCGTGGCGGGTACCACGTCCCACGATTAGCAATCACCGCGGTCATGCACGCCACTTGCAATGGCGTCACTAACAAGTACCCCTGCCCAATGGCAAAGTTAATCGTGTCACCTGGATACCACGGCTCATGCATGCGCTGGCGTTTCCACCCCGCGTCCGGTACCAGCCCCGCTGCCTCCCCCGGCAGCTCGATCCCCGTCCGATCCCCTAACCCAAATAAACGCGCATACATCGCCAAACGCGCCACCCCAATCTGCGGCGCAAAGTAACAAAAAAAGGTGTTGCACGACACCCGCAACGCCTCCGGTAACGTCAGCATCCCCTGCCGTAAGCGCCGAAAATTGTACCAACGTTGCGCGCCATAATCAAAGTATCCGCTGATGTCGTAATACACCGTCGTCGATGTGATCAGGTCATTCTCGATCCCCGCTATCGCGGTAATAGGCTTAAACGCGCTGCCCAGCTGATATTGCCCTGCTATCGCTCGATTGAGTAATGGCCGCAGCGGGTCCTCTCGCAACGCAGCAAAAACTGCCGGGCTGATCCCGCCCACAAACAGATTGGGGTCAAACCCAGGCGATGATACCATCGCAAGTACTTCGCCCGTACGGGGATCTAACGCCACCGCCGCCCCTACCCGATTGCTTAACGCCTCCGCTAACACGCTCTGCAACGTTGCGTCAATTGTCAGAATCACGTCGTGCCCGGGTATCGGCGGCCGCACTTCTTTCGTCTCCACATAGCGTGAACGCCGATCCACTTGGACTAACTTCTTCCCATTCACCCCGTGCAGATATTCCTCACATACGCGCTCAATCCCACTTGCTCCCACCACATCATTGAGCGAGTACTCGCCACTCTTCAACCGCGGGTGATCTGGCGGCACGCTACTCACGTACCCCAACACATGCCCGCACGCGGCGCCGTGAGGATACCGCCGCAGCGGATTCACCACCACTTCCACCGCCGGCAAAGCATGCAAACGCTCGGCCACGCGCAGCATCTGCCGGTGGGTAATGTCCCGGGCGACTCGGGCCGGTTGGTAGGCAAAATACCGGTGTGGTTGGAGATTTGACCAGAGTACCTCCGCTGGTTGCTGTAACAACGCCGCCAGCGCACGAACCACGTTCGTCTGCTGCCGCCCACTCAGCTCCGTAGGACTTACCTCAATGTCAAATGCTGGACGATTGTCCGCCAGCACCTGCATGTGCCGGTCATAAATCCGCCCACGCAACGCTGGCACCCACACCATTCGCAAACTTTGCCGCGCCGCCACGCGCCGGTAGTACGACCCGCGCAGTAACTGCAGCTGAATTAACTGGGCGAGCAGAATAACCAAGCTGCCCAGAAACAGCCCAAGGAGCACACGATAACGCCTCCCATTCGGCTGCACCTCCGCACCCGGCATCTTACCGCCTCCCCACCCCGCGCGGCGTACGAGTCACTCGCGTGGGATCCGCGGCCCGCGTCAGCACCCCCGCACTCAGCATAAACCCAAGCCCTGCCGTCACCGACCGCGCAAAGATGCTTAGCACGCTGTAGCGATCCACTGTGGGCGCCAGCCCGCCAAACCAATTTAACAATAGCAGCCCCAGTTGCCAGCCCACCGACGTCAGCGCGGCAATGACAAACATCACCAGCGGCTGCTCCCACTCGACGCCACGTGCCACCGCCCGCAGTACCAAAATCACCGCCGCCCATACCCCAAATACTACTAGCGGGTGCACCCGCATCGCCGCGCTCAGCACAACCGCCATGATCAGTGCCCACCCCACCCCGCGCCGCAACGATCCCGCTAAGCCCACCGCTACTAACACTGGCGTAAGCACATCCCACGCCATCTCCAGCCCCACCCGCTGCACGATGACAAGCAGCACTACCGCGCCCACACTCGCGATCACCAAGCTCATTCTACTGGCGCTTCTTCCACGTCTATCTGCAGCGGTTGACGCTGCAGCACCGCTACCACCTCCAGCGTGTTCACATTCACCGCAGGCTCGACCACCGCATACTGGTAGAACCCGTACTCCTCAAAAATCGCCTCGCGCACCCGGCCAATGAGATACCCAGACGGAAAAATCCCACCTAACCCAGATGTTACCACCTCGTCTCCCGGCAACACCGCCGCATCCCGCGGTAAATAATTCAATACCAGCTCATGCGTACCACGCCCGCGAATCAACCCCGTGGAGCGCGAGCGCCGCAAGCGCGCCCCGGCTCGAAACGACCTGTCCGTCAACAGCAACACCCGCGAGTATGCATACCCCGTATGAATGATTTTCCCCACCAGTCCCGCCCCCGCCACCACAGCCATGTTCATCATCACCCCATCCCGCTCACCTCGATTGATCACAAGCGTCTTCGACCAGCTCAGTTCATCCCGTAACACTACCCGGGCAAGAATCGCCCCAGGATACCGCTCCTGCAAGCTCGCCAGTTCGCCCACCTGCGGCACCCGCGCCAGCTCATCCCGCAGCACGCTCACCTCCCGTTCCAGCTCGCCCACACGCGCCGCCAGCTGCGCGTTCTCCGCCCGCAAACGCCGGTTCCCCGCCAGCGTTTCCCACCCCGCTCGCATCAGCCGCCACGGCCACCCCGCCGCATCCAACACCGGCGCCGAAACATCAAACGCCAGCTCTTGCGCCGCTGCCCCCAACAGCCCCGTCCGCACTAAAATCACTAACAGGGCCAAGGCACCCGCCACCACCCCCGCCGCAATCACCCGCCGGTTCATCGCCCCGGCTCGTGCGGCCCTGGCAGGTCGCCCGTGTCAATCTCCAACGGCGCGTGGATGTTCGCCCGTTGCGTCGTCAGCACCTTCACCACGCAAAATACACACAGCCCAACTATCACCCCCCACGACACCACTAACAAAATCCACCCGCTGAGCATCATACCGCCTCCTTGCGTGCACGCACACGCCGCCACGCCACGTGAACTAGTACCATCAATCCCACCAACAACACCAGCAACCCTGCGCGCGTCCATAAAATCGCCGGCTGCACGTGCCCCCTGGCCACTGTCCACCTCACCCATGGCCACTCCCACGAGAAATCTAACCCAATCTCCATCCCAAATGGCCTCACGATCCACGGCACCCAATCCAGCAGCGCCCAACACACGATAATCGCTCCGAGATACACTGGCGTCACGTACAACACATAGCGCACCCAGCGCGGCAAACGAATATCCCCGCCCCGATGCAGTTCCGCCCAGCCGCGCCTCACCCCCACATAGCGCATAAAGATCAGCACTTCCACAAACGCACACAGCGTGATCACCAGCGTGCCCCCCCAAAAATCAAACTCATCTAATACACCCACCCCCAACCCAAATATACACGCATGCGTAATCACAAAACACACTATCCCCAACGCCACCGCCGCCTTGTGCCGATTCCACCCAAATTCATCCTCCAAAAACGAAATCACCGGCTGCATCAGCGAAATTGACGACGTGATCCCCGCCAAAAATAACAGGAAAAACCAGTAAAACCCAAATATATCACCAAATGGAATCCGATTCAAAATCACCGGCATGGTCACAAAACCTATATCAAACGCCCCCTGCCGCGCCGTCGCCAACGCTCCCTCAGGCCCAAAAAATAAGTACGCCGCCGGAATCACAATACTCCCTCCAATCACCACCTCAAACAGCTCATTCATGCTCGCCGCCGTTGTCGAGGACAACACCACATCATCGTCCTCGCGCAAATACGACGCGTACGTCATAATTGCCCCCAGCCCCACACTGAGCGTGAAAAAAATCTGCCCCGCCGCCGCCAGCCACACCCGCGGTGACGCTAATACCCCAAATGACGGATTCCACATAAACCCAAATGCGTTCCGCACATTCAAGTCCACCTGATTCGGATCCGGTGTCCCCAACGTCACAATCCGCACCATCAGCACCACCCCGCCCGTAAGCAAGACCGGTATGGCAACCTTGCACAGAAACTCGATGCCTCGTACCAGTCCCTTGTAAATCACAACCACGTTCGCGATAAATGTCATCAAGAAAAAGGCATACGCAATCCCCACACTGCTGAAATACCCGTTCCGCTCAAGCCCTTGAAACGCGCGTAAAAATGACCCCATCGCCGCCGGCGTCTCTACCTTCGCATACGTCCCCAGCAGGGAAAACACACTGTACGCCAGGCACCACGACTCGATGTACGTGTAATAGAAAAAAATGACCAACGGTACAAATAACCCCAGCACCCCCACATACTTCGCCCACGGCCGCTTCACTACCGCATCGAAAATCCCCGGCAAACTCCCATGCGAGTACCTCCCCCCATATCGCCCCAGCGTCCACTCAATCCAGCATAACGGAATCCCCAACACCAAAAACGAGATGAAATACGGTATCATGAATGCCCCGCCCCCGTGCTGGCACACCTGCGAGGGAAACCGTAAAAAGTTGCCTAATCCCACTGCGCTACCCGCCACCGCCAAAATCACCCCAAATCGACTCGCCCATTGTTCGCGTGCCTGCATAATCTCTCGTCCGTAGCTTACGTTTCAGATGGTATGTCATTGTAGCAGGTTGCGCGCCAAAGCGCAAGCCGTCCACACCCTCAAAACGGGCAAAACTCCGCTTGCACACGGAAGAAGCACGACCCCTCTTTTGCCACTGCCCTCTCCCCTCCTTGCTCCACACCTCTACAGCCTCCCCTTTCTTCCAGCCCGCCCTGCAACACCGTCTCCTCCTCCACAGACACCCTCCTTTACCCTCTGCCTCAGGTCTACCCCACCAAAATCATACCCCCTTTCCATCCCATTACAGCGCAACTTCGCCAGGTATTCAACCTGCCTTCGCGCTGTAACGCACGCTACTCGGTGAACCCACGCGGCAGTCCAGCCTCGGCTTAATTCGTCAACGAATGCAACGGAGCAGGAATGCGGCCCCCGCGCTCGACAAACGCACGCGCCGCGCCACACTCACGAACCGGCATGATCGTACTGCCCCCAAACAAACCCCCAAACGAAACACGTTCACCCGCACGCTTCCCCGGGACAGGTATAATCCGCACTGCCGTGGTTTTGTTGTTCATCACACCGATCGCCATTTCGTCCGCAATTAGCGCGGCCAGCGTGCGCGCGTCCGTGTCGCCCGGTACAGCAATCATATCAAGACCCACCGAGCAGACACTCGTCATTGCCTCCAACTTCTCCAGCGAGAGGTGTCCCGCAGCCGCTGCCGCGCCTAAGGCGCTATCTTCGCTCACGGGAATGAACGCACCGCTCAACCCGCCCACCGACGACGATGCAAAAAGCCCACCCTTCTTCACCGCGTCGTTGAGCAGCGCCAGCGCGGCGGTCGTCCCAGGTGCGCCAATCGCCGCTATCCCCATCACCTGCAGAATCTCCCCCACACTGTCTCCCGGCGTCGGCGTCGGTGCAAGCGATAAATCAACAATGCCAAACTCTGCTCCCAGCGCCTCGGCCACTTCTCGTCCAATCAATTCCCCCACCCGTGTCACCCGGAACGCGGTTGTTTTGATTTCTTCCGCGATCGCTCCCAAATCCAGCTGCTGGTGCGCCTGCAACGCACGCTCCAAAGCACGGCGGATTACCCCAGGACCGCTTACGCCAATATTTACCACACATTCTGGCTCCCCCGCTCCCAAGTACGCACCCGCCATAAACGGATTGTCTTCAGGAATGTTCGCGAAGATCACCAACTTCGCACAGCCAAACCCGTCCTGCGCTGCTGTCGCATGGGCGATCTCCCGCAGTAGCTCACCCATCAGTAACACCGCGTCCATGTTGATGCCCGCTTTCGTCGAAGCGACATTCACCGATGCACACACATGCTGCGTCTCGGCCAGCACGCGCGGCAGGCTGCGTAAAAGCGCATGATCACCCTCCGTAAATCCTTTTTGCACTAACGCAGTGAACCCTCCCACCAAATCAATCCGCGTCTCCTCACACGCCGCGTCCAGCGCCCGCGCCAGCTGCAGTAACCCGGCCTCCCCATGTGCCGCCCCCACCGCGCTCAGCGGGCTCACCGCCAGTCGCTTATTCACTATCGGTATTCCGTACTTGGCGCTGAGATCATCACACACCGGCACAAGCCGCATCGCACATCGCCGCAGCTTCTGCCGCACTTTCTCGCATGCTTGCGTAATGTCGGGAGACGCGCAATCCAGGATGTTTACTCCCAGCGTCACCGTGCGCACGTCCAGATGCTCCTGCCGCACCATGCGAATCGTACTTAGTATGTCTTCCGTTCGGAGCATGCGCGCGGCGAGAGAACAGAACGGTGACGAAAACCTATTTCCGTCGTGGCCACAAATACATTGATATGTTGCAGTGTGACCACCGCATCAGGCGTGGGCACCAGCGCTTCCAAATCTATATACACCTGCCGCACGTCTTCCCGTGCCGGCAGCGTGAGTTCACCCATCAACAGAAAACGCCCGCCATCGGTGTGCGCAGCCAAATCCTCAATGTTGATCCCGCGACTGGCAAGATACGCCGCAATGCGTGCAAGCAGTCCCGGTTGGTCGCGTCCGCTCATCGTCAACACAAACCGATCGCCCGATGGCATCGGCCCCATCGGCAGCGCTCCCCGCCGGCGCGGCCGCACCAGTACGGATAGTTCACCTGCCCGCCCACTCGCCTCGACCGCCTTCTGCAATTGCTCCGGCGTACACTCATCGGGCACCGCAGCAATGAGTATGATGGTGAAGTACCCTTGCAATACCGTCTGACTGATCGCACAAATATTCCCACCCGCGGCGTAGATCGCTTGCGTCACACCAGCAATTAAGCCCACCCGGTCCGGTGTCAATACAGATATAACTACCTCTTGAGACATGTCCTCTCCGTCCTGCGCACCGATTATCGCATTTTATGCTCCCTCTCGCAAGAGCCTGCCACAGCTCACCAAATCCAATCCACAACCGGCCTGCGCAACTCATCGGCGACACCATCAGGTAATAACGCTGACGGGATTAAGAACACATGGCTACCAGAAAACCAGATCCCGCACTACAAGTCACGCGTGACACGATGTTTGGGCTACTACACGCCACTTTCACACCGCACGCCTTCCCTGTGTCCCCCCTGCCCACGCGCTCCTGCACAATCCTCATCGCGTGTCCAGTGGTATCGCCCGCCGCTCTTCTTTGACTTCGAACACTTCGCCACGGCTTTCCTCCCCTACTGTGCATGCACAGTGACGAGATCTCGCGTGACATGTAGCTACCACCCTTCCACACTCCGTCACGCTCACCCAGCATAGGCACGTCAGCGCAGGTTTGACAGAAGTTGCGCCGATGAGTAAGATGAACCATCGGCAAGGGATGCGCACGTGCTTCATGTAAGCATCCCGCCCCATGCTTCGTGCGACGCACAATGCACGGACGGGCCCCTGGCAACGGTTGCAGGAAGGTGCTGCGCGTGGACGGCACTTTTCCAAACGTCGCAGTGCAGCACCGTCCCGCGCTGTGGTCGTTGGGGTCTCCCCACGGAGCATGGCTAACATTGCAAATCTTCACCCACATCTTCGATGGGCCATGTTGATTCTCATTCAACCTGATGAGGCAGGTGTCGCGACGTATGCGTACGAGTGGCTACGCCAACGCATCCAGCGCAAGCCACGATTAGTGCTCGGTCTTGCCACCGGCAGCACTCCCCTCCGCTTGTACCGCGCAATGGTGGAGGGGTATCAGCGCGGCGAGCTCGATTTCAGCGAGGTGATCACCTTTAATCTCGACGAGTACGTCGGGTTGAGCCGTCATCACCCGCGCAGCTTCTACCGATTTATGCATGAGCATCTCTTCTCCCACGTCAATTTGCGCCCGGAAAATATCCATTTCCTTGATGGGCTGCCAGATGATGTCGAGGCGCATTGCGAGGCCTACGAAGCAGCCATCCGCGCCGCGGGTGGCATCGACGTCCAAATCCTCGGGATTGGCCGAGATGGCCACATTGGCTTTAACGAACCGACATCATCACTGTGCTCGCGCACGCGCGACAAGGTCTTAACCCGCGAAACAATTGAAGACAACCGCCGCTTTTTTGGCCCAGGAGAAGAGGTGCCGCGCTGGGCGCTCACAATGGGTGTTGGGACGATCCTTGAAGCACGCGAAATTCTGCTGCTGGCGTGTGGGCCGGCCAAGGCCCGCGCCGTGGCTGCAATGGCCGAGGGGCCAGTCACCGCGTTGTGTCCGGCATCCGCACTTCAGTTACATCCACGGGTGACTGTGGTGTGTGACGAAGCCGCCGCGGCTGCTTTGCAGTATCAAGAGTACTACCGCTGGATTCAAGCCAATGATTATCGCTTGCACGAAGTCGTCCAGAAGGCCAAGCAGGCCCGCGACACACAACCTGATCACTGAGCCTGCCCCGATACATGCCTCACAAAGTGCGGCTGAACGGCACCCGGTGGTGCCCGCAGGCGTTGTCTTCACGTACCTCCCGTGTGATTGCGTCCCACGCCGTAGCCAATGACGTGAGACAGCGCCGCCGACCGTAACCTCGGCTCAGTGTTCCTCAGGAGCGTACGACCTTGCTCACCACGCTACCAGTGCTTGCGCAATAGCCATCATTCATGTGCAGGACAGACGAGCACGCGCAGGCCACGAAAACCGATTACGCTCGCTCCGCTTCGCGATCGAAAGATCCCCGCCCTTTTCGACTTTTACCCAAGCCGCCTATGCGCGCGACGCGCGCCTGCGCATGTCCGAGAGGTGGCCTGGCTACATCCGTGCGCGCAGGCGCGCCACCACATCGCTGACGCGCTCCCAGCGCGGCTCGAACCCACCGCGTGGCCCGCCTCCCGGGACAAGTATATAGCTGCTACTGTAGTTGCGCTCGAGATTGTTCAGAAGCTGTTCGGCTTCCTGCCGCCGGTTCCGCTGCAAGTAGGCGTGCGCGAGCCCGGTTTGAATAGCAGGAAGTGCCTCAATCCCCCAATCCGTGACCACCTCCGCAAACTTAGGGTTGCCTTGCAAAAACGCGTGGTACCGTTCCGCCTCCTCCAGATTACCACGAAAAAGCGCGCCAAGTGCTCGTTCGGCAGCAACCATCGCCGTGGCATTGGCTTCCGGGTAGCTCTGTAGCATTTCTTGAAAGGCCTTCTCACGCTCCTCATTCGAGCGCCGTCCTCGGCCCCAGCGAAACCGTGCACGCTCGTACAACTCGCGCAGGCCCTCTCCGTAGAGGTTGCGATCCTGCGCGTGCAGCTCTTCGTTCCGGCGGTGCAAGCGCTGGCGCACCTCCGCCACCCGCCGCCGCTCCGTATACTCCTTTAATACGTCGCGCAAAACCTGCGGATCCACATCATTCGTTGCCGCATCCTCAATCCCAGTTGTGTCCACAATGCGCGCCAAGCGCGACACTTCCTCTTCTAACGTCGTCATGGCACTCGCCAGCATGTCATCCGCGCTTGCTCCTCCGCCACGGTTGGCCAGCATCTGCTCCGCTTCGAGTGCCGCGACCCGGTTACTTAACGCGCTCATTTGTGCCTGCCATTCTGTCCGCAGTTGCTCGACCGTGCGGTGCAGCACCGCGAGCGCCTTTTCAATCTCTCGGGTGCGCGGTGAGCTGCAGCTCACCCCACCTATCGCGCTCCCCACAACGACCAGCATCATAATTATACGCATAGCAAGCTCTCACTTCCATGGGTTACCCTGTACCATACATACTATAGTGACGATCTCGAGCAAAAAATATTGCCCTCCCGCGCAACCATGTGCCCACGCGACGTGAAAACTACTCCGAGGGACACGGCGCCACGGCACAAACGTTACGGCCCGGCACCGTGCACGCCGCGCTACATCCCATCACGTACCGCGCCAATGTACCTACCAGCCTCTGGACATGCTAAAGATGCCCCGCACGCTTCCATTTACACGCATAAATATGCTATAATACGCCGCTGCGCACAACACAGCGCGTACGGTGCATATAACCACATGTAACCCCGAATGTCAGGCGCCATGATCCGCAAAGCGTTTGTCATGCAAGTCCACCCCGGCCACGAAGCTGAGTACGAACGTCGTCACAACCCTATCTGGCCAGAATTGGCTGCCGTCCTCCGCGCCCACGGCGTCCGCAACTACTCAATCTTTCTGCACCCAGAAACACGCCAACTCTTCGCGTACGCCGAGATTGAAAGCGAGGAGCGTTGGCAGGCCATCGCGCAGACACCCGAATGCCAAAAGTGGTGGGCCTACATGCGCGACCTCATGCCGACCAACCCTGACAACAGTCCAGTCGCGCGTGAGCTCAAAGAAGTGTTTCATCAAGACTAATGTTCCTCCTCGCTTTTACTTCCTTTAGGAGATAGCATGCGCTACGGGTATTTCGACGATGCAGCGAAAGAGTACGTGATCACCCGGCCGGATACGCCGACACCGTGGACCAACCACCTCGGCTCAGCCGAGTACGGCGCTGTGATCACCAATAACGCGGGCGGGTTCAGTTTTTACAAATCTGGTGCGCAAGGCCGTTTTCTACGCTTTCGTCCCTTGGGCATTCCCGAGGCCCAGCCCGGACGCTATTTTTACCTCCGCGATCGCGTGAGTGGCGATTACTGGTCTGCTTCCTGGCAGCCTGTGGGCAAGGACCTGGCCGCCTACAAAACTACCTGTCGCTTCGGCACGGGCTACGCTATCATCACTTCCTCGTACTCTGACATCACCTCAGAGAGCACCTATTTCGTCCCCCGCGGGCAGAATTTCGAGTACTGGCTCCTAAAACTCTCTAACACCGGGAAAAAACCGCGCAAATTGTCGGTTTTCACCTACGTGGAGTTTAGCAGCGAGTGGCGCGTGTATCACGACATGGTCAATATGCAGTACTCCCAGCACATTGTGAAAGCAACATACCGCGACGGTATCATCGGTCACCACCTGCTAGGAAACCTGCAGCCAGACCCAGAGCATTTTGAGAACGCGGATCAATGCCGGCGCACGTTTCTCGCGTTGGCCGGGGCGAAGGTAACGGGATTTGACACAAAACGCGAGGTGTTTATTGGCCCCTACCGCAGCTATGCCAACCCGTGGGTGGTAGAGCACGGCAAATGTACAAACTCGTTGGCGTACGGGGACAACATGTGTGGGACGCTGCAGGTCGATGTGGACCTGGCGTCGGGAGGAGAGATAGAACTCGTGGTAATGTTGGGCATCGGCGATGCGGCAGTAGAGGGTCGTGCAGTGAAACGCACCTATGGCTCGCCCGCGCGCGCACACGCGGAGCTCCAGGCGCTCAAAGCGTACTGGCATAGTCATCTCGACGTGCTCCACGCGCGCACGCCCGACAAGGCCTTCAACAGCATGGTGAATGTATGGAACGCCTACAACAATATTGTGACCTTTACCTGGGCTCGCGCCGCCAGCCTGGTCTATCAAGGCGAGCGCGATGGCTTTGGCTATCGTGACACGGTGCAAGATTCCCTTGGCGCCGCAGCTCTGATGCCGGCCGAGGTGGAGGCGCGCCTAGAATTAATGTTAACCGGACAAGTTGCCAATGGCGGGGCAATGCCGATTGTTAAGCCGTTTGCTCATCGCCCAGGGCACGAAACACCGCCGCCCGAACATGCATTTCGTTCAGATGATTGCCTATGGTTATTTTTTGCCGTCCCGGAGTATGTGAAAGAAACTGGCGACCTAGGCTTTTTTGAGCGCGTGTTGCCCTACGCGGACCATGGCGAGGCCACGGTGCTGCACCATCTAAAGCAAGCGCTCGTGTTTAACCTAGAACGCCGCGGGGCCCACGGTTTACCCTGTGGCCTGCTCGCTGATTGGAATGATTGTCTCGTGCTCGGCCAGCGCGGAGAAAGCGTCTTCGTCGCCTTTCAGTTGCGCTACGCGTTGCTGGTGTACGCGGAGATCTGCCGCCGATTGCAGCGCGAAGAGGAAGCCCACTGGGCCGACGTTCAGCGCGCAGAACTGGACCACGCCATTCAAGCTCACACCTGGGACGGAAAGTGGTTCGTGCGTGCCTACTACGAAGATGGCACAGTGTTAGGACTGTCTCTTATACACATCT